>NZ_JBWKVP010000006.1:0-245886 GCF_059421765.1 Stenotrophomonas sp. GW821-FHT02D01
CACCGGCAGTGACTGCAGGACCGCCCGTGCCCAGGCCGATAAACCACATCGCACGCGTCTTCGCGCTGTCCAGGGTGACGTCGCCGGCCACGTCCAGCACGCTCACCGACGTCAGCGCCAACTGCATGTAGCCAAGATTGCGATCGATCAGCTCTTCGGCCGTGTCGTCCTTGCCGGTCACCACATAGGTGATCTCGTCCTGGACGTCCTGGGTCAGGAAGGACTGCAGATCCTTGCCGAACATCGCCATCGACGTGGCCACGGTAACGATGAGCGCCGCGCGCGCCATGTTCGTGGCCAGCGCTGCCATCGAATCGCGGCTGCGCCCGGTCACGATGCGGAAGCCCTGGATCAGCACCCAAGTCGAACAATGCGGGCTTTCAGGAGTTGGCAGATGGTGCGCTACGTCTGAGCCCTGATGAAGCATGTCTGACCTCATCGCTATGAATCTTCAGCATGGCCAGCTGGCTAATTGCTGCGACTGCCTTATTCGTAAATGGCTTCGCCGGCGCGAACATCCCACCACCCGAACGCGACGAATCCGGCGGCGGACCACTAGGCCCAGCGACGTTGGCACGGCACTAACAGCCATCTACGAATATGCGCGGCTACCCATGAGCCCTCCGGCGGGGCGTCCCAACCCTCGGGCGTGGAGTCACTCCTCCAATCGCACGGAATATCACCTAGCTGGCTAATGCCTGCGTGATATGTATCTAAAGCCAGGCGAGCAACAATCTTCTGAGAAAAAACACGGACGCAAAGTGCAGATCCAAATTAAAACAACAGAGCCAAACGGCAATCACAATTCATGCCAGAGAAAAATATTGCGAACCAATATCCACTTTCGATCCTACTGCCTCTATCCCACGTCATCTATCTGAAAGCGAGGCATCTTTGATTACCCACAAGCTGCGTTGATTCGTCGTTCTTTGGATCACCGAAGGCAGCCCTAGAACTTTTTGAAAACGGGCAAGGAACATTCGGAATAGACTACGGTGCACTTCCCCCCCCCCGTGTCCTTGCAATGCTCGATTGCGTTTCCGGCCACAGTCTCTGCATCAACCGCCGTATCCAGCGAGCCCTGCCCCTTCCCTGAAGATGGCACCGCAAATGCAACGCACTGGTTGTAGTACGTTACAGAAGACTTGCAGTCCTTTGCACCTTCCGCCGCGCACTTTTTGATGGCCACAGCTACTGCTCGCCGTTCGCTCGATTCATTGGAAGATGTGCCGACGAGACTTGAAGTAGGCGACTCGGCTACAGCCCCCCATCGCGTCAACCATTCGCCCAGTGGCTGAGGCGGCGCAGAAACTGCTGGGCCGGAAGCACCGCTACTCGTCCCGGGTATTGGCGCGCAGCCTTGAACGCCCTGCCCACCGATAGGATACGACCCTGGAGGGCACCCACCTTCTGCTAAGGCTGGCCCCATGCAAAGAATCAGCGCAATAAGTACTGTCGAGCTAACGACTCTATGCATGGCACCCTCCAACTTCCACGGAGCTAAAAACTCATTTCGCATCGTACACTCCAAATTCGGGGGGGGGGGCTATGAGTTCCCTGCCCCAGCATTTCCACGTTGCCCAGTTTGAACCTGAGATTCTGATGCAGTTGCGAACCGAGGCGTTGTGTCTTGAACAGGAACCTGACTTGATGCTTTGGAATTGGTCGGAACAGAGGGCATAAAGAATCCTCCGCCCGAACCTGACGAACCCGGCGGCTGACCCTGCGGGCCAGGCGAAGCCGACCCAGCACTACCGCCTATCTGCGAATATGCCATGAAGGTACCCAGCGTACCCTGGAAGAACATCGCGGCCATTGGGGGCGCAGTCAGAATCAGCGTCGTGAGGATCAACCCCATGCCGCCCTGCTGCAGCGCCATGCTGCTCATGCCTTCGGTCAGATTGGTGCTCAACAACGCGCCCAACGCGGACGCACCCCAGAACGAAGCAGCGACGCGGGCGACCATTTCCATCGCAATACCGGTCATTGCTGCCAGCACGGCCATCGAGAACATGGTACCGATTCCATAGAACAACCATCGCTGGAACAACGATTTGGTCTGCTCGAACAGCAGGCACAGGATGAACAGCGGGCCAAAGCCGATGAACATGGCCATCGCAACCTGGTACAGCAGCAACATGGCACCGGCAGTGACTGCAGGACCGCCCGTGCCCAGGCCGATGAACCACATCGCACGCGTCTTCGCACTGTCCAGGGTGACGTCTCCCGCCACATCCAGCACGCTTACCGATGTCAGCGCCAACTGCATGTAGCCAAGATTGCGATCGATCAGCTCTTCGGCCGTGTCGTCCTTGCCGGTCACCACATAGGTGATCTCGTCCTGGACGTCCTGGGTCAGGAAGGACTGCAGATCCTTGCCGAACATCGCCATCGACGTGGCTACGGTGACGATGAGCGCCGCGCGCGCCATGTTCGTGGCCAGCGCTGCCATCGAATCGCGGCTGCGCCCGGTCACGATGCGGAAGCCCTGGATCAGCACCCACAGCGTCATCAGCACCAGGGCGATCGAGCCGACCCAGGTCATCATGCGACCGAGCACGCCTTCGCCGAAGTTGGCGATCTCCTCTCGCAGGTACTCCAGGATCAGCTTGAAGAACACGAAGTCGCCCACTGAGGCGAACAGCGTTCCGTGCAGCAGATCCCCGATCACCATGCCCTGCATCATTCCCTGACTCATCACATCACCCGCCCCGTATCGGGGCCCTGCTGGAGTGCTTTACGCACGTGGTTCACTTGGAGAGAGCTGCTTTCAGCGCGGCTGCCTTGATCACGGTGCCGAGCGGGTTGCTTTCGCCTTTCAGTGCGCGCTCGGTCAGGTTGCGCTGGCGCCCCTGGAGGGCGGCAATCTGCTGGTCGTACACCTTGATCTTGGTTTCCCATTCCTTGAACGCCTTGTCCATCGCAAGCTGGCTGGCCGTATTGTTGGAAATATCCTCCTGCAAGGCACCCTCGTTGCGGAACGCGTTGCGGATGTTCCGAAGCTGCCCCAGCATCTGCTCCATGGCGGGCATCGACTTGGTCACCACGTCGACGGTTTCGTTGTATTTTTTGTTCTCAAGTACCTGGATGTAGGCACAGATGGAGCGCTGCTGCGCACCGATGTCACCACCCGGGCTGACACCCAGCAACGACATCAGGCCTTCTTGGCTGACCATCGAACCGCCTCCGCATTTCTCGGCGACGTTCCAGTTCTCGGGAATCCGGGTAAGCACAGGCGTGGGCGGCATCAGGGGTGAAGCGATGATCTGGTACCAGTTCTGCAGCCTGGAGATCCAGTTGTCCACCGTCTTCATGTACTGCGCGGCGGTTTCCGACCAGCGCCCGGCCTCGGTGAGGTACTCGCCAGCGGACTTGTATTCCTGCAGGAAGTTCATGATCCAGTTCGCAGGGTCATAAACAGTCATCGCCTGCGCCTGATGGGTGCCGGTACTGAACGTTGTACCCAAGGTCAGCATGGCGGCAAAGATCGGCGCCAAGCGCCGGCGACGCGACGCGCTCTGTCGGGTTTCATTTGCCATGGCATTTTCCTTGTGCAGATCGGTGATGGTCTTCATGCCGCCTCCTCGTCCTTATCGGCCCGCTTTCCCGAGCCCTTTCGATTCTTGTAGAAGGTGTCCAGCCACTGGTCCGGGGTCAGCTCGTCGACGGTGACCCGTGCACGCACTGCGGCGGTCTGCAGGACGCGATGCATGACCTCGATGTTATCGGTCGATGCGGAGATGACCGACAGGATGTCATCCATGCCCCGCAGGTTGAGCTGACACACGCTGGACGCATGGCCCTGTTTGACCAGGAAGCATCGCGAGCGCTCGTCCAGCGCAGTAACCACTTTGAATTCGGCCTCGGTCAGCTTCAGGCCGTCCATGTAGTCGCTCTTGCTGGCGTTCGGGTTGGGCAACAGGATCAGCGTCGCGGTCTGCTCGATCAGCGCTGCGGAGATGTCGCTCTTCAGCGCATCCTCCGGGCTCTGCGTCGCGAAGATGCCGAGGCCGTTCTGCTTACGGATGGTCTTCTGCTTGTTCTTGGCGAATTCCTTCAGCCCACCCTCGCCATCCAGGATCTTCCAGAATTCGTCCATCACGTAGATCAGCGGCCGGCCGTCGATCAACGACTCCAAGCGGTGCAGCAGGTAGTTGATGACCGGCACTCGCACTTCTGGGTTGTCGATGATGTCGGTGTAGTCGAAACCGATGATGTTGGCCTTGCTCAGATCCACGGTATCGACCGGGTTGTCGAACACCCAACCCAGCGAATTTCCCGACGTCCAGCGGCGCATGCGCGCGTAAAGGCCGTCGTCGCCCATGTTGGGCAGGCTCTTCTGGAAATTGGTCATGCTGCGCAGGTGCATCGGCGTGTCGAGCATGCTTTCCACCGCCCGGTAGATGTCCTCTTCCTCGCGGGCGCTGTACTCGCGCTTGCCGGCCAGCACCTTGATCAGGTCGGCCAGGAACTGCACGTTGCTTTCGTTGTTTTCGCACTGGAAAGGATTGAAGCCTGTCGGCGCACCGTTCTCCAGGGCCAAGTAGTTGCCACCACAAGCGCGCACGAAGATCTCAGCACCGCGATCCTTGTCGAAGAAGAAAATGGTCGGCGACGGCTCGTACTTCTGTACCTGACTCAGCAGGAAGTTGATCAATGCCGTCTTACCGGTACCCGACTTACCAATCACCATGGTATTGGCAATCGCCTTCTCGCCCAGCGAATTCTCCGACGGGTGGGTCGCATGGAAGTTAAAGTAGTACGGCTGACCGTTGGTGGTCTGCAGGGTGGTAACGCAATCGCCCCACGGGTTGTTGTGCTGTTTGCCGGTGGCGAAATTGTGCAGCGGCGACAGACCCAGGAAGTTCAGCGAGCTGACGTTGGCCAGGCGCGTACGGAAGCGCCAGTTGGCCGGAATCTGCGAGTAGAACGACGAGGTGACAGCCAGATCTTCCTTGGTCGACACGAAACCGGCGTTGGACAGTTCAGCGCGCGTCGTGGCGACGTTCTGAGACAGCTTCGCCTGACTGTCGCCGTACACGGCCATGATGAAATGATACTCACCCAACACGAAGTTGCCCGAAGACAGCTGATCCATCGCGTAGTCAAGCTCGGCGATCTGACTGACAGCTTTGTCACCCGAAGAAATCATCATGCCCTTGGTGCGATCCAGCACCTTCAGCGCGTCTTGTCGCCCCATCGGACTGAATGAATGAGTGATGACGTATTCGTAGTCTAGATACTTCAAACCATTGAGAATGCCGGGGTATGTACCCTCTGCATACTCCTTGATATTGAGGATGGCGCCAAAATGATTGACACCATTTGGAGTATTGATGACGAAGTCACCGGTTTTCGCCGAAAACATATGGCGACTGATCGGAAGATAGTCCTTCACCGGGGCGGACAGCACCGGCACCGGCTCGTCGACCCTGTTGATCAGGTAGCCGAACAGCTCCAGCGTCTCGGAGAACACGACACCATTCTTGGCTTCATACATGCCCAGGCGGTACGGCGCGTAATCGCGGATGACTGCTTCAACGTTGCCGGCCAGCTCAAGGAGCTTTTCCACCGCCTGATCCTGTTCCCCCTGCAGCTTCTCGATGCTGGCCGACTTTTCGACGAAGCGCTTACCGGCCACGACTGGACGATAGATCATCGTCAGGTAAAGCTCGTTCTGCATAATGCGCTGCGATGACAGCATGCCCATGTACTGATCGGACACGTCCTGGTTGAAGCGCTGGTTGTAACGACTGCTGCCCTTGAGCGTGCGTCGGCGACGGATGTCGTGCACCCAGAAGGCCACATTGACGAAATCTGGTGCACGCAGGGTCTGCAACAGGCGGTTGAAGGTATTGTGCCGGTGCTCCAGCTCCCACTCCTCGCGACCGACGAACGGCAGGCCTTCCAGGTACCACGTCAACAGATAGTCCCCGCCCGTGGTTTTGACCACGTTCGGTGCCACGTGTGACGAGAGAGGAACGAACTCGCTGATGGAGGTATCTGGAGAGAACATGCGACTGCTTCCAAAAAGTGCGCCAGGGAACTACAAAGTGGCAGGCGGGAGCGGGCACCCGCCTGCCGATGCCCGTCAATCCGTGCGGGCGGCTTTCTTCCGGTAGTGGTTCGGGCTGAACACCCACATTCCATCGTGGTCCTGCAGGTTGCGCGCCTTGAACTTGAAGAGTAGACGCAGGCCCAGCAGGCGGAAAATCAGCTCATCTCGCTTGGCCATCTGTCGCATGATGAAAATCGCGACTGGAATGGCAAGCAGGAACCAGAAATTGGTATAGACGCTCAACAGCAGCAACCCACCTGCCACCATGAAGAATGGCAGGTAGGGAACGCCCAGAAACATCGCAGGGCGAGTGCAGCCGCGGAACAAGACGTTCTTATGCACTGTAGTACTGCAGCACGTTGTTGATGACGGCAGCCGAGCTGCCCGAGCAATTGCCATCACTGCCCTCACCCAGCAGCATGCGGGCGATCTGGCCGGCAGCACCGATCAGCACGCCACCGATAAGGATCGGCGCGACATCGGCGATGCGCTTGTGGGCGAAGGCGATCTGGTAGCCAGCAAAGATAACGGCAATCGTCACCACAGCGATCGAGGCGATGTTCAGCAGGCCATTGATGTTATTGAAGAAGCCGCAGACCTTTTCGTCGGTGCCGCCGAAGTCGGTCGGGCCCGACGCAAACACCTGCGGTGCGAATACTGCGCCGACGAAGAGGGTGGCCATCAGCATGGACTTCAGCGTGCGCTGGGCCTGGACGAGGTCGAGATTGAAACGCTTCATGGATTGATTTCCTTGTTGATGGACTAACACAACTGAATCGACCAGCCGGGGGACTGGTCGCACCACGACTTCGTCAGAACACGAAGGCCGCATCCCCAGGGGGAATCTGTTGAGCCGGCATGGACTGCACCGGCGCGTTGTACATGTTGTCGGGGGACGCCGATTCGCCCTGCTGCCCCCAAGGCTGCAACATCACCGGGCTCTCGCCACCACCGGCGGCGACGCCAGGCAGCTGCTGCGGCATCATCGGCTGTCCGCGCTGCCCCGCAGCGCCCTGCGGCGCCTGTTGCGCATAGCTTCCATCTGGCTGCGACTGCGGCTGCATCATCCGATCCACAGAGCCCAGAACAACCCTCGACAACGCCTGATCGGCAAGATTCACGAGACTTCCACGCGCCATCGCGCCCGCAGAGGGATAGACGGTATACGCTCGCGCTGGATCGTTGGACGGAACATACGTCGGGCCATCGGCCTGAGCTACGATGCGGGCTTGAGCGGGGGAAGCGATCTGCGGATGGTGCTCGACCTTGACGGTTCGCCGCTCACCACGGTCAACCACGTCGATGGGTAGCGCGCCATTGCTTGCGACCTGCTGCCCACGGCGCATCGAATCAAAGACCTTCTGCACGTAGCCGTGGCGGAATCCCGTTTCAAAGTTGCCCGAGTAGTAGCAACTGAAGGACTTGCCCCAGTCCTTACCCGAGCGCTTGTAGCACTCTGCAAGAATGCGGGAGCCGGCCTGCAGGTTCGGACACTGCTGGAACGCCTTCTCATAGGAGTCCAGACCATACTTGCCAAGATTGTAGCGATTGACCTGGGCCAGTCCGACGGAGAAGTTGTAGCCCTTCTCCTCAAGCATGCGCACGGTGGCCAATGCCTCATCCAGCGCCTTGGGCTGGCGCACCAGTGCGCCGCCAACTACGCCAATGGCGTACGGGTTGCGCGAGGACTCAACATTGATGACGTGCTGCATCACGTCCATCGAGACGGCCATCTCCGGACACGCCATCATTTCCAATCCTGGCAACATTGCTCAAGCCTCCTGCCCCTGGGCACGCCCAGGATTGAAATCGATGCCGGTGATGTAGCGGGCACCAGCATGCGCCTTGATATGCACGACGATATCGATGGTCATCATCAACAAACGCTTGATGACGTTGAATTCCAGACCTGAGCCCTCGGTCGACGCTTTCACCATCAGCGCCAGCTGGTCCCACGTCTGCTCCGGGCTGCCGGCGTGGCAGCTGGTGATCGAACCGGGGTGACCCGAGGCGCAGTTGCGAATGAAGTAGAACGCTTCATCACCGCGCAGCTCGGCCAGGATGATGCGCTCGGGCTTCATGCGCAGACAGGCTTCCATGCAGCTCTTGGCCGTGACGTTGCTGGCGCTCTGCCCGCCTTTCGAGTACAGCAGGTGCACCACGTTGGGCTGGGTCAGGAACAGCTCGCGCGCGTCCTCGATAGTGACCAGACGCTCGCTGTCCGGGATATGGTTCACCAACGCTTTCATGAAGGTGGTCTTGCCGCTGCCGGTAGCGCCAGACACCACAATATTCTTGCGGTACATGACCGCTCGCCGGAAGAACTCCGCGTACTCGCGGGAGTGGCGCAGTTCCAGCAGTTCGCGATCCTGCTCGCTGATGCTGCCATCCTGTTCGAGAATCTGGTTGAAGAAACCATCCTCGTGGTACTGCGTAAGCGATTTGGTGTGCTTGGAAGGCAGGCGAATCGTGATTGACACCTTGCCGGCATCACATGCCGGTGGAATCACGAACTGCGCACGCTGGCCGGTCGGAAAGGTCAGCGAGACCACCGGATCGGCATCGGTGATGCGCTGGCCCGTGTTGCTCTCGTTGACCACAGCGGTGCAGAACTGCCGCGCCCGCTCGAATGTCAGACTCGGCACGTCCATGCGTTGCCACCCTGCCCGCGTCTCCAGGTACAGCTCACCCGGACGGTTGATGCAGATTTCCGTTACATCGGGCGAGTTCATGTACTCGGCGATGCCCAGCACTTCGTACTGATAGCGCAGGAAATCGCTGGAGACGAGGGCGAGGGGTGACACTTCGGCGTCCATGGTCGTATGGGTTACCTGCGCGGGTTCAGCACATTGGCGAAGTCGACGTCCTTGGCGACGTAGACATTCACAATCGTGCCTTGGTTGATCGTTACGGTCGGCTGACGACGGCCTTCGCTGAGAGCCTCGTTGGCCAATCGCTCCATGGTCCGCGCCGTAGCACTTTCATAGGGCGAGCGGACAGCAAACCCATTGCTTGCGACGGTGGTCGACTCCGGGCCGTGCTCTGCAGCGGCGTACTTGAAGGCATCGGCGATGAGGCTGATCATCAACGCCGATGCAATGCGACTTCCCCAATGTGCGCTGTACTGGCCCGGATGACCGGCACCACCCAACTGATCGACGCCGGGACTGGACATGGCCACGTCGATGCCATTGGGGGTGGTGATTCGGTCCCAGATGACTTCCACGCGCTTGCCATTCGGGCCACCACCGTATGCGCCGTAGATCTTCGACCCCTTCGGCAACAGCAGGTTGCGCCCATTGATCGAGTACACCGGCTCGGTCACCAGGCAGGAGGTATAGCCCGCGATGTCGGTGATGATCCGGGTTTCCAACACGCACCGCAGGTAAGTACCACGAACCAGCAAAGCATCCGGGCTGCGGATGAACGCGGCATTCGAGACATCTTCCACATCCGGGCCGCGGCGTACCTTCTGCTGCTGTTGGGCCTGCGGATTGGCCGCCTGCATTGCAGCAATCATTGCCTGACTGTAGTCGGCCCCCTGTCCTGGCGGCTTGCCAGCAGAATCGCCTGCATTAAATCCGGCGCTGCTGCCGATACGACGATCGAGCAGCGATGGCCCACGTGGTTCCTCGCTCTGCCGCAAGCGCGCGCGGTCGGCGTCCTGCAGACTGACCATCGGAATATCCGGCTGCGGCGCAGGCGGCAACATCGGAATCGGATCGGCAGGTGCAATGGGCGCCGGCGCGCTGGCAGCCGGCCCAACCGTCGGCAGATCCGGCGTGGAAACACGGGATTCCTGGCGGTTGCCTGTCGTGGCGCTCTTGTCGTCCTGACCCTTGCGGAACAGCAGGAAGCCCATGGCAACGAGCAGCACCACAATCCCGCCAAGGAACATCAGCGCCTTGCGGTTCAGGCGCTGCTCTTCAGCCGAGCGCAACTGCGGTGCAGCAGCATCGAGATTGGGCGCTGCTTCTGCCTGCTGAGCACCGAAGTACGGGTTCGTTGGCGTTTCGGCCGGACCCTGACCACCGTAGGGGCCATGCCCTTCGTCGCGCCCGCTGTTCGGATCGTTTCCGGGAGTGTTCTGCTGGCTCATTTCTTCACGTTCCTTCGCAGACCAACGACGTAGTCGCCGTGGCGGATGACCAGGTACGGGTAAGTCCCGTGGACGATCAAGGTATTGCCTTCGACAGTGGTGTTGACGACGAAGTCCTCACCGTATTCCTTTTCACGGCCGAACACGGCGGGGAAGATGCCGGTTTTGTATTCAGGTGAATTCGGCAGTTTCAGGTACGTGAAACGACCGTCGTCGTAGGCGTTGACCGGAATCAGCCACCCCATTTTCTTCGCCTTGCTGGTCGAATAGGAGTAGTTGAAGTTGTACTGCCTGTCCTTGGCCATTTCAGTGCTCAACAGCGGCTGCGCCTCTTCCTCAACGGCCTCCTGGGCAACACCGAACACGGTGTCGTTGGGATAGCTGAAGGCGATCTTGTACTGCACGCCGGCGCGACGGGCCTGCTCGAGCTGACGCCAGTCTGTCGCCACGACCTTCAATTCGAAGATGTAGGAATGAGTCTCGGTGCGAACCATCATGTTGGTATCGACGTCGACGTTCTTCGGCTTGATGTAGAACACATTCTCGCGGCGGGTCAACTCCCAGCCGTTGCTGAAACCAGTGCTGTAGTCGAGGATCTTCTCGCTCGGGCTCAGCTCGATCTGGGTAGTGAGACCCAGGCCGGTGCGAACCGGATAGATGCGATCCTTCTCATACTCGTAATGGTCTACCGCCTGCGCCATCGCCGCGGTGGAGAACACCAGCGACAACAACGACAGCAGCGCCAATGCGCTCCCCCTGACTTTTCGACTACTCATCGGTTGCTTGCTCCATCAGCATTTCCGGTGGAATTGTTCTGTACCGGCCTCATGGCCGGTTGACCGGGCATGGTCTGCCCTGGCGCGGCTTGGCCCTGCATCGGCTGCTGCATCGGCTGCCCCTGCACGGGCTGCCCCTGCACGGGCTGTCCTTGCATAGGCTGTCCCTGCATCGACTGGCCGGACATCGGCGGGGTGATCTGGACATCGCCCGGCACGGCGAGCGGCTGCCCCGTTGCCGGGTCGATCATGGTGGCCGCTGCCGGGTTGTTCGGGTCATACACGCCTTGTTGTGCTTGCGTGGCCTGCTGTTCTGCCTGCTGCTGCAACTGCGCATCATCCGGACCCGGCACACCGCGCGAGTAATCATTGTCGCGGCGATACTCGAAGACCTGCATGCCCAAAGGATTGAGAATGCGCTGCTGCTCGTTCAGCGCCAGATTCGAGTCATAGCGGAACCGCAACGTGATCAACTGATTGTCCAGGTAGGACGTCGTCGCCTTGTTCTTGTCGTAGACGCTGCGCTGGATTCGTACCGAGGCCCCGCGGAAACCACCGTTAACCTGAGCCTCCAACGGCGTAATGCTGAGAATCTTCACCCGGATGGCACGATCCTTGCCATACAGGGTCACCGGGCTCTGTGGGTTGTTCGGGGAATAGAAGGCACGGATGGCGGCACTGGTGCGCGTGTCGGACATGACGTGCACTAGCGCCCAGTCGCGCAGGCCCATGACAGCGAAATCGTAGGATTCGCGCGCCATGACGTACTGGGCTACGTTGCTGCGATTGATCGCATCGCTCGCGGTGATCGACTGCCCTTCGAAATTGCCGGTCAGGCGCGCAACCGTCGCCGTACCCGTATAGGCATCAGCCATCACCAGGAACGGCACCTTCTCCTTCAACGGCAGCATGTAGTAGTAGCCACCGGCCAGCGCCAGCGACATCAGCAACGAACCGGTGGCGACCCACCAGGCACGACGCTCGCTGCGTCGGGCCATGTCGGCCACGGTGATCTCGTAGCTGACCGCCTTGGCGACCGACTGCTCGACCTTGGGGCTGTTGCCTGCATCCTTCTTGCGGAACATGGGTTCTTCCGTACTGCTGAAACATCAATGGGCGCGACGCCCCTGCGCCAAGCGCGGGGTGCGGCACGTTCGATGATTTCGACGCGGTCTCAGCTGCCGCTGCTGGCTTCAGGATCCTGGGCCGACGCGGTCGGCGTCGATCCAGCGCTCTGCACGACGATCTGGTTGCCGACGATGGAGACGGAAACGCCCTGCGCCGCATAGGCCGCCGTGAGATCGATCACGGCCTGCTGTGCGTTGGTGGTGTCGATCTCCGACACCGCGCCATACAGGGTGAAATCCGAACTGAGGCGATAGTCCAGCGTGCGACCGGAATCCTTGGCCCAGCGCTCGAGCATGGCCTTCAGCGTGCGATCCATCGGCGACGCCTGATAGACGTAGCTGGAGTACAGCGGAATCTCGGTCGGAGCCGTCGCGAAACGGTTGACCGGCTTCCAACGCCCTCCAAAGTCGGGTGCGGGCTTGGTGGCACAACCTGCCACCATCAACGCCGCCACTGCGGCGATGGACATTTTTGCAATAAACGCCTGATTCATACGGGCTTCACTTTGACGTACGAAAAAGCAGTCCCGATGTTGGTCCCTTGGTCGTTCGGCACTGCGCGATGCACGCCGAAAACGTAACGAATGCACTGCTTAACAGCACATGGGCACGGTTCCCCTGCAGCTCGAAAGCTGCCAACCAAGTCGCGTGAAGCAACCTCATCCGAGGCCCCTTTCACGCACCCTCACCAACGTCGGAACCATCCCTGTTCCCATGGCTGAAACTCCTGGCCACTCTGAAAGCATGACGAATCACACAGATTCGCAAGCCATGCATAGATTCGCACAACCACGCGTCAATTCCATGTCAGACAAATCTGAAATCTACCGACGTATGGTGCTTTTTTGACGCAGCTCACTAATTCACTTCCATGAACGCGTGCATCCGTCACACTTTCAAGGCTTCAACTTAGACATCAAGCATCGGCACGTCAACCTTTGGCAGTAGACGTGACGTGAAATAGCGATCCTTGTAATAGCGAATCTTGTCGCACTTGACCGGATGCGGGATGCCTTCGTACAGGAAGACTTCCTTGTCCGGCCCCATCGCCTTGAGCTCCTGCGGCAGCATCAGCGCGCGGCGCTCCTCGGTGAAGCTATGGGTCTTTTCACGCGCGTGGGTGACATTCTTCTTGCGGATGGTGGTGTAACCCAACATGTCCGAATAGTCGTTGGCATCCTGCTGTTCGCGCGGGGCGTACAGAATCTGCAGCGCATGGTTGGTGATGATCGTGCGTGAGACTTCGCGGCCATAGGTGGCATCGAGCTGCGACATGCTCTGGATGATCGGCAGCAGGCGCACGTTGTAACCGGCCATGTAGGACACCGCCGAGGCGATGATTTCGACCTTGCCGATCGAGGTGAATTCGTCCATCAACAACAGGCACTGGTACTTCAGGTCCGGATTGGACTTGGGCAGTTCCTTGGTGTTGAGGTTGATCAGCTGGCTGAAGAACAGGTTGATGATCAATCGGCTTTCGGCCAGCTTGTTGGGCTGGATGCCGATGTAGATGGTCATCTTCTTCTTGCGCACGTCGGTGAGCAGGAAGTCGTTGGTGCTGGTGGCCTTGTCCAGCACGGGGTTGATCCAGGGATTCAACGGTTCCTTGAAGGTGCCCAGAATCGAGGCGAAGGTCTCGTCGGCCTGGGACAGCATGTTGGCAAACGCCGAACGCGCGTTGCTGCTCAGGAATGGACGCTCGGACAGGCCCTTGAGGAACTTCTTCAGGTCGCTGCCATCGCCGGAGGACAGGCGGTAGACCGCGCCCAGGGTTGGCGTGCCCTGCCCGCCCGGGAAGCCGCTGTTGCGCTCGTCATCCCAGTTCTCGAACAGATAAAGGGTGAAGGCGATGAAGGCATTGCGCGCCTGGCTGATCCAGAACTTCTGGTCTTCCGAGCCATCGGGATACAGCATCGCGCCGATGCTCATCAGGTCCGAGACACGGAACGCCGGGTCGTCCGAGACATAGCTGAGCGGGTTCCAGCGATGGGTGCGGCGATCTTCGGCGAAGGGGTTGAACAGGTAGATCTCCTGCCCCTGGCTGGCGCGCCAACCACTGGTCAGGTCGAAGTTTTCCTGCTTGATGTCCAGCACCACCAGCGATTCGCCGTACTCCAGCAGGTTCGGGATGACCACGCCGACGCCCTTGCCCGAACGGGTCGGGGCCGCCAGGATCACGAATTGCTGGCCGTCCAGCCGCACCAGCTTGCCGCCATGGCTGCCGACCACGATGCTCTGGCCGCTCTTCTTGAACATGCCATGCTTGGCCAGATCGGCGCCGGTGGCAAAGCGCGCGTCACCGTGCAGCGAGCGCTTGTCCTTCTTCAGCAGCACGACCAGGCCGACGATGGCCAGCACCAGCAGCGGCAGGCCGAAGCCGAGGTAGCCGGCCCATTTGATCTTGCCCACGAACGGGGCAACCTGCGGCTGGCCGAGGGCGTGGAAATACTGGTAATAGGTATTCCAGGTGAGCAGCTTGGTATCCAGACCAAGCAGCAGCAGCGTCAGGTAACCGGAAAGCACGAACCCGAGCAGCAGGGTCGCCAGCGTGATGATGGCGATGAGCAGATACTTCTTACTGGACAACACCCGAATCCTCCATGATGCGCCCGAGGGCGCGACGGCTTAGCGGCGGCGTCGCTGCGACGCCTTTCTCCGCAGGTTGACTTCATTTTCCAGCCCGGGCTCCACGCCCTCTTCCCGCACCAGTTCCTCAAGGTACCGGCGCGCATCGGCCAACGACATCAGATCGGTCAGACGCTCCCCATCGTCGACAATGACCGCATGGCCGACCACATCGCCGGGAGCGTACACCGGCTCGTGGGTCACCGCTACCAGACGGAAGCGGCCGCGTAGTTCCAGCTGATGGGTGTATTCCTGCATGTCTCATCTCCCTGATGGAATCCAGATGCCATTCCTGCAGCGTCCGATGATGCCTGCACGGCCGTAGTGGCGGCATGTAGACGACCCGTACGACAATACACGCTCGGGACGGAGAGATCGCGATGGACTGGGTGGCACGCGCACGCACGCTGGCAATGGAGGCCCATGCGGGCCAGGTCGACAAGGCAGGACATCCTTACATCGGCCACGTCGGCCGCGTGGCCGCTGCCATGCGCGGCGATGATGAGGCCGAGGTGGTGGCCTGGCTGCATGATGTGGTCGAGGACTGCCCCGCCTTCGCTGGGCAGGTGCAGGCCTTTCCCGCCCCGTTGCAGGACGCGGTCCGGCTGCTGAGCCGGACGTCTGCGGCGGATTCCGACACGTACTACGCACGAATTTCGGCGGATCCGCTGGCACTGAAGGTCAAGCTGGCCGACATCGCCGACAATGCCGATGAAGCGCGGCTGGAATCGCTGGATGCCGCCACCGCCGAGCGCCTGCGTGACAAATACCGACGGGCCTTGGCGGCGCTTGGCCAGCCGGCCACGCCGGCAGCACCACCCATCGAACACTGATTTACCCCCAGCCCGGCTGATGCCTGTTGCGGTGCAGCAGTACAATGGGGCGCTTCCCCGCCCCTTTGCGCCCCCGAATGAGCCCCAACTCCCCTCTGGCCGCTCGGCTGACGCCGCGCCAGCGCACCCTGATCATCCTCGCCCTGTCTTTGGGGGGCTTTGCCATCGGCACCAGCGAATTCGCCAGCATGGGCCTGATGCTGGAGATCAGCCGCGGCCTGTCGATCAGCGAAACACAGGTCGGCCACCTGATCAGCGCATACGCCATCGGCGTGGTGGTGGGCGCACCAATCCTGGCGTTCGTTGGCGCCAGCTTCCCGCGCCGCAAGCTGCTGCTGGCACTGATGGGGTTCTATGCCGTCGGCAATCTGGCCAGCGCATTGGCCCCGAACTACGGCACGATGCTGGTGGCGCGCTTCGTCGCTGGCCTGCCGCATGGCGCCTACTTCGGCGTAGCGATGCTGGTGGCCGCAGCGATCAGTCCGGCCGGCCAGCGCGGCCAAGCAATGTCGCGCGTGCTGCTCGGCCTGTCCGTGGCCATCCTCATCGGCAATCCGCTGACCACCTGGCTGGGCCAGCAGCTGAGCTGGCGCACCGCCTTCGCCCTGGTCAGCGTGCTGGCCATCGCCACGGTGGCGATGATCGCGCGCTTCCTGCTGCCCGATCCGGATGAGGTGCGGACCTCGCCGATGCGCGAGCTGCGCGCATTCAACACCACCCAGGTTTGGCTGGCGCTGTCGATCGGTGCGGTGGGCTTTGCAGGCATGTTCTGCGTGTTTACCTACCTGGCACCGACCCTGGTGCAGGTGACCGGCGTGGCCGAGTCGTGGATGCCGCTGGCGGTGGGCGTGTTCGGCATCGGCGCGATCATCGGCAACATCGCCGGCGGCTGGCTGGTCGACAAATTCCACTTCAAGGCCGCCGCCGTGGTGCTGGTGTGGTCGATCGTGATGCTGCTGCTGTACCCGCTGGCCGCCGAATCGGTGTGGACCATCGGCCCGATGATCATCACCGTGGGTACGATGGGCGCCCTGGCTGCGGTGTTGCAGACGCGCCTGATGGACGTGGCCGGCGAGGCGCAGACCCTGGCCGCCGCCTCCAACCATGCGGCGTTCAATACCGCCAATGCGCTCGGCCCGTGGCTGGGCGGCATGGCGATCAGCGCCGGCTTCAGCCCGGCCACCACCGGTTACGTAGGTGCGGCGACTGCGGTCGGCGGCCTGCTGCTGTGGTGCGTGTCGGTGATGCTGGAGAAGCGCAGGATTGCCATCGCCGGCAGCCGCTGAACTGCGCACGGTTCGTCAGCCGTCGCCCAGGCGACGGTGTTGCCCTGGAGGCAACAGGTAGCACCGCGCTGGCAGCGGCTGCACACCGCACCTACCGCAGGCAATAGCTGAAGCGTTCGTCCAGTGCCATGGCCTCATCCTGGCGCTGCACCCGCTCAAGCACGTCGACGATCTGCTGGAAGCGAGGCCCCAGCGCCTCTCTGGAAACCTGATGGCCGTTCCAGGTCAGCTGCAGCGGGCGCTCGACGCTGGCACTCAGCAGATCCCAGAGGGCGTCGAGATTGTTCCCATAACCGCGCTCGACACCCAGTGCGAGCGCCAGCGCCTCGTGGAATGCCCGCTCGCTGTGGATGCGGTTGCCGTCCAGTTCGATGTCCATTGCGGGCTACTCCGTTACCAGCGGCGAGTGGAAATTCAACTTGCATGCCATGCCGGCCGCATGCGCAGTCCTGAAGCGTAGCAGCGGACCTCGTTGACTTCGCCACCGCGCTGGCCTGACAGCCTCATCACGGTGGGAAAACGAGGATGGAGACATCTCTCTGCAACCGAGAACACCATGCCGGACACCGGCCACTTCGCCATCCATGCCTTCGAGGCCGCGTTCAACATTTCCGGCGATGTGGAGCGAATCATTTCGCTTACCGTGTCATGCCGTCATTGTGCGGAAATCACCTGCGCCCAGGATGCAAACCTGTTGCACCTGCCGGGCGGTACGCTGTTCCGTTGTGATGCCTGTGGCTGCCATCAGGCCATCAGCAATGCGCGCCTTTCGGACTGGCAACTGCCGCCCCTGCTGGGCGTATGAGGACGTACCATGCCGTTGACTGAAGACCAGCTCACCATCCTGCGCGCCATTGCCGATGCGCACCCTGTGGGAAGCGATGCGGCGACGTGGGCCGTGAAGGAAGGCCTGGCCGTGCAGGCGGAAGATGCGGATATCGACCTGACCCCACACGGGCGCGACATGCTGGCCTCCCAACCGGCGCGCTGACCGGTCAGCACTGGCATGCAGCATGCACATGCCGTGGTGAGCTCATCACGGCATTTGCGCGCTGGCGGTGCGACGAACACGCGGCGTAGATCCGCCTTGCTGCAGAGTTGCGTACGCCAGCTTCCCACGCGCGACACAGCCCTCATGCACCGCCAGCTTTCCCCCACCTGCCACGATGCTATTGCCCTGCGGGCCGGCGCGCTGGGCAGTGTGCTGGGCGTGGCGCTGTTCAAGGCCTTTGCGTTGTCCGCCGCAGCGGCCGGCTCGATGATGACGGTCGGGCTGTGGTTGCTGGGATGTATGCTGCTGGCGGCATGGGCGTTGGCGGCCTGCCTGACCTGCCTGGCCTTGAGCCGGCGCGTGTTCGTGTTGATGCTGGCGCTGTCGACGGTGTTCCTGATCTGCATTGCCTGATCGGCAGTCGGCAGCTCTCGAGTATCCCCATAATTGTTACTCAATAACAAGTGCTGCCAGTCGGGTTGCGCGTGTGCCGGGTCACGGATTGAATTCGATGGCCAGACCGGCCCTTCTGAGATCCCCCATGCGCCTGCTGCAGCCCCTGCTCCGCTCCGCTCTCTGTTTCCTTGCTCTCGCTTCGATCAGCGCCTGTGCCACCTATGATGACTCCGCCATGCATGCCGCCTGCCAGGAGTCGCCGCATGTGAAGGACCTGCCGCCTGAGCTTGCCGCCCGCGAAAGCCGATGCAGCAAGAGCGTCGAGGTCTGGTCGAGCGAGCGCAAGGGCAGTGACCAACCGCTGGACCTGAGCGGCAAGAAGAAGGATCTCTGAAAGAGGGCGGCACAGCCCTGCGCGGGCTGCGCCGGAACTCAGGCAATCGCTTCCCTGCCAACTGAGCTCGTCCATTCCTGTACCGCCTGCGCCAGTCCTGCCGCATCGGCGCCATCACTGGCCCAGGCAACAATGCCGTCCGGACGAACCAGCAGCGCCGACAGGCCCAGCGAATCGACGGCGGGCTGCGCGATGGACAGGATGCGGGCCCGTTCAACATCAACCGCCTCGCACAACAAGGCAGCGGCATCGAACACCAGCAGCACCGCCTGCCCTGCCCGCAGTAGTTCACCCATGCGGCGGCCATCGGTCAGCAGGAAATCCGGCGTGCTGCGGCCCACCAGCGGATGGGTATGGCCTAGATCCAGCTGCTGGCCCACACCCCAAACGCGCTCGGCGAGATACGTGGCGCCATCACGTGTTTCCGCCAGATCGGCCACGATGGCAGCCAGTGCACGTGAGCCCGCGCTGGGGCGCATCGGTGCGACCTGCGCGCGCGACCACTCCAGCACTCGAGCGCCGATCGGATGGCGTTCGGCCTGATAGGTATCCAACAGCGCATCAGCTGCCTCGCCGCGGACGACGGCGGCGAGCTTCCAGCCAAGGTTCATCGCATCGCCCAGGCCCAGGTTCAGACCCTGCCCACCCAGCGGCGAATGCACATGTGCGGCATCGCCGGCCAGCAGCACGCGGCCACGACGATAGGCGGTGGCCTGCCGTGCGCCGTCGGTCCAGGTGGTGGCCAGATGCAGTGCGGTGATCGTTGCTTCGCGGCCGGAGATGCGGCGCAGCAGTTCCTGTGCCGATTCGCGATCAAGTGGCTGGCGGTGGCCCGCGCCACCGTCGAAGTCGGCCAAGGCGATCGTACCCGGCGGATTGAAGTTGCACATGCCCTGCGCGGTGGTGTGACGCCCCGGGCTGAGTACCGTCGGATCTTCCAGTTCAACACTGAGCGAGTGGCCGGTGAACTCCGGGGCGGTACCAGCAAAGCTGAAACCACACTGCTTGCGCACGGTGCTGCGGCCTCCATCGCAGCCGACCAGCCAGCGCCCGCGGAAGGTCTGCCCACCCGCCTCGACCTGGACCTCGTCGGCCCCCATCTGCACACTCTGCACGCCCGCACCACGCAGGATCACCGCGCCCAGCGCCTGCGCGCGTTCGGCCAGCACGGCCTCCAGCGCCTGCAGTTCCACCGCCATCTGCGTGCCGACCGGGCTGGGCAGGCGCCACGGCCAGCGACCGCTGTCGACGTTGTCCAGTGCGAACGGAATACCCGCAAAGTGGCCACCCAGCTTGCGTGGCTGCGAGAGCCAGTGCGCGGTTCCCGGCGGCGGCGGACCTTTCTCCGGCTTCAGCACATGGCCGGCAGCCACGGCATCCAGCAGGCCGCGCCGGTCGAGCGCCTCCAGCGTCGGAGCATTCAAACCGCGCAGCCCGAACGGCAGGCGCTTCAGCGGCGAATCCGGCGAGGCCGCCTGCTCCAGCACCAGCACCGCGCTTCCTGCCTGACCCAGTTCGCAGGCCAGCAACAGTCCCACCGGGCCAGCCCCGGCAATGACGACGTCGTACCGCATTGGCAATCCTCGTGAGCACCGGGTCGGCGCTCTGGCGGCGACAATGTTACACTCGGTGTATGTTTCCACAAGTGAGCCACCCATGGCCCCGCCACCCGGCCGCCGCGAGCAACGCAAAGCCGAGACCCGGCAGGCGATTTCCGACGTCGCTACCCGGCTGATCATCGATCGCGGCTTCGAAGCGGTGTCGATGAGCGAGATCGCTGATGCCGCCGGGGTTTCGCGCAAGACGGTGTTCAACTACTTCGCCAGCAAGGAACAGCTGGTGTTCGACCGTGATGAGGAGGCGCGCCAGCTGCTGCGCGAAGGCATGGCCGCGCGCACATCCATGACGCCGCTGGCCGCCTTCCAGGCGCTGGTGCGGGAATTGCTGGACACCGGCCATCCGCTGCTGCGGATCAACGCCGGTGCGGCGTCGTTCTGGGAAACCGTGGCCCAGAGCACGGTACTGGTGGCCCATGCGCGGCAGCTGCAGGCGCTGCTGACCAATGACCTGGCACAGCTGATGGCCGCGTCGGCGGGGCGGTCCGCAGATGATGCCGAGGTGCGACTGGGCGCCTCGATGCTGATGGCATCGATGGTGGCCGCCTATGAACAGGGACTGCGCGTCCTGCCGTTCGGCGGCGATCCGCGGCAGGCGATGCTGCCGCTGATCGTGCGCGGCGCCACCGGCGTGCTGGTGGCTTTGGCTGGTACGCCGTATACGGATCCGTCCGCGCGTCCATAGCGCAATCGGGGGATGGGCACCCGTTCATTGCAAATGCTAATCTTTCTCATTTGCAGACAAGCCCGATACGCCGATGCCCCATTTCCTGCCCCGCCGCAGCATTCTGTGCCTGGCGACGACACTGGCTTTCGCCACCCCCGGATACGCGGCCGACGCCCCGCCCAGCCGCGTGCAGGAGCTGGACAAGGTGGAGGTGCGTGGCCGCGCACAGACGTTGTACCGGGTGGATGACGCGGCTGTCGGCACCCGCACCGATACACCGCTGGAACTGGTGCCGCAGTCCATCCAGGTGCTGCCGCGCGAGCTGATCGACGACCAGGCTGCACGCCAGGTGACCGATCTCTATCGCAGCATCAGCGGCATCAGCTACTTCAGCTATGCCGGGGTGACCCTGCGTGGTTTCCGCCAGGAGAACGTGTTGTATGACGGGCTGCGGGGCGACCCCTATGCGGGATTCTCGGTACCGCAGTTGTTCAACATCGAGCGGGTGGAGGTGCTGAAGGGACCGGCCGGTGCGCTGTACGGGGGCGGCGACGCTGGTGGCGTCATCAACTATGTGACCCGCAAGCCGAAAGCCACTGCCGAACGCCGCGTTGAACTGCAGATGGGAAACAGGGATTTCCGCGCTGGTTCGATCGAAGGTACCGGCCCATTGAATGCCGCCGGCACGGTGCGCTACCGCGCCGGCGTGTATGGCGACAGCGAGCAGGGCGTACGCTGGAACACCGACAGTGAAAGCGTGATCGGCGATGCCTCGCTGGCTTTCGACGTGGGCGACACCGGCGAGTTGACGCTGCAATTCACCGACATCACCCAGAACCTTGGCGGCAACCGCCTGCGCGGTGTGCCGGTCGATGACAACGGCAATTTCCTGACCGACCGCCGCTGGAACCACAACGAAGCCAGCGATTTCCTGGACATGCGTGCCAAGGTAGCGCTGGCGCAGTACCGCTTCGCGCCGCGCGACGACTTGGACGTGGACGTCGCCGCACGCTGGTTCAGCAACAACGAACACCAGATGTACCACGAGCCGATGGGCCTGATCGACCGCGACCGCGATGGCGTGGCCGAATGGATGACCCGGCAGCTGCGCAACCAGACCCGCGACAACGAGGCGTTCACCGCCAACGCCAATGCGGTGTGGCGGGTAAGCACCGGTCCGGTGGAACACAAGGTGCTGTTCGGTGCGGACGTATACCAGCTGGATGCGGACTTCACCGCGCAGACCGCCAACAGCGCCGACCTCGCGCGCGGCGCCGGCCCGGTGCGTGGCATCGACCTGTTCAATCCGGTGTATGGCGCCAGCACCTGGCATGAGTACAACCTGTCCAGCCTGCCCTGGCGCAGCACCAGCACGCGCAGCAGGCGTTATGGCGGTTACCTGCAGGACGAGCTGGCCCTGACCCCGCGCTGGCACGTGCTGGCCGGCCTGCGCTGGGACGGTTTCAAGGACGATGACCGCCTTGCCGGCAGCAGCGTGGATGGCAACGACATCAGCTGGCGCCTGGGCAGTACGTTCACCGTTCGCGATGGACTGAACCTGTATGCCAACGTGGCCAGCGGCTTCGTGCCGCAGTCGGCGGCCAACCAGAATTCCGCCGCAGGCGGCCCGTTCGATGCCGAGCGCAGCAGGCAATGGGAAGTGGGCATGAAATCGCTGCTTGCCGAGCGCCTGAGCCTGAACCTGGCGGCCTACCGTATCGACCGCAGCAACATCGTGCAGGCCACTGGCGAGGTCATCAATGGTGTGAACCAGCTGGCGGCGTTGGGCCTGGTGCGCAGCACCGGCATGGAACTGGATCTTCTGGCCGACGTGACCGAGCGCTGGGTGCTGAACCTGACCTACGCCTACAACGACGCGCGGGTGAAGGACGCGGGCCCCAATGGCATCACCAATGCCTCTGGCGATCGCTTCGCCAATGCACCGCGCAACAAGCTGGGCCTGTGGACGCGCTACGACCTGCCGGCGATCAACTCGGCCATTGGCTTCGGTGCCGACTACGTGGATGAGCGCATCAGCCTGGATGGCCAGCGCGTGAAGCCGTACACCGTGTTCGACATGAGCTGGAAAACCACGTGGAAGCAGTGGCAGTTCCAGGCCAACGTCAAGAACCTGTTCGACAAGGTGTATGCCGCCAGCGGATTCATCGAGCGCAACGGCCATTTCCCGGGCGAGCCGCGTCGGGTGTATGTGCAGGCCGGTTACAGCTTCTAGGCCAGCGCTATTGAGCAACGCCTCAGGGAGGTGGAATGGCCACCTCCCCGGCCTGCGTCAGCCCGAGCAGGACACCAGCATCGAGCGGGTGGCCATCTGGGTGGAGGTGAATCCGTTCTTGTTGCCGACCGCGATGGCATTGCCCTCATCGCCATCCTTGCTGAAGACCACGTAGCCGCCCGGGCACATCTGCCCGGCCTTCTCGTAGCAACCGCTCCAGGAACTGGAGCCGCTGCAGTCGATGGAAACGCCGCGGCGGCCATCCGGGGTGACGGTCATCTTGGCGGTGGTGCAGCCGGTCAGCGTGGCGAGGAACAGCAGCGGAACGAACAATTTCATGGTGACTCCAGGGATGGGAACTGCGAAGGGCGCCAAGGCTGGAGCGCCTGGATTGCGTGAACCTTGCGCCGTCCCCGCGGCGTCATCGCATCCCTGCATGACCTGCCGGCGGCTGTGCAGGCACGCCATGTTCACGCAATGTTCCTGTAATACGGTGCCGGCGCGTGCCGAACCGCCCTTCTGCGGCCCCACCCTGCCCAAGCCCTGCTGATGCACATCCTGCTGATCGAAGACGAAGCCGAACTGGCCGCCACCCTCAAGTCTGCCCTGCAGCGCGAGCGCTATGTGGTGGACGTGGCCAATACCCTGGCACTGGCGCGGGAGGCGGCCCTGTGCGGCCTGCACGATCTGGTGCTGCTGGACCGCACCCTGCCCGATGGCGATGGCCTGGCGTTGATTTCGGTGCTGCGCGAGCGCAACCCCGGGGTGCCGATCATCGTGCTGAGCGCGCTGGGCCAGTTGCCGGACCGGATTGCCGGGCTGGATGAAGGCGCCGATGACTACCTGGCCAAGCCCTTCGCGCTGGAGGAGCTGTTCGCGCGGATCCGTGCTGCGGGCCGTCGCCCAAGCGGATTGCAGGTGGAGTCCATCAGCATCGGCCGATTGGTATTCGACCCCGCCTCGGGCGAGGCCAGTGTGGGCGGCCAGCGGCTGGAGCTGCCGCGGCGCGAGATCCGGGTGCTGGCCGCCCTCGCACGGCGCCTGGGCCGCACCGTGCTGCGTGAATCCATCGAGATGGCGGTGTATGGCTTCGACGACGGCATCCATTCCAACACCCTGGATTCGCACGTCTCGCGCCTGCGCCGAAAGCTCGCTGACGCCGATGCGGGCGTGGAGATCCACGCCATTCGCGGGGTTGGCTATCTGATGCGGGAAAGCAAGTGATGGCGCGTCGCCCGTCGTTGAAGCGCCCACTGATCGTTAAGACGCTGATCTACCAGTTGCTGGCCCTGCTGGTGGCGTTCTTCGCCCTGCTGATGGTGCTGGTGCGCGCCGACAGCGGTGGCTACTACACCATCCAGACCTTCGCACCGGTGGCTGCCGAGGCGGTGCACCGCGACCGCGCCGGCGAACTGTACGTAGTGCACACGCCAGAGCTGGCGGAACTGCTGAAGATCGTCCCGGGTGCTTGGTTCATCGCCGAAGACGAGCATGGGCACCACGTCACCTTCGGCCATGTGCCTCCGGCCTATGCCTCGCTGGTCGGCGCCCTTGATGGTATCCCCTACGGCGACCTGCGCGGACGTGATCGCAGCGATGGCCTGGCGGTGGTGGTACGCCAGCACAGCGGACCGGCCGGCAAGCTGACCATCATGGCCCATGGCGAAACCGATTCGCTGACCATGCAGATGGCGTTGGCCGCGCACATCATCACCCTGCCGATCTTCCTGCTGCTGGCGCTGGCCACCATCATCCTGACGCCGATCATCGTGCGGCGGGCACTGGCCGGTGTTGAGCGCATCGCGCAGGAAGCCCGCAACATCTCGGCCAGCCGTCGCGGCATCCGCCTGACCGCGACCGCAGTGCCGGTGGAGATCGCGCCGCTGGTGACCGCCGTCAACGATGCGTTGGGCCGGTTGGATGAAGGACACGAGCGGCAACGCCGTTTCATCGCCGCAGCAGCGCATGAGTTGCGCACGCCGATCGCGATCCTGCGGGTGAAAATCGATGCCGCGGATGATTCGACTTCGCGCAGCCTGGCCGTGGAAGTCGCGCGTCTGGCGACGCTGGCCGAGCAGCTACTGGACCTGCATCGCATGGAAGAGGACGGTCCGAAGGAAACCCTCAACCTGGCCCGGGTGGCCAAACGGGTAGCTGCCGATCTGGCGCCACTGCTGATCCAGTCGGACAAGACGGTGGCAGTGGCGGTGGAGCCCCACTTCCCGGTGCTGGGTGAGGCCGGCGCGGTCGAGCGGGTGATCTCCAACCTGGTGCTGAATGCCGCCGAGCACGGTGGCCGCCATATCATCGTGCGGGTACAGGGCAGCTGCCTGGAAGTGGAAGACGATGGCCCCGGCATTCCGGTGGACCAGCGCGAGCGCGTGTTCGAACCTTTCCAGCGGCTGCGTCCCCGCCAGACCGGTGCAGGCCTGGGACTGAACCTGGTACGGCAGGTGATCGACCGTCACGGTGGTCACGTCACGATTCTGGATGCCCCAGGTGGTGGCGCGCTGATCCGCGTCGAGTTCCCGCAGCATCCGGGCGTAACCTCAGCGCCACCGCTAGAGCACTGAAGGCGCCCACACATCCGTGACTGTCGCCTGTCCATGCGCGGCAGACAGCGATGACAGGCAAGGTTGCGGCAATGTTCGCTGCGCAGCATCGGATCGATGGCGTCTGCGGTGCCATCGCGTTCCGTCCTGACAGGAAGCCTGCACGTGACCGAAGGAGTTCCTCCCCCCTCCTCTTCTGCCCGATCCCGCGCGACACCGGCCACATCCGACCTGACCGCGGCTGCGTGGAATAGACGCTCGCATGCCGATCGCGCGCGCGGAATGCCGCATTGGCCTCAGTGGCTGCGCGCGATCCCTGCGGCGAAGCGTCCGAACGCACTGATGCGCCTTTTTGCTGCGCTGTTCCTGTTGCTGCCAGGCGGTGCACTGGTGGTTTCAACGCACCGCCATGCACACGCAGCCCTGACCAGCGCGGTGCTGCTCTTCGTCGTCGCACATGCCGCACTGCACGCGCTGTCCGCATGGCGATCAACCACAGAGCGAACCCTCCCCGCTCCTATGCGCACCGTCGACAGGCATGCAGCCTGGATGATGCTGGCCAGTGCATGGGTCCCGCTGGCAATACAACGCGTGCACGTGCAGCCGATCAGCACGCTCGCCGTCGCAGGGCTGGTGATCGGCACGGTGTGCCAGCTCTGCAGCCTGCGCATGACGTCCGACCGTCTGCGCAGCACGTTGCTGGTGCTGGCCAGTGCCCTGCAGTTCATCACCGTGGCGCTGGTCATCGCCATGGAAGTGAACTGACAACCACGGCAGCGGCGCAAGGTTCACGCAACCCAGCACCTCGAGACTCGACGGCCATCCACGCCCGGCACCCGGCGCGTGCATCTCTCCTGCCGCGAGGACCACCAATGACCTGCCCCTTCTGGATGCTGTGCGAATGAGCACCGCGCCGCGCAAACACCGCCGACTGCCGATCATCGCTGGTGCGGTACTGTGCACTGCCATTGCCGCTTGGCTATGGCTGCGGCCCGCTCCGCCGCCGCCGCTGCAACTCGCGCCGGTGGTACGTGGGAACATCGCACAGGTGGTGGAGGCCACCGGTACCCTGAAGCCATCGCGATTGGTGAGCGTGGGCGCGCAGGTCTCCGGTCGCATCGAAACACTGCACGTGCAGCTGGGCGACAAGGTGAAGGCCGGTGACCCGATTGCCGACATCGATTCACGCACCCAACGCAATGCGCTGCTGAGTGCGCAGGCGGCGCAGCGCACCGCACGCGCCAACCGCGATGCACTGGCCACCGATCTGCGCCAGTACGAACTGACCCTGCGGCGGCAGCAGCAACTGGTGGCATCGCAGCTGGTGGCACGTGCCGACTTCGATGCTGCAAAGGCCAAGGTGGACGCGACCCGCGAACAGATCACCGCGCTGGACGGTGAGATCGTGCAGCGGCAGACCGACGTGGACATCGCGCAGACCAACCTGGAGTACACCCGCATCACCGCCCCCACCGACGGCACAGTGCTGGCGGTCGTCGCTCGCGAAGGGCAGACGGTGAACGCGGTACAGAGCGCACCCACCATCGTGATGCTGGGCAACCAGGACGTGATGACCGTCTATGCCGAGATCTCGGAGGCCGATGTTGTGCACACCACGGTCGGCCAGGAAGCCTTCTTCACCATCCTTGGCGATGCGGGCCGCCGCTACAGCAGCACGCTGCGCGACATCGCGCCAGCGCCCGAATCGATCACCAACGAAGATGCATCCAGCCTCACGTCACCGGCCTTGTCCGCCGGCAGCCGTACCGCCATGTACTACAACGGCCAGTTCGACGTGGACAACAGTGATGGGCGCCTGCGCAGCTACATGACCGCCCAGGTACGCATCGTGCTCGGCCGTGCCCACAACGTGCTGACCATTCCCTCCGCCGCGCTGGGTGCGCGGGCCGGCGATGGCAGCTACACCGTGCAGGTGCGTGGTGCAGACGGGCGCGCCGTGGCGCGGCGCATCGCCATCGGGCTGGATGACCAGATCCAGGTGGAAGTACGCAGCGGCTTGAAGCGGGGCGAGCAGGTGGTGCTGGTGCAGGCCAGCGATGAAGCGGCCGCCGCGCCCGTGCACCCCCGATGAGTGCAGTCATGAGCGAGCCACTGCTGAGCGTGCGTGGGGTGCGCCGTGAATTCACCGCCGGTGAACAGATCCTGGTGGTGCTGGACGGTGTGGACCTGGACATCCGCGACGGTGAACTGGTGGCCATCGTCGGCCAATCCGGCTCGGGCAAGTCCACGCTGATGAACATCCTCGGCTGCCTCGATCGGCCGTCTGCCGGCGAATACCAGATTGCAGGACGCCAGACCGCGCAGATGTCGCCCGACGAACTGGCCGAACTGCGCCGGGAACACTTCGGCTTCATCTTCCAGCGTTACCACCTGCTGGCCGACCTGACCGCGCTGGGCAACGTGGAAGTGCCGGCGATCTATGCCGGCATGCCCTCCCCCGCGCGCCAGGCGCGGGCCGCCGAACTGCTGGCGCGGCTGGGCCTGGGCGAACGCATGCAGCATCTGCCCGGCGAGCTGTCGGGTGGCCAGCAGCAGCGCGTGTCGATTGCCCGCGCGCTGATGAATGGCGGTGCGGTGATCTTTGCCGACGAACCTACCGGTGCGCTGGATACACAGTCGGGCAAGGAAGTGATGAAGATCCTCGGCGAGCTGCATGCCGAAGGCCACACGGTGGTGCTGGTGACCCATGACATGGCGGTGGCCGAACACGCCCAGCGCGTCATCGAGATCCGCGATGGTCGAATTGTCGATGACCGTGCGACGGGTACTGCCTCGGCAGCGGGCATGGCGCCGACCGCGCTGCCGCAACGCAGCGATGGCAGCGGCTGGCAGGCCGTGCGTGATCGCTTCTCCGAGGCCTTCCGCATGGCCCTGCGCGCCATGAATGCACACCGCATGCGTACCTTCCTGACCATGCTCGGCATCATCATCGGCATCGCCTCGGTGGTTTCGGTGGTCGCGCTGGGTACGGGCGCGCGGCAGGCCATCCTGTCCAACATCTCTTCGCTGGGCACCAGCACCATCGAGATCTATCCAGGCTCCGGCTTTGGCGATCTGCACGCGGCACGGGTGGAGACCCTTACTCCGGGCGACAGCGCGGCCCTGGCCGGGCAACCGTTCGTGGACAGCGCCACCCCGGGCGTAGCCACCACGGGCACCGCCCTGCGCGGCAACCGTTCGGCCAGCGTGCAGGTACAGGGCGTCAGCGAACAGTACTTCCGCGTGCACGGATTGAAGCTGGGGGAAGGCGCCTTCTTCGGCGCACCGGGTGTGGCTGGCTACCAGCAGGTGGCGATCATCGATGCCAACACGCGTGCGCGCTTCTTCGCCGCAGCCGAGAACCCCATCGGGCAGACCCTGCTGCTGGGCAACGTGCCGGTGCGCGTGGTGGGTGTGGTGAAGAAGGACGCTGGCGCGGCCGGCGACACCTCGCTGCTACGGGTATGGATGCCCTACACCACGGCCATGGCGCGGATGCTGGGCCAGAGCCATGTGTCCAGCATCACCGTGCGCGTATCAGATGCGATCAGCATGGACGTGGCCGAGCAGGCCATTGCACGCTTGCTGATGCGCCGCCACGGCAGTACCGACTTCTACATGAGCAACAACGCGCAGATCCGCCAGTCGATTGAACAGACCACCGGCATCCTCACCATGATGATCAGCTCCATTGCCGCCATCGCGCTGGTGGTGGGCGGTATCGGGGTGATGAACATCATGCTGGTGTCGGTGACCGAGCGCACCCGTGAGATCGGCGTACGCATGGCCGTGGGCGCGCGCCGCAGCGACATCCTGCAGCAGTTCCTGATCGAGTCGGTACTGGTGTGCCTGCTTGGTGGTGTGCTGGGCATTGGTGTGGCGTTGCTTCTGGGCGCAGTGCTGGCACTGGCCGACGTGGGATTCAGCCTGGTGTTTTCAGCGAATTCAATCATCGCGGCGTTCGCGTGTTCCAGCCTGATCGGCATCGGCTTCGGCTTCCTGCCGGCACGTCGCGCGGCGCAGCTGGATCCGGTGGAAGCTCTGGTCCGGTAGGCGCTGCAATTACCTGTCGTGACGGCAGGTTCGCGCAATGTCTGCGGTGTGTACTGCAGCTACCGACGATGTCCGCACAGGAGCTGGACGATGTTTCTGAAAACAGGAAGGACTGTGCTGCTGCTTGTGGCGGCCGCACAACTGCTGGTGCTGCTGCCCTACTCGGGCGATGCCCATGCGCAGCGTGGCGACCGCCACAACCCGCAGTGGAACCAGGACTATCGTGACCGCGAGCGCGATGACTGGCAGCGCCGCGAGCGCGAGCGGGAACGCGAACGTGAGCGCCGACACGACGCCAAGGCCACAGGCGTAGTGGTAGGCGTCGTGGGTGCGGCCGTGGTGGCGGGCGTGATTGCGGCAGCGGCGAAGCGCGAGCGGGAAACACGTGAGCGCGCCGATTACTGCATGAACCGCTACGGCAACTACGACCGCCGTACCGACAGCTATCGCGACCGCGATGGCTACACCTACCCCTGCCGCTGACTCCCTCGCTCAAGGACTACATGCAATGCATATGAACAAGACCGCCCTGCTGATCGCGCTGTGCGCCGCCCCGCTGCTTGTACAGGCGGCGCCAGCCGACCCGAAACAGGCCTATATCGATTCCACCTTCACTGCGATGGACAGCAACAAGGACGGTCGCGTCGACAAGGCCGAGTTTGCTACGTATCAGCAGGCACGCTTCAGTAAGCAGGCTGACTCGATCGATGCCGCGTTCGCTGCGATGGACAAGAACAAGGACGGAAAGATCAGCAAGGAAGAAGCGGCCGTGGTGCCGGAGATTGCGAAGTACTTCACGGGACTGGATACCGACGGCGATGGCTACCTGTCGCTGAAGGAAATGCAGCAGGCGATGGTGGCTGCCCAGACAGCCGACGCACCGGGCAAGTGACGGGTGCGGGGGCAATGGGAATACCCCACTGCCCCCTTGCTGCGCACTATGCCTGCCGCATTGCCGGATGCTCGCGCACTTGGTTGTCCAATTCCTGCTGCTGACGCTGGGACAGGGCCTGTTGCCGTTCCGCGCTGGCCAGTTCCAGCCGCTGCAACGACTGCTCTACCGGTGTCTGCACGGCCACATCGGTGGGCATGGAAGCCCTCAGGTGTGCCGGGTCGTTCATCTCGCCCTGCACCACGAACACGTTGCGGCCCGCTGGGCTGTCCGCCGTCTGCGCGCTGAGTAGCACATGGTCGGCACGGTCCAGGTTGTTCTGACGGGCAAGGGCCATCACGCTGGCGGTCAGACGTTCACTGCTTTCATCCGGCGTGCGTCCTGCTCTGGCATCGATGCCGGCGACATGCCCGCTGACCTGCTGCAGCAGACTGTACTCGGCGTGGCCCGGTCCAATGTCCGCCAGACGGGTGGGTGTGCGCTGGAGATCCGGCAGGCCATCTGCCGATGCGGTAAGCGGACTGCGGGTGATGGTTCGGTACGGATCTTCCGGGTGGAACTGGGTGGCCTTCTGCTGGCGCTCCAGGCGGACTTCGCGCGCGTCGTTGAGTTCGGCGATGCGGGCCGGATCGGTGATCTCGCGCAGCGAACTGTGCCCACCGCCGGAGGTCACACTGACCCACTTGCTGTCCTTTTCAAAGTACAACGCGTAGGAATTGAGGCCGCCGATGACGTTGGGGTCTACCGAGGAGCGGCCACCCAGGGCCTGGGTGACTTCATGGAACGTCAGCGTGCCGAGGTACTGGCTCCCCTTGCTCAATCCCATCTGGGTGATCGCATCGCGGCTGGTACTTCCCACCCGCGGGAGTCCGGCCCCATCGTTGTCGAGCATGTTGGTCCAGATCTGCTCCAGCTTCTGCGGGCCACTCTTTTCCAGTGCGGCCTGAAGCAGCACGCGGGGTGTCCAGCAATTGGGATCCAGGCGATGCTGCTCGAACGCACGGTCGTGCGCGGTCATCACATCCTTGCCGGGCAGGTTCAAGGCAAGATCCGGGCGCTGCTGCTGCGACCAGTACTGCCGCAACACGAGGTCCTGCTTGAGCAGACTCTGTCCGAAGGCTTCCCATTGCCGTTCACTCAACACCGCATTGGGGAAGCGTGAACCATCGTCGTGCTGCGTTCTCGCATGTTCCTGAGCGTAGCTGTTTGCCACCCGCCCGGGCAGGCTGTCGTTGCGCACAACACCCAACGCCAGCGTTCCATAACCGTCTGCACCGGGAAGTTGCGAGAGATAGTTCCAGTAGAGCTCCCGGTTGCCCGAATCCGCGTAGGCAGTGAGGATCCTGATGTCCTTCTGGGTCAGTCCACCCATGACTTACTCCTTGAATTGTCTTCGGATCACCTGGCCTTGGTGCGTGCCAAGGCATCCAGTACCGCGTCTTCCATACGCTTCCAGTCCTTCAGGAATACCCGCTTGTAGTTCAAGGTGATCGAGAGCTTGTTCTCGACATCCACGAAATAGTGCGTACATCCTGCTGCCACCGGGTCTTCCAGGTCGATCACCTGATTGCCTTCCAGGCGCACGCCATCACCCCGGAACGAGATGGTCTCGCACTTTATAAATGTGGTGAGCTGACCATCTTCGTTGCGCGCAACATACCAGTCATCTTCATAGGCCGGGTTTCGAACAGGAGGCTTGCCGTAGCGGGCCTCGTAGTCCTTTGAATAGCGGGCCATCTTCTCTTCATCGATGGCATAAGGGACCAGCCCCAGCGTCGCTGGCCGGGCAATCCGCAGGTCCAGGCGTGCCCGTGGATCACCACGTTCCACCGATCCCTCCTCGGTGATGGCCTCGTTGGACGACAGTCGCGCAAGCGACGTTTCGATTGGAATCCTGTCGATGTAGTTCACCGCCACCGCGATCTCCTTGCGGAAATCATTGGTCCTTGGATTAGCCCGCGCCCCCGGCAACGTCGGCGTCATGTCCGGCCATTCAATGACCAGCGAAACGCCTTCACCGGGCCAAGGCGCAATCTGGCTGTCCAGATAGTTGGCGGGGATACGGAAAGTATTCGGCCCCAGCTTCACGTCCACTGGCGCGTCGGTGTAGGTGTGGCCGTTGAGGGTACGGCCGGTCTGCGTTGCGCCAGGCATGGCGGGATTCCTTTCGTGTTCGGTGGATGGCGGTCGTGCGCAGGCACTGGCGCTCACAGCGACGGCGATTGCGATTGCGAGTGCCAGGCACCGGCCGGAGGACATCGGGTGCATCGGGCCATTCCATTGCAGGGTTTGGCTCCACTATAGGCAAAGGCCGATCAACGGGACAGGAACGTCATCACTACCCGCCCACGATCAGAATTTTCCTACGCACCTCCATCGCCGTGCCAGTTGGTACCTTCATCGCCACTGCAGATCGACGTGGCACTGCGGGCAGGAGTGGTAGGCAGATGCCGGGCGGACCGCGAGTGCACCCACAATGCCGATCAGTATCGACATGGCCAGCATCCCGGTGACGCCCATCAATACGAAACCAACTGCACCGCCAAGCAGCGCGAGAAGCGTGAATGCCCACCCGGAGCTAGACCAATGCACGCGGCCATTGCGGATGGCCATCGGGCCGCGGTATCCGCAGGCAAGGCAGATTGCCGATGTTGTGCTGCCAAGCGGCGCTGGCCGCGAAGACGGCTTCATACGCTACTCCGAATCACGGCGCTACAAATAATGTAGCATACGAATTGTGGGGCGATTGCCATCCTGTAGACCGTTACAGGATGCGCCCAGGCGGGTAATGTCCCCCACATCTCTCCGCGACCAGTTCACCAAGCGCCTCAAAGAAGCGCGCTTGGCGATGGGCATTTCCCAGCGCGAGCTGGGCCGGCGCATTGGCTTGTCTGAGGATGTGGTGTCCAGCCGGGTGACACGCTACGAACAGGGCACGTCGGAGCCGGACTTTGCCACTGCCGGCAAGATGGCTGCCGAACTGGGCGTTCCTCTCGCCTATCTATTGGCCGATAGCGATGTACTGGCCAATGTCATTCTCGCCGCCGCCAGGATGCCGCACGCAGAACAGCGACGATTGGCGACTGAATTGAAAGAGCGCGCGAAGCGGTTGAGCGGCGCAGAGCAAGCAGAAAGCGACAGCGACTAGCACGGCGCTTGAACCGCAGGCATGGGGACCACGTTGGAAGTCCCCACCCTTCCCGTTGCGGCGCACCTGTGAATCAAGGGTCAAGACAGCGCTCTACCTGCAGCGACAGTGCTTCGCATGCATCAAACAGACCATCGACCAGCGCTGCCGACGGATAGGAGCCCGGATCGTCGTTCTCCCGCGCTACGTGTGCGGCGTGCAACATGGCAGTGAGCGCGGTGATGCCCGATGCGCTGCGGGTGGCCAAGGCCAGATCGAATGCGCGGCCGGGCGTGAGGCGTTTTTCGGACCACGGTGTGCCGTCCGCACGATGGCCTTTGCCGTGGCCTTGCAGGAACGTGAAGAACGCCGACGGAGGCGCGGACTCGGCGGCATCACTGAGTGCGTCTTCCATCTTTTCGGCGAGAGCATTGGGAAGATCGCGCACGGCATCGCCGAGCAGCGCGTGCAGACGGGGATAGTCGGGAAGCAGGTCAGGCATGGCGGCAACCTCGCGGTGTAGCCACCTGCAGATGCAAGGTGGCGGACGGTGCGGGTTGGCGTGCCGGATACATGACGCAAGAAGCCGACGGATCACAGGATCCCCACGCACCATCCGCCATGAACTGGCAGAGCATGCATTGTCGCGCATCATGTAAGTTCGAGACGCCAATCCCGGCCAAGGCGAGTACCTTGGCGCAACCATCGTCCACGCGTCCTTTCAGCAGATCGAGAGGGAAATGCGTCGCGAAGTGGTATCAAGACTTAGATCAGAGAGCATTGATCCCAAAACGTGAAAATCAACACCAATGCATTGTGCGGCCCAAAAAATTTCGTCAACTCCATAGACCACATGATGCTCCGCGGCTGTTGCTCCTGCTGCTCATACGGGTGGATTCCGACAGCCAGTGATCGCGGCTTACCTTCGCCGGATTCGTGTAAAGTCACGCTGAAAGGTGCCACCCGCCTATCAATGGCGATTTTCTCGGGGGAAGAATATGCATTCCATAGCTGCAAAGATCACAATGCTCGCTGTTCCGTTGCTGGCCGCAGGTTGCTTCATGCCCACCAAACAACCCGACGCAGCAATGGTCAAGCCGGCACCTGCAGATCGGGTATTTGCACTCCCCGACCAAGGCGCTTCCACCGGGAATGTGGTGGTAACCCGCGACATCGGCGCTGTTGGTAGCAAGTGTGCAATAGGCGTTATGGTCGATGAGCAGATGGCCGCCCATCTCAACACAGCCGAATCAGTCACCTTCGCATTGAAGCCAGGCCGGCACTTGCTGACGGTAACCGGAATTGACGGCCCCGGCCTGTGTTCATTCAATGCCACCAAATCCGCGCTGGCCAGACGCCGTTCGACCGAGATCTTTGTAGATGCCGATACAACGCGGAAGTACCGGCTATCTTTCCCTGCAGTGGAGTCACCGCCGGTGATCGAGCCTGCGTTCTGACGACACTTTCTCGTTGCAGCACAAATGCAAACGCCCCTTTCGGGGCGTTTTTGCATTCTTGGCGGCCTACTTGATCCAGCGCTTGGAACGCGTCGGCTAGACCTTTGTGACGCGACTATCGAGCGGGATCTACTTCCGCTCCATCGTCGGGCGACCGCCAGCAGGCCAGAGAATTCGGTAGACCAGCTCGTCGCCAGCAGCGATAGTCACATTCTGGAACGTTGAGACGTTCTGACAGAGACCGCCGCCGGCCTCAAGCTTCAGGAAATACGAGCCGGGCACCACGTGCATGCTGGCCGATTCGCTTGGCTTCAACGCAACGACCTTCTGATCATCAATCAGGATGTCGAACGAGCAACCACCACCTGCAAATCCTTTGTCACGGGTCACTTTGATTGTGGCCGACCGTTCGGCACTGCCATTAAAGTAGCTGGCGTCGTACACCCTACTGGCTGACACAGCTTTGGCGGTTCCGGGGGTGACTGGCGTCGAGGAACACCCCGCGACGAGCGCTGCAACGAATCCCAAAACAGCAACCTTCTTCATATGGCCTCCCTGTAGGCCTTCGAGTCTACCGGATGCGGTGGGACAGCAGGCGCCGATCAGCTACAGCGCGCCGAGCGAGAAAAGCGCTGGCATCCTCAAGATGCGGCCAGGTCAACTGCACATCGACGAGGGCAGCGCAGCCCGCTTCTTCTATTGCGCTAGGGCAACCAACGCAGATCGCGGTGCCGGCCTGGACGCGTGCAAGAAGTCGGCCGCAGGCATGCTGTCCAGCACCAGTGGGCAGCAAATTATCCGCCGCGATGAGGGTGATCAGGTCGCCCCAAAAAGGGACACCCCCCCTACCCTGAAGCCGACCGATCTCACGCGCTACCTGTGCCGGCTGGTCACTCCAACCGGGGGCGTGGTGCTGGACCCGCTCATCGGCAGCGGCAGCACTGGCAAGGCCGCAGTACTCGAAGGCTTCCAGTTCACCGGTACTGAGTTGGACCCGAACTATGCCGGGATCGCTGAGGCAAGCAACAGCGTTGCGCAACCTGGATTGCCGTTAGGAGCAAACGCATGAACACCGCCACCGAGCAGCTGCGCGCTGCGTTGGCCACGAATTGAAGGAGGACATCATGCCGTCGAAGAACACGCGCGAAATAACCGTCGCGGAACTGCACGCGGACCTGCAGCCGATCGAGGTTGTTGCCATCCGCACCAGCCTCGGCCAGTCGTGGATCTATCGCCGCATGAAGGAAGGCTCGTTCCCGCACTCATATAAGATCGGAGCGCGTCACGTATGGTGGAAAAAGCACATCGACCGCTTTGTCGCCGGCGAATCCACAGAATGTGGGTGAAAGCATGGGGCGAGCGGCGTAGACAACGAAAAGCCCCTATTTCCAGGGGCTTTTTGAAAAAACTGGCGGAGAGAGTGTCTGAATTTAGGGCGTTCCCTAGCTTCCGTGCGCCTTCGTGAAACCAGTCTCAGTCCTTGCGCCAGCTAGGTTTCACCATCCGGTCTGATTCGTACGCCTTCGCGGCAAGTCGCGCTTGCTGGGCGGGTACATGGATGGGTAGGAAATGGGATTGAAGATCAATCGCCTGACGGCGAGACGCGTGGCCACGCTCATCGACCCGGGCTACCACGCCGACGGCGGCGGCCTGTACCTACAGGTGACCGCCTCGGGCGCCAAGAGCTGGGTATTCCGCTATCGCTTTGAGGGAAGGCGCCCAGAGATGGGACTTGGCCCGCTTCATGTGATCGGTCTGGCCGATGCGCGGGCGGCGGCTGACGCCGCGAGAAAGATGGTTCAAGCCGGGCAAGATCCGCTCGCCGGGCGGCGCGCAACCGCGGTGGTGACCTCCTCCATCCCGACGTTCTGGGAGGCTGCCGTGGCTTACATTGCTGAGCGTCAGGTCGGGTGGACCAACCCGAAGCATGCCGCCCAGTGGACCAGCACCCTAGAGACTTACGCCAAGCCAGTGCTGGGAGACCTGCGGGTGGATCGAATCGAAACCGATCATGTCCTGGCCGTCCTGCGCCCAATCTGGGCCACCAAAACAGAGACTGCCAGTCGCGTGCGGCAGCGCGTTGAAGCCGTGCTTGACGCGGCAACCGTGCAGAAGAAGAGAAATGGGGAAAACCCGGCGAGATGGCGCGGGCACTTGGCCATGATCCTCCCGAAGCCGACGGCTGTGACCAAGGTCGAGAACTTCGCCGCCCTTCCGTACGCTGAACTTCCAGCCTTCATGACCGCCCTGAGATCCCGCCACGGCGAAGCAGCGCGCGCCCTCGAGTTCACCATCCTCACGGCGGCCCGCACTGGCATGACGCTGGGAGCCGCGCCGCAGGAAGTGGATCTCGCCGCCGGCACGTGGACCGTACCTGGCGACCGGATGAAAGCCAAGGTGGAGCATACAGTTCCACTCTCTAAGTCTGCGCTGGCGCTCGCACGACCACGCATGGAACGGGGTCTGCTGTTCCCCAACGACTTCAGCAACGAAACCCTGAGCGAGAACGCCATGCTGGCTCTCCTAAAGCGGATGGGCTTTAGCCACATCACTGTTCACGGTTTCAGGTCGACCTTTAAGGACTGGGCCAGCGAGACCACCGACTTCCCGGACGACCTTTCAGAGGCCGCTCTTGCACATAGGATCCGCGATAAGGCCAAGGCAGCCTACAAGCGAGGAACCATGCTGGAGAAGCGGCGTACATTGATGGAGGCTTGGTCAACCTACTGCAACAGCCGCTCTGAGTAACCGGGGCTTAGATGTCCAGCGAACCTCAGGCAGCCTCGGCATGAAGAATTATCGCAGCCGCCCTAGCTGGATCATTCAGGTCTCGCACTCGGAGGTTCTCTCGATCCGCAAACTCCTCCAACTCCAAGAAGGCAGAGCGTGCCACGTCGATCTGTTGCTCCGAGTAATCTGGACTATTTGCGGGAGGAACCCACAACATCAACTCATAGGAGTGTCTAGTATTGAGCAGCCGATCATGCCGGCGAAGTGCTTGGAGATCCATCAGCTTTGACTTCGCTCGCTGTCGTCTAATGGTCATGTTGGAGGCCACGAGCGCATCAAAATTCGCGGCTATCTTCTCTCCCAAGTAGCCAATTCGAGTGGCACTCGCACCGTGCTTAACACGAACTTCGTGATTGAATCGGACTTCGAGTGCGGGGTTGGCACCGAGCACCTCGGCCCTAATGAGGGCCGTCCACTGGTCAGTATCCATCGTGGATCTTCCATCCGACAAATCCTGCACTTGTAGCTGGCTTGCTTTCCATAGACTGGCGATAAGCCTACCCCCCATGTGGGCAGCCTGCTCGGAACTACTCGCGAGAGCAGTGCGAATCGGGCCCAGCATGCACCCGGCAAACGGCGAGTCCCAGCTTTCAAGCGGCTCACCGCTGGCGAAATGATCCTGCACCGATTCCACCGCGAAGGCGATCAATCCGCCAATAGCGGTGCTCTGACCACCGTACATGCACTGGAGGGTCGCATCAGAAATAGTGCGCTGAACAAACCCGCCTTGCTCCGGACAATAGGCGGCAACCGCGAACGCAATACGCTCGCCACTACCTACCATCGGCTCCAGAAAGATTGGTGCCCAAGCAAACTTTCCTGAAGGCGCCGCAGGAAAGGCTTCGACGTTAATGCCATTCCACATATCAAATCACCCCCAGCTGTCGGGCGGGAACTCTATCGCCACCCAGTCTCGCCAAGTGATTCTGGCGCTCCGTAAGCCAGTCACGAAGCGGTATCAGTGAAGCCGGTGGCCAAGCCGCAGAGTCTGCTTGGTCGATAAGGTCCTGAACCGAACATTTTTGCATTTCGTGCATGGACGCGCCCACAACCTGCTGCAACTTCAGCAGTTTCGACTCGTCGGCGCCATCAATAACAAACTCAAAAAGCTGGTTTATCGGGGATAGCGCATCCAATTCAATCAGCGGATGCATTGCCTTGTCATGATCGATCAACCAAAAGCCTTGACCGTCGTAAATCATATTCCCTGGATGTCTATCGCAGTTCCCGATCCACTCGTCGAAACAGGCCGCATCGACGACCTTGGCCCACTCCTTCAGGCGACGAAGAACGACCTCTGCGGCGGTATCCATCCAGCGAGCAACGTTGGGGTGACCAACGGCGCCGCTGCCGAATCCGATACCGGGACCACCAAATTCGGGGCCAATGAGCACCACGAGCGGCTCAGGAACGGGAAGATCAAGAGATTGTCCCAATAGACTGCAGGCGACCTCGACCTGCACGCGCTGCAGGTCAGCCACGGGCTTCACCCATGCTTCTACAGCCCCTTGGGAAGTCATGACCATCCCCCGCACTGGCCTGCTGTCGCCAGTGGTCCCCTCCTCCAGTACAACCGCCAGACGCCCGAGCCGAACTGCCATTGGATCCATCCATGCCCCTGAATGGGCGAAGACTATCATCGGCGACGCCAAATCCCAACCTGCCAACGGTCCTCAACCACAGTGGCGCATCCAAAGACTTCCTCGATATTCCGGGGCAGCTGTGATCGTCGCCGCCCCCAATTCACTGCTGCACGTTGCTAAGCTTGATCTCCTTGAAGCCAAGGAAGGACGGCGCGTGAAACTGCAAATCATAAATGCTGGAACGCCTGACGTGGCAGCATCACTACTTGGCCTTAGCACTACTGATTGGATCGCGGTACTGAGCGCAATTATCGCACTCATCGCCCTGTACTTCGCAATCAAGCAAGGTTCGGTCCAGCGACGGCACAATGTACTAAGCGCAAAGCCATTGCTCGAGTTCCACATGTCCACTTCACGAAATCTCCTTAGCATTCGGAACGAGGGATTCGGCCCCGCGTCCGTTGTGTCGTTCTCAGCGGAGATTGATGGACAGACTCTGGATATGACCACCCGCAGCGGGCTCGACGGATTTTTTAAAGCTCTAACCAAAGGTGTCGATCAAGATCTGGTATCGGAGCGCGTGCGAATGGCGCCTGGCAGCATTTTTGGAGTCGGCAAAGAGTTGGTGGTAGTAACGCTCCAGGAGGAGCTTTCCTATCGCAACAGACAAAGAGTGGCTGTGAACATTGGACGCCTAAGGTTGCTGATAAAATTCAAATGCATCTACGGTTTTTCACATCAGACTGAGGGCGAATTCGTAAACATGAGCGCGGACGAAGATCCATGTCCAACGGAATCCGGGCCGACCTCAAACTCCGCACAGACTGATGCCTAGACCAGCAAGAATTAGGCCCAAGCCGACCGTCATAGCCTTGCCCAGAACCACAGTTTCTCTGGATCCTTCGCCCCGGTCATGACCTCCGGCCTGCGCGGCTCCAGCGCTTCCTTGACCCGCTTCAGCTCCTCAGTCCCCGCCTCGGCCAGACGCCGGGCCTGCTGCAGCTGTTCGGGTGTCGGCGGCAGGCCGGGCAGCGTCGGTAGAGGTTCGCTCGGGGAGTCGTCCACCATCCGAGCCACAGCGGCTCGCAGCCGCATCTCTGGGTAGAGCCTGGCCGCGCGCCACCGCTCGGCGTACCGCTTGCCCTGGTCGACGCTCGCCGCCCATACATCCTTGGTCTGCCACATCTTCCGGGCATCGAGGTGCACTCGCACCCCGCGCTCCTTCGCCGACGAAATCTGGGCGATCTGCCGGCCACTCCACCACAGCACCCATATGTCCCTGAGCTGGACCCAGCCGGAGGGTGGCGGTGCAGTGCGGAAACCTTGATAGCCGTGCATGGGAAGCATGGCCAGGAGCATACGACCGGGCGTCGCAAATTCTGCGAACGGCAGGGCAGCGTGACTGAACGGTTCGGCCGACGGCACCGGCGCGGCGCTGCTCAGGCGCCGTCGCATTGAACCGATCAGTCACCACAGCGTGTAAAGCTGCCGCATTCAGCAAGGTGTAATATCGCTACAAGGGCGGCGATCGCGCACGCCAGGGAGTCTGCAGCTTGGCCGATACGGGGTTGTTTCTCCTCAGCGATGTTTCCGGCCAAGAAGATGGCGAAGGCCACCTTCTCCAGGTGACCAAGGTGGTCTGCCGCTGCCTCAGCTGTACGTGCCACTTCACTGCCCGGCCCGGTGAAGGTCTCATTGACTTAGAGCGTGGTGCCGTTTTGATTTGCCCCAAGTGCTCACGGCGCCAGGCGATAAGCATCGCGAGATTCGCAGACTTCTTGGAAAAGCAGACGCGCGACTGAACTCGCTAAATCGCTACGACGCTGTCCGCTTAGCCAAGGACGCAGCCGCGATATCGCCACCCAAACGTCGCCCCTGATCAAGCAATCCATGATCGAACCCAGGGAGGAGTGAATCGCACTCGGCGCGAACGACTGAGGCCCACAGCAGATCCCACACAAACTCCACCCTTTCAGGTGCGTGATGCGCGGCAATCAGGGTCCTAAGAGCGCATTCCAACCCAACCAGCCTACCTAAGAGGTTGCCACCCGCGGTCAATATTTCGTGGTCACTTAGACCGTCAAACGCGTCTTCCATCGTGAGAATTCCCTAGTGGATTTTATCGATCAGACTGTGGAGCGTTTCAGAGCCTTGAATGGCCCGACTCTATGAATTACGAGCAAGAGCAGACCTACAGTCAGTGCCACTGTCGAGAGCTCAGCCAGCAGATCGAACCAAGTAGATCCTTCGTCACTGGCGAGGGATACCGGTGTCACGAAAAGCGATATGTAGAGATTTCCAACCCAATGCGAGGCAACCGCAAATGCGATGGATCCAGTTCTCAATGTCAGCCAAGTCCAAAGCATGCCTGAAGCAAAGCGGGCGAGGAATGGAACTGGATCGAATGAGCTATGCGCCGCAGAGAACAGCAAGCCGTTAAAAATGCACAGTATCCAAACCCTCTCAGTGAATGTCCTGGATACATGAAGCAAAGCGCCACGGAACACAATCTCTTCAGCGGCTGCCATAACAAGCAGGAAGAGAGCATTAGATAGAAGGTAGCGGCCCCCTACTCCAGTGCTTAGAGCCCGGAAAAGCGGCATATCACCAACCTTCTCCCCTGCGAGCCAGTAGATACTGGGCACGCCTTGCGCGACAACAGCAATCAGAACGCCCATTGCGCCGTAGAAGATCCATATCGAGCCAGAGGGTGCGAGCAGGGAAGAGGCCCGGCGTTGATAAACGATCATCGTCGCGACGAGTACAGCCAGTGCCACTAGAGCGAAGAGGACTGCATGAGTCCCTTGAATGGCATACTCCGTACCCACGGTGCCGGGGACATCCTCCAACGCCGCGACCGTCGGAAACGCTGCTCCGGTGACTTGCGCCAGTCCAATGCTCACGGCAAACAGGAAAACCGCCGCGATCGTTGCAACACCGATGGCTAAGGCCACCAATAGGAGCCTGAATAGTGGCCACGTAGTAGCCGCCTCAGGCCAGCGAAAATTCTCTCCCCTGTTCATAACTCCAACAGCTCCCCGTCGTTCGCGAAGTTGTTGGTGAGACGTCACATCCAGCTCAGTCGCCACCAAATCGGCAATGATGAGCTCGACTCCATCCGAGCAGCCCGCCAATCAAGAGCGGTTCTCATTTGCACCAGATCTTAGTGCGACGAACTGCACAGTCAATCGTTACTGACAGCACTTGCATGCCATATCAAATAATGAGTGCGGCATGGCCGGCACCTACAGCTACACATTGACGACATGTGCTCGTAGAAGGGGTGCCGTGTCGTCAAAGATCCAGTACAGCGCGGCCAAGTTGGTCGGATCCGGGTTCAGCCAAGCGTCGAGTTGCTCGGGCTTGATGTTGATGATGGTGCGGTCGTGGCCGGCGGCGGCGACCTCGGATACCGGGTCGCAGGTGATCGCCGCGTACGACAGTAGATCCGGCTCCTTGCCGGCCGGGTCCACCCAGTGCGACCTCAGGCAGGCCACCAGCATTCGCTCACCCGTCCGCGGGGTGAACTGCACCACCTGGTTCTTGCCGTCCAGACCCTCCACGTTCTCGTAGAAGATATCGACCACCATCAAGCCGTGGGTGTGGCCGAAGGCCGGTGCCCAGAACTTCTCCAGGCTGTCGCGGCGGGCGTTGTAGGTGCCAGGGAAACGCTGGTCGTAGTTGGCCGGCTTCCCGGCCAGGCGGCACTGATAGCGCATCGGCTTGATGGTCACCTTGCCGCCCTCGGAAACGATCACCGAGGCGTAGACGCCGGAGAACATCCGGCTGTCCCGGCCCCTGCCCTCGGCGCGCTTAAGGTCGGCCAGCTTACCCATGGCGCGCTCGATCTTGTTGCCAGCGATCCGCACGTCCTCCCGGGACTTCTTCGTCTCCTTGGCCTGCAGCGATCGCTCCGCATCAGCGGGCGCTTTCGGTTGGCGAAAAGCTATGGCCGCAATCGCCGCAGTCCGCGTTGTGGCAGCGTAATGGATGCGACAGCAGGCAGTCCGCATCCAATCCAGCGACAGGGGGCCTTCGTGTCCCAGGCCGGGTACTGGTGGCCAGCCCGCCATCACATCGTAGGCATCCACATCAGCCTGCGTCTGCAACTGCTCGATTGCCTCATGGGCGCGGCTGAAAAGCTGGAAGAGCTGCTGTCGCTGGACCGCGTGCGGCAGATGACCGGCATTGGCACCACCTTCAGCTACGGCGAGATCAAGGCCGGCCGCTTTCCGCGATCAATCCGCATCGGAAGGCGCGTACCGTGGATACAATCCGAGGTGAAAGGCTGGGTTCGGCAGCAGATCGCCCTGAATCGGCCTGCGCAGGATGGGTAAGCGGGCGGGCAGCAATAGCTGAGACAAAGAAAAGCCCCTATTTCTAGGGGCTTTTCAAAAATTCTGGCGGAGAGAGTGGGATTCGAACCCACGGAAGGTTTAACCCTTCGCCGGTTTTCAAGACCGGTGCCTTAAACCGCTCGGCCATCTCTCCGTATCGGCCCAGCCTGCTGGCCGGGCACGCATTCTCGCACGGCCGGGCGATTTGCCCAAGACCGTTGTTCCATCGGAGGCTGGCCTCAGCCCGCGTCCACCGCCAACGCACCCAGCGCACTGGCCTTGATACGCTCCTTGGCCTTCTCGCAGGCGCCACCGCAATCCAGGCGCGAGGCCTCCAGCTGCGGCGGCAGGTGTTCGGCCAGGAAGTCGATGAATACCCGCACCGCCGGCAGCAGGCCGCGACGCGAGGCGAACACGGCATGGCACACGCCCTGGGGCAGCGACCAGTCCGGCAGCACCACTTCCAGCTCGCCGTTGCGCACGGCATCGGCGCAGACGGTTTCCGGCAGCATGGTGATGCCGAAGCCGTCCTTCACCATGCTCTGCAGCAGCGGGAAGTCGAAACCGGCCACGCGCGGCTGCAGGTCCACCCGGCGCACCGCGCCCTCCGGTCCGTGCAGTTCCCAGCGCTGGCGCGCTTCGTCCTCGCTGATGCTCAAGGTGACATGGTTCGCCAGCTCTTCCGGGTCCTTCGGGCGACCGGCGCGGTCCAGGTACTTCGGGCTGGCCACCAGCAGTTCCTGCACCTGGCCGAAGCTGCGCATCACCAGGCTGCCGTCGTCGTCCAGCCGCGAACGCACGCGCAGGGCGACGTCGTAGCCCTCGTTGATGATGTCGACACGGCGGTTGCTGATGTTCAGCTGCAGCCGCACCTTCGGGTACTGCTCGAGGAACTTGGGCAGCAGCTTGGGCAGCTGCATCTGCGCCAGCGATACCGGCACGCTGGCGCGTACCAGGCCGCGCGGCTCGGCGCTGAGGCGGTCCACCACCTCGCGCGCGGCCTGCGCCTCGGCCAGCATGGTCTGGGCGTGGCGGTGCACGCTGGTACCGACGTCGGTGACGGCGAAGCGGCGCGTGGAGCGCTGCAGCAGGCGCACGCCCAGGTCGGTTTCCAGCTGGCTGATACGGCGGCTCAGGCGCGACTTGGGGATGCCCAGTGCGCGCTCGGCGGCGGCGAAACCGCCGTGGTCGACCACCATCGCGAAGTAGTACAGATCATTCAGGTCATGCATACCCGAGTTCCATTGGTAGAACAATACGTGGCATTCAACCACCTTTATCCCGTCGATGCAACAACCTATCGTTCTCTCCGTCGGCGGCAAGCCCGCCACCTCTCCCGAACATAGGTACTGCCATGAAGCTTCTGCACATCGACGCCAGCGTGCTTGGCGACAACTCCGTCTCCCGCCACCTGACCGCCGCCGTGGTGGCCCAGTTCAAGCAGCAGATCGACGGCCTGCAGGTTGATTATCGCGATCTTGACGCCAATCCGGTACCGCATCTGCGCAGCGGGTCGCTGGCCAAGACCGACCCGGCCGAGGCCGCTGATGCTGAACAGGTGCTCGAGCAGTTCCTGGCCGCAGACATCGTGGTGATCGGTGCGCCGATGTACAACTTCAGCGTGCCCTCCACCCTGAAGGCCTGGATCGACCGCGTGGCGGTGGCCGGGCGCACGTTCAAGTACACCGAGAACGGCCCGGTGGGCCTGGCCGGTGGCAAGCGGGTGATCGTGGTCAGCAGCCGTGGCGGCATCTACACCGATTCGCCGGCGGACTTCCAGGAGCCCTTCCTGCGCCAGACGTTCGCCTTCTGGGGCATCAACGACATCGAGTTCGTGCGTGCCGAGGGCATTGCCTATTCGCCGCAGCACCGCGAAGACGCGATTGCCGGTGCGCTGGCAGCGCTGCCGTCGCATGAGGCGGCGGAAGTGGCAGCGGCTTAACGCGTTCCAGCGTTCGGCGCCTCTCTCCCTCGTCTGGGCGCTGAACGCGGGCCGGGATTCCCTCCCCCATCCCGGCCCACCCTGGCGGTCCTGCTTTTGCGGGGCCGCTTTTTTTTGCCACCATGGGGCGATGGACTACATCGTGATGGCTGCGCACCGCAGCGAATTTCCGCACCCGATCACCCTGCACCGTGGCCAGGCGCTGGTGGTGGGCGCGCGATATGAGGGGCCCGAGGGTTGGGAAGACTGGTTTCTGTGCGAGGCCGAGGGACAGCAGCCGGGGTTCGTGCCGGCGCCTGTGATCGGTCGTGATGCGCAGGGTGGCGCGTTTGCCACGGAGGACTACTGCGCGCGCGAGCTGGATGTGGACCCGGGGCAGCACCTGCGCGGCGTGCGCACGCTCAATGGGTGGGCGTGGTGTGTGCCGGCGGCTGGCGAGGCCGGTTGGGTACCGCTGGAGAAGCTGCGCTTGGTGGGTTGATGGATTGCGTCATCCACGCATGGCGTGGATCTACTGCAAAGCCCGGGCCTTCGGGTACATCGATGCCGCACCGCCTCGGTAGATCCACGCCATGCGTGGATGTCGCACCGCCTCAGTAGATCCACGCCATGCGTGGATGCGGTGCCGACATGGCCGGCACCCATCAGAAGGCCGCCGGGCATGGCCCGGCGCTACCGGCTGATCAGCCGATGGTTTCGATGCCGCCCATGTACGGCCGCAGGGCTTCAGGCACGGTGATGCTGCCGTCGGCGTTCTGGTAGTTCTCCATCACTGCGATCATCGCGCGGCCGACGGCCACGCCCGAGCCGTTCAGGGTGTGCGCCAGCTCCGGCTTGCCGGTGGCCGGGTTGCGCCAGCGGGCCTGCATGCGGCGGGCCTGGAAGTCGCCACAGTTTGAGCACGAGGAAATCTCGCGGTAGGTCTCCTGCGACGGCAGCCAGACTTCCAGGTCGTAGGTCTTGATGGCCGAGAAGCCCATGTCGCCGGTGCACAGCAGCACCTTGCGGTACGGCAAGCCCAGCTTCTCCAGCACCACTTCGGCGCAGCGGGTCATGCGCTGGTGCTCGGCGTCGCTGTCTTCCGGGCGGCAGATCGAAACCAGCTCGACCTTCTCGAACTGATGCTGGCGGATCATGCCGCGCACATCGCGGCCACCGCTGCCGGCTTCGGAACGGAAGCACAGCGAATGGGCGGTCATGCGCAGCGGCAGGCGCTCGGCGTCGAGGATCTCGTCGCGGGCGATGTTGGTCAGCGAGATTTCCGAGGTCGAGATGAGGTAACGCTTCTGCTCACCCAGCTGGGTGATGAACATGTCCTCTTCGAACTTGGGCAGCTGGCCGGTGCCGTACAGGCTGTCGGCGTTGACGATCACCGGCACGTTGGTTTCCTGGTACTCGTGCTCGCCGCTGTGCAGGTCGAGCATGAACTGGGCCAGGGCGCGATGCAGGCGGGCGATCGGGCCACGCAGCACGGTGAAGCGCGAACCGGACAGCTTGGCGGCGGTCTCGCCGTCCAGCCACTTGTTGCGGGCGCCCAGTTCGACGTGGTCGAGCACCTTGAAGTCGAACTGGCGCGGGGTACCCCAGCGCGACTGCTCGACGTTCTCGCTCTCGTCGGTGCCGGCCGGCACGTCTTCGGCGGGAATGTTCGGGATGCCCATGGAGATCGCGTCGATCTTCTCGCGCAGCTCGTCCAGGGCCACTTCCGAGGCCTTCAGCTCATCGGCGAACGCGGCAACCTCGGCCATGATGGCCGAAACGTCCTCGCCCTTGGCCTTGGCCTGGCCGATGGCCTTGGAACGGCTGTTGCGCAGGCTCTGCAGCTCCTGAGTACGCACCTGGATGCGCTTGCGATCGGCCTCCAGTGACTCCAGGGCAGACACGTCGAGCTCGAAGCCGCGGCTGGTGCGCAGGCGTTCGGCGAGGTCGGCGGGCTGGTGGCGGAGCAGGGCTGGATCAAGCATGGCAGGCGTCGTGGTGGGTAACAGGAACGGGATTATCGCCTGTTATACGGAATTCTGCCGCCCGGTTCATTCCGGCCGTGGCAGAATCGAGGCATTCCGTACTGGTCTGGTCCATGTCTGCTCCCCGTCCGTCGCCTGCCAAGTCGTTCACCGTGCATATCCCGCGCAACGCCCTGAAGATCGCCGGCATCGCCTTCGGCGTGGGCATCCTGCTGTTCGTACTGGTCTGGCTGACCGGACGCGACAAGGAATTCTTCCGTGCCGACCCGGCCGCGCAGACGCCGCAGGAAACCGCCCAGGTGGAACCGCTGCCCGAGCCGCTGGCCGCAGCCGCAGGTTCCAGCGACATGCCAGACGCCAAGCCGGCCCCGGTGCCGGACGAAGAAGATGCGCCGAAGCTGGTGGAAACCGCCCCGCCCCCGCCACCGGCCACGGTTGAACCCGCTCCGGCCGCGCCGGGCACTGCGGCACCGGCAACCGCCAATGCGCAGCCGATGCCGATTGCCGGACAGTCGCCGCCGCCGGCCTACCCGGCCGCCGCCCTGCGACGCGGTGAAGCGGGCAGCGTGGTGGTGCGGGTGGAGGTGGACGCCACCGGCTACCCCAACAACGTGACGGTGATCCAGCGCAGCGGTTCGCGCGAGTTGGACCGTGCAGCAACGGACGCGGTGCGTCGCTGGCGCTTCAGCCCGGCAGTCAGCAATGGCCAGCCGGTGCCGGGCAGCATTGAAGTGCCGTTCGACTTCAAGCCGCAGTAACTGAACGCTTCCCCGCAGAAAAGCTGAACCTTGCAGGTTGCGTTGACGCAATGCTGACACGCTGCGACGCCGCCTCGGGCAACACTCTGGGCGTCGTTACTGACGTGAGGAGTTTGCGATGACTGCCACCACCCACGAGAACCTTCATTCGCCGCAACTGCAGCAGGATGGCGCGCTCGAGCCGCGCTCGACCTCCCCTTGGCTGTGGCTGGCCCTGATCGTGGCGATGTTCGCCGCGGCACTGGTCTGGCTGCGTTTCTCCAGCCATGACGATGTCGCGCCTGCGCCGGTAAGCGAGCGCATGCTGCCGGCCACGGAAACGTCGGTTGCCGCCACGCCCGCCCCGGCTGCGCGACAGGCCGTGCCCGCGCAGAGCGAGCGCAAGGCAGCCCCGGCCGTACGCAACCGTGAGGCGCGTCCGCTGGCGAGCAACAGCAAGCCCAGCTATCCGGCCGCCGCGCTGCGCAGTGGCGTGCAGGGCAGCGTGGTTGCCAGCTTGAACGTGGATACGCGTGGCAACGTGACCGACGCTGCGATCGTGTCGCGCAGTGGTGAGCGCAGCCGCGACCTGGACCGTGCCGTGCTGAACACCGTGCAGGGTTGGAAGTTCGAGCCGGCCATGCACCAGGGCCGTGCGGTGGCCAGCGTGGTACGCGTGCCGGTGGATTTCCGTACCGAACAGCGTTGATCGCCGGCTGACGCCTGAAATGAAAACGGAGGCCTCGGCCTCCGTTTTTTTTTTGCGCCTGCCGGAGAGCGGTAGTGCCGGCCGCTGGCCGGCAACCCCATGAACCTTTGGCGGGACGCGCGAGATGCCGGCCAGCGGCCGGCACTCCCCCCGATCAGGCCAGGTTGAAGCCGGCGCTGCGTGCGAGGCCGTCGAAGTCCGGGAAGGACGTTGCGACATTGGCGATGTCGTTGATGCGCACTTCGCCGTGGCTGATCTGGCCGGCAATGGCGAAGGCCATCGCGATGCGATGATCACCGTGGCTTTCGATGGTGCCACTGCCCAGCGATACGCCGCCGTGCAGGGTGGCGCCATCTTCGGTTTCGTCCACCTGCATGCCCAGCGCGCGCAGGCCGGTCGCCATCGCGGCCAGACGATCGGATTCCTTCACCCGCAGCTCGGCGGCGCCGGTCACCACGGTCTGGCCTTCGGCGGCAGCAGCGGCCACGAACAATGCCGGGAACTCGTCGATCATGTCCGGCACCAGCTCCTCGGGAATGCGCGCACCCTTCAGCGGCGCGTAGCGCACCAGCAGATCGGCCACCGGTTCGCCGCCCTGCTCTGCCGGGCTCTGTTCGGTGATGTCCGCGCCCATCAGGCGCAACGCGTGCAGCAGGCCGGTACGGCGCGGATTGAGGCCGACCTGCTTCAGGCGCAGTTCGGAGCCGGGAATGATGCTGGCCGCGACCAGGAAAAACGCGGCCGAGGAGAAGTCGGCCGGCACGACGATATCGGTCGCGCGCAGGCGCTGGCCACCACGCAGGCGGGCCTTGCCCGGCGAGAAAGCGATGTCCACGCCGAACGCGGACAGCATGCGCTCGGTGTAGTCACGGGTCGGGTGCGGTTCGGTCACGCTGGTTTCGCCGTGCGCGTACAGGCCGGCCAGCAGCACGGCGGACTTGATCTGCGCACTGGCCACCGGCGAGGCAAAGTCGATGCCGTGCAGCGTCTGCCCGCCATGCACGTGCAGCGGCGGCGTGCCGTTTTCCTCGGTGTCGATCTTCGCGCCCATCTGCGACAGCGGACCGGTGACGCGGCGCATCGGACGGCCGGACAGCGATTCGTCGCCGACCAGCGTGCAGTCGAATGCCTGACCGGCCAGCAGGCCGGCCAGCAGGCGCATGCCGGTGCCGGCATTGCCACAGTCGAGCGGTGCAATGGGTGCCTGCAGGCCATCGATGCCGACGCCGTGCACGACGCGCTGCGACGCACTGGGGGTTTCGATGCGCACGCCCAACTGGCTGAAGATGCGCGCGGTGGCGCGGGTGTCTTCGCCTTCCAGGAAGCCTTCGATATGCGAGGTGCCATCGGCCAGCGCGGCGAACATCACCGAGCGGTGCGAGACCGACTTGTCGCCGGGAATGGTCAGGCTGCCCTGCAGGGGCTGGCCCTTGCGGGCGATCCAGTGCTGCGCGTTGCTCATCGTTGAATGGTTCCGTAAACGCCGGCTCGCCGGCGGTGCATCAGGGGCGGCGGCCGCAGCCGCCGCAGCAGGGATCAGGGCACGGCTACCGGATAGGAGCCAAGCACCTTGATCTGCGCCGAGTGCGCTTCCAGTTCGGCCAGTGCGGCCTGCATCGGCGCGTCGTCGATGTGACCGGCCAGGTCGATGAAGAAGCCGTATTCCCACTTGCCGTGGTGCGAGGGACGCGACTCGATGCGGTTCATGCTGATGCCATGGCGCGCGAACGGGCTGAGCACATCGAACAGCGCGCCGGGCTTGTCATGGATGAACACCAGCACCGAGGTACGGTCATGGCCGGAGGTCGGGAAGATGTTGCGACCCACCACCAGGAAACGGGTGGTGTTGTCGGCATCGTTCTGGATCGGCTTGGTGACGACCTTCTTCAGGCCGTACACATGGCCGGCGCTCTCGCCGCCAATGGCCGCTGCATCGTCGGCGTTGCGCGCACGGCGCGCGCCTTCGGCGTTGCTGGCCACCGGGATCTTCTCGGCCTTGGGCAGGTTGGCGCGCATCCAGGCCGAGGTCTGCATGAACGACTGCGGATGGCCGTAGACGCGCTCGATATCCTCGATGCGGCCACTTCGCGACATCAGGTACTGCTGTACGCGCAGTTCCACTTCGCCGCAGATCTTCAGGTTGGAGGTAAGGAACATGTCCAGGGTGATCTGGATGGTGCCCTGCCCCGAGTTTTCCACCGGCACCACGCCGAAATCGGCGTTGCCCGCTTCCACTTCCTGGAACACTTCTTCGATGCTGGCCATCGGCAGGCCCAGCGCCGAGCGGCCGAAGTGCTTGAGCACGGCCTGCTGGCTGAAGGTACCTTCCGGACCGAGGTAGCCGATCTTCAACGGCTCCTGCTGGGCCAGGCAGGCCGACATGATTTCGCGGTAGACGTGCACCAGCAGCTCATCGCTGAGCGGGCCTTCGTTGCGATCCACCACCATGCGCAGCACCTGCGCCTCGCGCTCGGGGCGGTAGTAGTCGACGGCGGCGGCGAGCTTGCCCTTGGCCTTGCCGACCTGGTGGGCGAACTGTGCGCGCTCGGCAATCAGGCTCTGGATGTCACGGTCGATCTGGTCGATCTTCGAACGCACATCGGCCAGTGCCAGTGGCGCCAGGGTCGGCACCGCGGTTGCCTTCGACTTGCCCTTGGGCTTGGAGGTGGCGCTGTCCTTGGCCGGCTCGGCCTTCTTCGACGCCTTCTTGCTGGGTTTGCTTGCCATCGGAATTCCTTGTTGCGGGGCGCGCACCCGACGATGCGCGCCGTTCATTGCTCAGCCGTGACGCTGCTGGAAATCGGCCATGAAGGCGACCAGCGCCTCCGCCCCGGCCAGCGGCATGGCGTTGTAGAGCGAGGCGCGGATGCCGCCGACCACCTTGTGACCCTTCAGCGCCAGCAGGCCGGCGGCCTTGGCATCGGCGACGAAACGGGCATCAAGGTCGGTGCTGGGCAGGAAGAACGGGATGTTCATCCGCGAGCGCGCCGAATGGGCGACCTCGTTGCGATAGAAGCCGCCGGAGGAATCGATGGCGCCGTACACCAGCGCGGCCTTGGCGGCGTTGCGCTTGGCGAACTCGACCACGCCACCTTCGGCCAGCATCCACTTGAACACCAGACCGGCCAGGTACCAGTTCCAGGTGGGCGGGGTGTTGAGCATGGAATCGCGGGCGACGTGCGAGCGGTAATCGAAGATGTCCGCGCGTGGCTGGCCACTACGCTCCAGCAGGTCGCGACGGATGATCATCACCGCGATGCCGACCGGACCCAGGTTCTTCTGCGCACCGGCGTAAATGATGCCGTAGCGGCGTACATCCAGCGGCTCGCTGGCGATGGACGAGCTGAAATCGGCCACCAGTGGCACGTTGCCGGTCTCGGGCACATCACGGAACTCGACGCCGTGGATGGTCTCGTTGGCGGTGATGTGCACGTAGGCAGCATCGGGCGAAAGCTGCCAGCCGGCGCGTTCGGGCAGCTGGCGATAACCCTCGGCCTCGCTGCTGGCGGCGATGTTGACGTCCACATAGGGGCTGGCCTGCTTGACCGCGGTCTTGCCCCAGTGGCCGGTGACCACGTAGTCGGCACGCTGGCCGGGGCTGGCGAAGTTGAGCGGGATCAACGCCTGCTGGGTGGTGGCGCCACCGGGCAGGAACAGCACCGCATAGTCTTCGGGGATATCGAGCAGGCGACGCAGGTCGGCCTCGGCCTCGGCGGCCACGGACATGAATTCCGGTCCGCGATGGCTCATTTCCACGATGGAGGCACCGCTACCGTGCCAGTCCAGCATTTCCGCCTGCGCCTGGCGCAGGACCGATTCCGGCAACGTTGCAGGGCCGGCACTGAAGTTGAACGCGCGCGTCATGGCACACCTGTGGGGCAAGATCCCTAGTATGCCGCACTGCACCAGCCTTGCGGCCTTGTGGCGCAAGGGAAATTTGGTTGCATCCGTATCCATTGCCGCGGCGGCTCTGGTAGTGCCGGCCGCTGGCCGGCAACTGCAATCACCTTGGTTCACCGAGGTTGCCGGCCAGCGGCCGGCACTACCCAAAGCGGGTTGGTCCGGGCGGTAGCGCCGGGCCATGCCCGGCGGAACGAATTCAGCGCGCGCCGAACCAGAGCAGGAGGCTGAGCACGGCTGCCAGCAGCAACGCACTGCCCAGCAGCCACGGCCAGCGCCGCACCCGACGCGGGGCGACCGGCACCACCGGTGCCTGTTCGGCTTCGTCGCTGCCTTCGTCATCGGCCAGTGGCGGTCGCCGGCGCGGGTCGTGCGGCACTTCCAGCACGAACCGGTGCTGGCCGTCGAACACGACCTGGTCGCCGGCCTGCAGCCAGCAGTGGCGTACGGCAACGCCGTTGACCCGGGTGCCATCGGCACTGCCCAGGTCGCGCAGCAGTACCCGCTCGCCGTGGACTTCCACCCGCGCGTGCTGTTCGGCGAAGGCGGGCTCATCGATCTCGATGTCGACATCGCTGCCACGGCCGATCACCCGCGCGCGCGACAGGGGGTAGCTGCGGCCGTGGTGCAGGCCGCCCACACCGCGCAGCAGGCGCTGCTCGTCACCGCTGCCTTCGACGCTGGCTGCCGGCGCCGGTGCCTGCAGCAGGGTGTCGACCTCGCCCTGCAGGACCATTTCCACGCCATCGACGTAGACCGCGTCGCCCGCCCTCAGCAGGGCCATGCGCCGCACCGGGCGACCATTCACATGGATGCCACGGATACCGTTGCCGACCTGCAGCCAGAGGCCGCGGTCGTCCATGCAGAACTGCGCGAGCAGCAGCGCGCCATTGCCGGCATCGCCCAGGCGCACGCTGCCGTTTGCCTGGCGCACGATGCGCTGCACCCCGGGCCGCAGGGGCTGGTCGGGCTGTTGTTGTTGACTGAAGTGAACTAGCAGGTTCTGCACGCGGCGCAGACTAGCAGGTTGGCCGCCCACGAAGAAGAACCTGCGATGAGCGCTTGGCGTAGGCGCTGTCGATGCGCACAATGCTGGCCCTCTCAATTGATCCCCGCCCTGCGCCAGGAGCCTGCATGTCCACCATCGATGTCCGCCACGCCCATACCCTGCCCGACACCCAGGCACGTGAAGCGATCGAACAGGTTGCCGCCAAGCTGGGCGAACGCTTCGGCCTGAAGTCGTCGTGGGCCGCCGACGTGCTGAATTTCTCCGGCAGTGGCGTGGACGGTGCGATCGAACTGCAGCCGGGCGCGGTGCGGGTCACGGCCAAGCTGGGCTTCCTGCTGTCGGCGATGAAGGGCATGGTCGAAAGCGAGATCCAGCGCGTGTTGAAGGAAAAGCTGGGCTGAACCTGCGCTGCGGCCATCACGGCCCAGCAACGGCGCGCCGCGCTACTCTCGGGGGTAGGCCCAACTCCCACGGGGAATGCAATGAACCGTTACGAGAATGACGACCGCCGCGACGACGATGCCGGCTTCGGCGACCAGGCAGAACGCTTTTCGCGCAAGCTGAGCGATTCGGCACAGCAGGTCTGGCTGGCTGGTCTGGGCGCCCTGGGGCGCGCGCAGGCAGAGGGAGGCCGTTTCTTCGATGGCCTGGTGAAGGAAGGCGAAGCCTGGGAAGCCCGCCGCCGTGAACGCAGCGGCGAGCAGGAACCGGGCTGGCGCGACAACGTCGAACACTCGCTGGACGAAGCCCGCGAGAAGGCATCCGGAACCTGGGACAAGGTCAACAAGGCCTTCGATGACCAGGTGCAGGGCGTACTCAAGCGACTGCACGTGCCGACCGCCGATCAGGTGACCGCGCTGGAAGCCCGCATCGATGCCCTGACCGCGCGCCTGGCCAAGCTCGAACACCGTGCCTCCACCGACGTGGACGCCCCCTCGCCGGGCAGCCATCAGTCGCCGGGCAGCACGCCCTGAACCGCCTTTGTTGCAACGCAATAAATTTTCGTTGACAATCGCGTAGAACCCGCCAATCGCTTCGGCTGCCGTTTGTTCCCTCCCCTCACGGCTTCAGGATTGGCGGGTTTTTTCGTGTCTGGCGCGTGCGGATCTGCGGGCTGCATCACGGTTGTTGTCGGGAACACCCTGACGCAATCAACCGGTCCGCCCTTTACACTGTGGGCTTCCGTTTTCGCCCCTTCCGTCGTCGCCCTGCATGCTTCCCTGGATTCTGGCCCTGCTGTCGGCCCTGCTTACCTGCACCCTGGCCACCGTGTACCTGTGGTGGTTCAAGCGTCGACGTACCGAAATGCAACTGGGCCTGCAGGCTCTGGCGGGCATGCACTGGCGTGAGTTTTCCACGCTGATCAAGCGCATGCTGCGCGAGCAGCGCGGCCTGCGTGAACTGCAGGATCCGAGCGAGGAAAGCCGCGAGCCGAGCAGCGATTTCCTGCTCAGCGATGGACCGAACACCTGGCGGGTGTCGTGCAAGCACGGCCTGGCCTATCGCATCGGCACCGCTGCGGTGAACGAACTGGGTGCTGCCGCGCGACTGGCAGGCGCCAAGGGCGGCATGCTGATCACCGAAGGCCGGGTTGAACGCGATGGCCTGGGCGCGGCGGAAAAGCAGGCAGTGGAAGTAATCGATGGTCCGCGCCTGTGGCCACTGCTGCAGCCCTACCTGCCGGCCGATGTTGAGACCCGCGTGCGCGCGATCGCCCGCCATGAGGCGCTGCGCCGCATTGCCATCGCCGCACTGGCTTCAGTGACGCTGGGCCTGCTGGTCGGGCTTGGCCTGCAGGGCCTGCGCCCGGAACACGCGGACCCGATCCCGGCACCGGCCGTTGCACCTGTCGCAACGCCGGCTGCACGTCCTTTGCCGACGCCCGCCGCGCCGGACAGCGCCGCGAATGCGCCCGCTCCCATGGTCGCCGCAGCCGCGCCGCAGAATGGCGACGACACGCGCAGCAATCCCAACCCGGACGCTGCCACGCTGGACCGCTACCAGGCCGAACTGGCCCGCGCGCTGGCGGGGCAATCCGGCATCGCCAGCGGCGTCTGGCTGACCCGGCAGACGCTGGCCATCAACCGCACCGGTGAACTGGAAACGGTGTGGCCACGCGTGTGCCAGGAAGTGCTGCGCTACCCCGCCCTGCGCAACGTGCGCGTGCAGCTCAACGCCCGCCCCGGTGTGGATGAGCCGGTGCGCTGGCGGCAGTGCGCGACGTATTGATAGGCTGAGGCGTGATGGTGCCGAGCTCGGCTGCTCGGCACCGCATCCACGCATGGCGTGGATCTACTCACGGCGATTCATTCCCGCTTGGCTGAAAGCGCCCTGGGAAGAAGCCGAGCGTGGGTTCGCCCCTATCGCGCCCCAGGCGCGAAACGGGCGACCAGATCCCAGGCATCACCCAGGAACATCTGACGCACGCGGGTGATCGGCTGTTCGCCGCGCCAGGTCAGGCGCTCGATCACCAGGCAGGCGGTACCGGGTTTCACGTCCAGCAGCCTGGCGGTGGGCGCATCGGCTCCCCAGGCGCTGATGCGGTGCTGGGCGCGCGTCCACGACACGTTCTGCAGCAACCAGCTGCCCGGCGCGGTGGTGCTGAAATCCACCTCCAGCACCTCGGGCACGCCGACCGGGCTGATCAGGCGATGCTCCAGCGCCAGCGGCCGGCCATCGGCCAGATGCAGGCAGCGCATCGCCAGCAACTGCTCACTGCCGGCCAGTTCCACTTCGCCGGCATTGGCTGCCTCGGCCAGGCGCAGTTCACGCTGCAGCAGCCGGTAGCCGTATTGATGTCCGCGCGAGCCGACCTCCATCGCGATGTCCGGGATCTCCAGCGCCACCTGCTCCAGGTGAGGTGGTTGCCGAGCCACGAAGGAGCCCGCTCGGCGGCGGCGCTCGATCATGCCGCTCTCGGCCAGCGCCGTCAGCACCTTGTTCACTGTCATCCGCGAGCACCCGTACTGCTCCATCAGTTCGTGCTCGTACGGGATACGGAAGCCCGGCGCCCACTCCCCGCTGAGGATGCGGCTTTCCAGGTCGCTGCGGATGCGCTGGTTGAGCGTGGCGGACTTGCTGGCCTTCACGTGGTGGGGTCTCGATGGTGGGAGGCGATCAGCCCAGCACGCCACGCAGGGCAGCGGCGAAGGCGGTGGTGATGGCCTCGCGCTGCAGGTGGCGGCCCTCGGCCACGCACTGGCGGCCATGGCGCCAGACCGATCGCAGCGCGCCATTACGTGCGGCGAACACCCAGCTGTCAAGCCATGCGTCACCGTGTCGCGCCTGCAACGCGGGGTGCGCGGCATCCAGTTCAACCATGTCTGCGCTGGCACCCACCTGCAGGCCGGCAGCCACGCCAAGCGCCTGTGCACCGCCCTGCAATGCCCCTTCAAACAGGAAGCGCCCGGTGCTGCGGCCGGCATCCGGGGCCAACACGTTGCGACCTCGCAGGGCCAGCCGCTGGCCGTATTCCAGCAGGCGCAGCTCTTCTGCGGCATCGATCAGCACGTTGGAATCGGAGCCGACACCGAAGCGTCCGCCCTCGCGCGCGAAGGCCTGCATCGGGAACAGGCCGTCGCCCAGGTTGGCCTCGGTGATCGGACACAGCCCGGCCACGGCCTTGCTGGCGACCATCTGCGCGCGCTCGTCGTCGGTGATGTGGGTGGCGTGCACCAAGCACCAGCGCGCATCGACCGGGGCATGCTCGTACAGCCACTGCACCGGTCGCCGGCCACTCCATGCCAGGCAGGCCTCGACCTCGCGTACCTGCTCGGCAATATGGATGTGTATCGGGCCATCGGTCAGCGGCAGCAGTGCGCTCAGCTCCTCGCCCGTCACCGCGCGCAGGCTGTGCGGGGCGATGCCCAGCACCGCATCGGGCAGCGTGGCCAGCGCGGTGCGGGCGCCATCGAGCAGCTGCGCAAACCCTTCGACGTCATGGATGAGGCGGCGCTGTGCCGGGTTCGGCGGCGCCCCACCGAAATCGGCGTGTGCATAGAACACCGGCAGCAGGGTCAGGCCGATGCCGGTCTGCGCGGCTGCAGCTGCAATCTGCGCGCTCATCTCGGCGCGATCGGCGTAGGGGCGGCCATCGGCATCGTGGTGCAGGTAGTGGAATTCGCCGACACGGGTGAAGCCGCTTTCCAGCATTTCCATGTAGGCCTGGGCGGCGATGGCGTGCACTGCGTCCGGGCGCAGATGGGCCAGGAAGCGGTACATCAGTTCGCGCCAGCTCCAGAAACTGTCGCCGTCGCCACCACCGATCTCGGTCAGGCCGGCCATGCCGCGCTGGAAGGCGTGGCTGTGCAGGTTCGGCAGGCCCGGCACCAGGATGCCCACGCGGGTATCGCCTTGCTGCGCAGCCTGCCCACGCGTGACCTCGGCGATACGCCCGTCCTGCACCTGCAGGCGGACGTCGGCGGCCCAGCCGTCGGCCAGCAGGGCGTGGGCGGCATGGAAGGAGTGCGCGGAACGCGAATCGGACATGGCTGGACAACCCGAATTGGACGCCTATATTGTATAGACATATAAGCACAACTGCGTTGTGGATGCCATGCACGTCGATACCCTCTGGTCCAACGTCCACCTGATGACCCTCGATGGCGAGGGCCTGGGTGTCCTGCGCGATGGAGTACTGGCCGCCACCGATGGCCGCATCGTGCATGTCGGCCCCGCCGGCAGCGAAGCCCAACTGCAGCCGACCACCCGCATCGACGGCGAAGGCCGATGGATCTCGCCTGGTCTGATCGATTGCCACACCCACCTGGTCTACGCCGGCAACCGCGCCAACGAATTCGAGCAGCGCCTGCAGGGCGTGAGCTATGCCGAGATCGCCCGTGCCGGTGGCGGTATCGTCTCTACGGTGCGCGCCACCCGTGCTGCCTCGCCAGAGCAGTTGGCACACGAGAGCCGGCCGCGCCTGCTGGCGATGCGCGCCGAAGGCGTAACCACCATCGAGATCAAGTCCGGCTACGGCCTGACCCTGCAGGACGAGCGCAAGCAGTTGCAGGTGGCCCGCGCGCTGGGCGAGGAATGCCGGGTGAACGTGGTGCCGACCTTCCTCGGTGCGCACGCGGTGCCGCCCGGTCGCGAGGCGCAGGAATACACCGATGAGGTGTGCGAGGTGATGATTCCGGCCATCGCTGCAGAAGGCCTGGCTGAGGCCGTGGACATCTTCTGCGAGAACATCGCGTTCTCGCCGGCGCAGGCCCGCCAGGTATTCGACGCTGCGCGTGCGCATGGGCTGGCGATCAAGATCCATGCCGAACAGCTGAGCAACCAGCATGGCGCCGAACTGGCGGCCGGTTTCGGTGCGCTGTCGGCCGACCATATCGAACACCTGGACGACGCCGGCATTGCCGCGATGGCCGCCGCCGGTACCGTCGCCGTGCTGCTGCCGGGCGCGTTCTACTTCACCCGCGATACCACCCTGCCGCCGATCGCTGCGCTGCGCGCGGCCGGTGTGCCGTTGGCACTGGCCACCGACAGCAACCCCGGCACTTCGCCGCTGACCAGCCCGCTGCTGGCAATGAACATGGGCGCCACCCTGTTCCGCCTGACCGTGGACGAGTGCATCGCCGGCTTCACCCGTGAAGCGGCTCGTGCGCTGGGCCATGGCGAGCGCATCGGCCGCCTGGCCGTCGGCATGGACTGCGACCTGGCGATCTGGGACATCGACGCCCCCGCCGACCTGGTCTATCGCATTGGATTCAACCCGCTGCACGCGCGCGTGGTGCGCGGACAGCCCGACCTGCCTGCCTCCTGGAGCAACACATGAGCAACACCCTGGTTCTTCGCCCCGGCCATGTCACCCTCGCCCAGTGGCGGCAGGCGTATCGCGGTGCGCCGCTGTCGCTTGACCCGGCCGCGTTGCCGGCGGTGCGTGCCAGTGCCGCAACGGTGGCTGCCATCGTCGCCAAGGGCGCACCGGTGTATGGCATCAACACCGGTTTCGGCAAGCTGGCCAGCGTGCGCATCGAACGCGAGGACCTGGCCACCCTGCAGCGGAACATCGTGCTCTCGCATGCCGCGGGCGTGGGCGAGCCGATGCCGGCGAATGTGGTGCGGCTGATGATGGCGTTGAAGCTGGTCAGCCTGGCCCAGGGTGCTTCCGGCGTGCGCGAGGAAACGCTGCTGCTGCTGGAAGCAATGCTGGTGAAGGGCGTGCTGCCGGTGGTGCCGGCGCAGGGCTCGGTCGGTGCCTCGGGCGACCTGGCACCGCTCTCGCATCTGGCCAGCGTGATGATCGGCGTCGGCGAGGCCTTCGTCGGCGAAGAACGCCTGCCCGCCATGGACGCACTGGCTCGCGCCGGCCTGCAGCCGGTGGAACTGGGCGCGAAGGAAGGCCTGGCCCTGCTCAACGGCACCCAGTTCTCCACCGCGTACGCACTGGCCGGCCTTTTTGAGATCGAAACCGTGTTCCAGGCCGCACTGGTCACCGGCGCGCTGTCTGTGGAAGCGGCCAAGGGCTCGGATACGCCGTTCGACCCGCGTATCCATGCGCTGCGTGGCCAGCGTGGGCAGATCGCCACCGCCGCCACCCTGCGCACGCTGATGCAGGATTCGGGCATCCGCGAATCGCACCGCGACAACGACGTGCGGGTGCAGGACCCGTACTGCCTGCGCTGCCAGCCGCAGGTAATGGGCGCGGCGCTGGACATCCTGCGCCAGGCTGCGACCACCCTGGAAATCGAAGCCAACGGCGTGTCCGACAACCCGCTGGTGTTCACCGACACCGGTGAGGCGCTGTCCGGCGGCAACTTCCACGCCGAGCCGGTGGCCTTCGCCGCCGACATGCTGGCGATGGCTGTGTGCGAAATCGGTTCGATCAGCGAGCGCCGCCTGGCGATGCTGGTCGACCCTGCGCTGTCCGGCCTACCGGCCTTCCTGACCCCGCGCCCGGGTTTGAACTCCGGCTTCATGATTCCGCAGGTGACCGCCGCTGCGCTGGTGTCGGAAAACAAGCAGCGCGCCTACCCCGCCAGCGTCGATTCGATTCCCACTTCAGCCAACCAGGAAGACCATGTGTCGATGGCCGCGCACGGTGCACGCCGCCTGATGCAGATGGCCGAGAACGCGGCCAACGTGATCGGCATCGAGCTGCTGGCCGCTGCGCAGGGCTGCGACTTCCATGCGCCGCTGCGCTCCAGCAACGCACTGGAGAACGTGCGCGCCACGCTGCGTGCACAGGTGCCGACGCTGGAAGAAGATCGCTACTTCCACCCGGACATGGTGATCGCGACCGATCTGGTTCGCAGCGGCGCGCTGGCCAAGGGCCTGGCCGAGCTGCTGCCCACGGTGGAACCGCAGGCATGAACGGCCATCCCGAATGGCTGACCGTACACGAGGGGGATGCCCCGCTGATCGTCAGCTTCCCGCACACCGGCAGCGAGCTGCCGCATGACCTGATCGGCGATTTCCACTCGCCGTGGTTGGCGCGCCGCGATGCCGACTGGTGGGTGCATGAGCTGTACGACTTCGCACGCGGCATGGGCGCGACCACCGTGCGCTCGGCCATCTCGCGTTCGGTGATCGACCTCAACCGCGACCCCAGCGGCGTATCGCTGTACCCGGGCCAGAACACCACCGGCCTGTGCCCGCTGACCACCTTCGACAACCAGCCGCTGTACCACGCCGGCCACGAGCCGGATGACGCCGAGATCGCCCGGCGGCGCGACACGTATTTCGCGCCGTACCACAACGCACTGGCCACGCAGATCGCACGCCTGCGTGCGCGGCACGGCACCGTGGTGGTGTACGACGCGCATTCGATCCGTTCGCACATCCCGCACCTGTTCGAGGGCGAGTTGCCGCAGTTCAATCTCGGCACCGCCGGGCCGTCCGGTGCACCGGACACCTCCTGCGACAACGCACTGAGCGATGTGGTGGAGAACCTGCTGGCGCTCAGCGGCATGAGCCAGGTGCGCAATGGCCGCTTCAAGGGCGGCTGGATCACCCGCCACTACAGCAGCATTGCCGGTGGTGTGCACAGCCTGCAGATGGAACTGGCCTGCCGCGGCTACATGCACGAACCACTACCCGACCAGGTGGACGAGCACAGCTGGCCCACCCCGCTCGACCCCGATCACGCCGCACCGCTGCGCCACACCCTGGCGCAGGTGCTCAATGCCTGCCTTGAATTCGCTACGAACCGGAGCGCCGCATGACCCGCAACGACCCGTCCCGCACCATTGCCGCACCGACCGGCACCACGCTCACCGCCAAGAGCTGGCTCACCGAAGCACCGTTGCGCATGCTGATGAACAACCTGCACCCGGACGTGGCCGAGCGGCCGCAGGAGCTGGTGGTGTACGGCGGCATCGGCCGTGCCGCACGCGATTGGGAGAGCTTCGACGCCATCGTCGAAACCCTCAAGCGCCTGGACGATGACCAGACGCTGCTGGTGCAGTCGGGCAAGCCGGTGGGCGTGTTCCGCACCCATGCCGATGCACCGCGCGTGCTGATCGCCAACTCCAACCTGGTGCCGCGCTGGGCCAACTGGGATCACTTCAACGAGCTGGATAAGAAAGGTTTGGCGATGTATGGGCAGATGACCGCCGGCAGCTGGATCTACATCGGCGCACAGGGCATCGTCCAGGGCACCTACGAAACCTTCGTGGAAATGGGCCGCCAGCATTACAACGGCAGCCTGGCCGGCAAGTGGCTGTTCACCGGCGGGCTGGGCGGCATGGGTGGCGCGCAGCCGCTGGCCTCGGTGATGGCCGGCGCCTCCTGCCTGGCGGTGGAATGCCGCAAGAGCAGCATCGAGATGCGCCTGCGCACCGGCTACCTGGATACCTGGACCGACGATCTGGATGAGGCCCTGCGCCTGATCGAAGAATCGTGCACCGCCAAGAAGCCGCTGTCGGTGGGCCTGCTCGGTAACGTTGCCGACGTGCTGGACGAACTGCTGATCCGCGGCGTGAAGCCGGACCTGCTGACCGACCAGACCTCCGCCCACGACCCGGTGAACGGTTACCTGCCGCAGGGCTGGACGGTGGAAGAATGGGATGCCAAGCGCGTGACCGCCCCGAAGGAAGTGGAAAAGGCCGCGCGTGCGTCGATGGCCAACCACATCCGCGCCATGCTCGGTTTCCACTCGCTGGGCGTGCCTACCGTGGATTACGGCAACAACCTGCGGCAGATGGCGCTGGAAGAAGGTGTCGAGGATGCGTTCGATTTCCCGGGGTTCGTGCCGGCCTACATCCGGCCGCTGTTCTGCCGTGGCATCGGCCCGTTCCGTTGGGCGGCGCTGAGCGGCGACCCGGAAGACATCGCCAAGACCGATGCCAAGGTGAAGGAGCTGATTCCGGACAACCCGCATCTGCACCGCTGGCTGGACATGGCCGCCGAGAAGATCAAGTTCCAGGGCCTGCCGGCGCGCATCTGCTGGGTCGGTCTGGGCGATCGTGATCGACTGGGCCTGGCCTTCAACGAGATGGTGGCCAACGGTGAACTGAAGGCGCCGGTGGTGATCGGCCGCGACCACCTGGACAGTGGCAGCGTGGCCTCGCCGAACCGCGAAACCGAAGCGATGGCCGACGGCTCCGATGCTGTGTCCGACTGGCCGCTGCTGAATGCCCTGCTCAACACCGCCAGTGGCGCGACGTGGGTGTCACTGCACCATGGCGGCGGCGTGGGTATGGGCTTCTCGCAGCACGCCGGCATGGTGATCGTCTGCGATGGAACTGAAGCGGCGGCCAAGCGCATTGCACGCGTGCTGTGGAACGACCCGGCCACCGGCGTGATGCGCCATGCCGATGCGGGGTATGAGATCGCGATTGAGTGCGCGAAGGAAAAGGGTCTGGATCTGCCGGGAATCCTCGGCTGACCCCACACCCGGGTAGGGCGGGCGGGGGGCCGCCACCGCCCGATGCATTGCCCGTGCCGCCAGGCATCGCCCGGCGCCACCTGGAACTCCCGTGTCACCTGCTGCTGTCCGCTCCACCTGGTGTTGGGACGCTCTGGTAAATGCCGACCTTGGTCTGCGCTCGCACAGCTACATCAGTGCCGAAGCGACCACCGATGCCCTTACTCGGATACTGTCCGACGTATCGTCCTTCAGCGCTTCGATCAAGGCGACGACTTCTGCTGCGCCCTTCGTCGAAACCATGTTCTTCAGGCAGGCAATCAACACATCTCTATGTAGATCACTATTCAGAAATCTGCAGATGAACGTCTCCAACCATTCTGGTGCCACGCGACGCATGTACGGAGCTGATTGGACAAGCGCAGAAATCAAAATCTCGCTGTCACTTGTCTCGACGAGATGAAGAAGCCCCCACATGACTTCATGATGCGGAGTGTCATCGGCGAATATCGAAAAGAGGACTCCCAGCTCTCGATTGGAGAATTCCAGTCCTGATAGCGCCTGAACCGTCCGGTCAAATGCAGCAACTTCTTCTGAAGTAAGCATTCGCGAAGCCCGCAACAGCTTGTCCAGAAGTTGGTCTTTCATCACAGCTTCGTTGGCGGAACCTGGCATTACTTGCACCGGCGCATCAGCGGAGTGGTATCCGATTGTACGCACGCACCCTGGTAACGGTGGCATTGGCACCAAGAACGGCCAAGTATGACCAGTGTTACCGACCGAACTCTTTGGAGCAGTGCAACTGCTCGGCTCAATTTTCCCGGCTTCACGACGCCTGACCGAAAGACAGCCGAGCATGGGCTCGGCTCTACATGATTGGGGGCCTTCAATTCACTTCCGGGCCAGCGGCTTCACATCAATGGCATAGCGTGGAAACGCAGGCGCGGCGAACTCCCTCAGCATATGCAGGTGCGGGTGAAGCTTGAGCCTGCGCAGATTGCTGATGGATGCTTCGCCGCCGTATGCCAGGGCTGGCTCAAATCCGTACATTTCATCTGCCAGCAAGGGCCCGCACCTGTTCAAGGCCCTTTCGAAAAGCAGCTCTTCGGCCTCATCTGCCAGATCAAAATCGTCGAGCTCCGCGCACGCGAAGAAGGCTTTGATACCACCATCCTGTTGTCCAAGAGACTTGTGTCTCAAACAGTTCTGAAGAGCAGACACTTCACTGCGGATCGGATCGATGCTCAAGCCAGCGCCTGATGCTTCGCCGCACAGGTAGAACCGTCCAAACCCGCTTCTGGCAAACACATGGTAGGTATCGATCAGGGGAAAAGGCGTACCAGCCAACCATGCACCCACCAGGCCTCCGTACTCCTCTGGATTCACCGTCCACAGCCGTCCGTTGCCATAGCTCGCCCATCCGTCCCGACGCCAGTAGATCAATAGCGACTCAGGCAAGATACCCGCCCACCTGGTGAAGCTGGTTTCTGGAACCGCCGCGTGCCCACTGGCTTCGCCGAAAGTCTCGATGAAAAGTGCAAAGTCCTGATCGTCGTCCATTGTCCTCTCCGTACGAGGCAATCTCGTCAACGTGGAATGACGCGACCCAACATCTGATGCGCCATGAACCGCGGCAAGCTGTGGTCGACACGGCCCGCCCGCTCACACCTCATCGTCAGGTGATTCGCACTCTTCGACAATGGACGGGATCCACTTCGATTCATCATCTACCGGTTGTGGCAATCGTCCTTCAAGCCACTCAAGCACCTCATCAGGCTTGATGCCGGGTAGCGTCGATTCGATGCGCCAGCTCAGATACCAGCATGCGGGACCATTTAGATAGGGCGGTGGCGCCGTGGGCAGGAAACGAGTGGGCAGAAGCTCCGACATAGAAAGCGTGTTGAGCACATACGCCAACTCCTGCACCGCGCTCCACGCCAGCGGGTGTTCCAAGGCAAGCGAAAAGCCGACATACCAAGTTCCACCGTCGCAGCGCTGCCAGTGGATGGGCTCGGACATCGCAGGAATCTTCTGCAGGTATGCCACCAGTTTTTTGAATTCGCGGGGCTTGGCCATTGTTTGCTTCCACTTGCCGGCGACCGCAGATTCACTCGATCCGGCAGTCACAGTGGTACGAGGTGGTGACGCGGTCAACAGACCTTCAATGGACGGGTCTATCCGGCTGGGGATTGATCCAAGATCGCCGCGCTTCCGGACCGACGTTGTATCTGAAGGCCTCGCGCGCAAGAAGGGGCAATCGCGACAGACCTACTACCAGAGGCTTCCGCCCTGCTCCATTCCTGCTCCCCTATGTTCCTGCGTGGAGCAAAGGACAGGGCCGGCTTGACCCCAACTCCCGCCGTGACCAAGATGCGCCATCACCGCTGACGGATCACCGCGATGTACCGCACCCTGGCTGCTGCATTGCTCTGCACGCTATTTGCGATCCCACCCGTTTCGGCGCTTGAACCTGCCGGCGATCTTTCCAATCAGATCGACACCCAACTGCAGGCCAACCGCGAGCGCTACGGCATTGCCGGCCAGGCGGTACTGGTCGCACACAACGGCAACGTGCTGTACGAGGGCGCCAGTGGTGAACGCGACCCGGCCACCCACGCGCCTGCCACCGTCGATACCATCTTCGCCGCGCAGTCGATGGCCAAGCTGCTGACCAGCACGCTGGTGATGCAGCTGGTGGACCAGGGCAAGGTGGATCTGGATGCCCCCGCCAGTCGTTATGTGCCGGACCTGCCGACCGCGTGGCAGGTCATCCACGTGCGTGACTTCCTCAACCACAGCTCTGGCATCGGCGAATACTACGACCGCGTGGACAACCGCTGGGTGAGCAAAGGTTACCCGGGCGTGGCGCCCGATCTTGCTGCTGCGTTGAAGGTGGCCGGTTCGGCACCGCTGCAGTTCAGAACCGGCAGCCGCGTGCAGTACACGCAGGCCAACTACCTGATGCTGACTGCGTTGCTGGAGGCGCAGTACCGCAAGCCCTATCCGGTCATTGCACGCGAACGCATCCTGCAGCCGCTGAAAATGACCAGCACCTCGTGGGGAGCGGCCAGCGTGCCGGCGCAGCGCGCGGCGGTGCCGTACATCGGCAAGGAAGGCCAGCTGCAGCCGGCCAATGAAGATCCATGGCCGAACTACGGCTTGGGCCACGCCGATCTGCAAACCACCGTGGGCGACATGAACCGTTTCCTGCAGGCGCTGGCGACCGGCAAGCTGGTGCGCACGGCCACGCTGGAAGCGCTGTGGCAGCCACAGACACTGACCGGCGGCGGCAGCAACTTCTTCTCCACCGGCTGGGATACGACCCGCAGCGATGGCTATACACAGGTCGGCCACGATGGTGGCACCCGCGTGCGCGCGCGGCTGGCCTTCAAGGGCACGCTGGCCAGCGGCTACTGGGTGTTCGTGTACCTGACCAATGGCAGCGCCCGCAATGCCTGGTCGAGCACTCTGGTGGACAGCACGATGGCAGTGGCTGCGCCAGGCGAGTTTCCGCATGCGGCACTGTCCGAACGTTTGATCGGCTATGCCTTGACCGGCGACAGCAGCAGTGAAAGTAGCCTGCGTGCGTGGCTGAGCGAAAGCAGTGGCATTGCATCCAACGAACTGGAGCGGGCCATCAATGCAACCGGCTACGCGATCCGCAACAATCTGGGCAACCGGCCCGCGCTGAAGGTCTTCGCCCTCAACACCGCCCTGTATCCCACCTCGGCCAATGCCTGGGACAGCCTTGCCGAATGCCATGCTGCGCTCGGTAACGCTGAGATGGCCAAAACGCTATTCGCCAAATCAAAAGCACTGGTGAAATCCGCTTTGTAGAGTCGAGCCTCTTCTACTGGAATTTGCTGTGAGGCACACCGGAAAACCAATCGTAAGGCTCGACTGAACAATGGCGAGCACGTCGGAGAAAAATGCATGGGACGCAGGCGCAACAGTCTTCTGGATGTCATGGCCACATGGCCGTGGTACATCAACGCAGCGGTGGGCGGGCTCGGCTTCGCCACTCTGCGCTGGTTGTTACCGGCTTGGCGCCAACCTGTCACTGCCCCCACTGGCGACATCCTCCTTCAGGTTCTTGCCCAACCGGTATTTGCCTGGGCCTGGTTGGCGATCTGCATGCTTGCCACCTTGCTTTCCTTGGCTGGCGCCTATAAGCGACGCCAGCTGCTGGATACCCGAACCGGGTTGGAAAGCCTGGCCACGACGGGCTGGCGAAACTTCGAGCTTCTTGTCGGCGAAGCCTTCCGGCGCCAAGGCTATGCAGTCGAAGAAACCGGACTGGGCGGCGCGGACGGTGGCATCGACCTGATCCTGCGACGCAACGGCAAGCGCACGCTGGTGCAATGCAAGCAATGGCGACGGCAGCAGGTAGGCGTGGCGGTCGTGCGCGAGATGTACGGGCTGCTCGCGCACCACAAGGCGGACGCGGCAATGGTTGTCAGCTCGGGCAAGTTCAGCCGTGATGCCCAAGCCTTCGTGGCGGGCAAACCCGTCGCATTGGTGCCCGGCGCCGAGCTACTGCGGATGATCCGCGAAGTGCAGACTCGGCCGATCACCGAACCGTTGGAACGGCTGGAGCCAACCCTGGCAACGCCCACGCAAGCCGCAACTGCCGCGACCTGCCGGAAGTGCGCTGCGCCGCTGGTTGAGCGCAAGAACCGGACTACTGGCGAGTTGTTCCTGGGATGTAGCCGATTCCCGGCCTGCCGGGGGTGACGTACCGCACCCGACCTGTTAACTTGCGCGCCTGTTTTTTGGTTTACAGACTGTCCGCATGCCCTTCCTGCCGCACCGCCCCACCCGCTCCCCGATGTCGCTGGCCATCCTGCTTGGCCTTTCCACCACCGCCCACGCCGCGCCTCAGGCCACCACGCTGGACGCGGTGCGGGTCACTGCCGCCGATGCCAGCGCGCAGGCGCGCGAGGCGCTGAAGCGCGTGCCGGGCGCCAGCAACGTGATCGACGTGGCCAAGGCGGACAGCCGCCTGTCGAGCAGCGCCGACGTGTTGGCTTATCAACCCGGCATCAGCGCGCAGTCGCCGGGCAACGAAGGCACCAAGGTGTCGATCCGCGGCTCGGGCATCAACCGCGGCCCGGGTGCACATGCTTCCGGCATCGCGGTATCGATCGACGGCCTTCCACTGTCCGGCCCGGGCGGCACACCTTACGAACTGCTGGAACCGTTGTGGCTATCACGCGTGGAAGTGCTGCGCGGTGCCAACGGCTTCGAACGCGGCGCGCTGGCACTGGGCGGGGCCATCGACTACATCAGCCGCAGCGGTCGCGACTCGGCGGGCGTGCAGCTGCACTACGAAGCCGGCAGCCGCGGCTACCAGAAGCGCGGGATCAGCTGGGGCGGCGCCAGTGGTGACGTCGATTACTTCCTGGCCTATACCGATACCGAATTCGATGGCTACCAGCGCCATGCGGCCGGCGATGGCAAGGGCGCAATGGCCAACATCGGCTGGCAGATCACCCCCGATCTGCAGACCCGCTTCTTCGTGCGCTACCGCGAAACCAACCACGAGACACCCGGGCGCCTGACCCGCGAGCAGATCCGCAATGATCCGCGCGCGGCGAACGCGGCCAACCTGGCCATCGATGCGCGCCGTCCGCAACCGGGCAGCACCTGGGTGGGCAATATCACCACCCTGCAGATCGACGAGGATTCCTCGCTGCAGGCTGGGCTGGTCTATCATAAGTATCCGATGGACTTGAACGAAAGCCTGTACCGCCAGCAGCTGGACTACGCCAACCTCAATGCCACGCTGGACTACCGCCGCCGCCACATGCTGTTCGGCCTGGACAGCGAAACCACCATCGGCCTGCGCGTTACCCACGACCTGGATGCCGATGTGCGCGAGTCGCTGCGCTTTGCCAACAACGGTTATGCCGCCGGCACCCGCACGCGCGATTTCCGCCACCACGGCACCGACAGCACGCTGCACATCGGCAACAACCTGGCCGTGAATGATCGCCTGCGCGTACAGACCGGTTTTGCACTGATCAACACCCGCCGCGATGTGCAGGTCACCTGGCCGAGCAGCGGCGGGCGCCTGCGCGACCACGACTGGGACTACGCGCCGCGGCTGGGCTTCACCTGGCAGCAGACGCCGCAGACGCAGTGGTTCGGCAACCTCAGTCGTTCGGTGGAAGCGCCGCATCCGTGGTCGATGATCTGGGGCTCGAACCAGTACTTCGGCGCGGGCAATGGTCCGTCAACCGGCCGCCAGCGCGCGCCGGTGCCGATGCAGAACCAGACCGCCACCACGCTAGAACTCGGCGCACGCGGCGACGCGCCGTTGGGCCGCTGGGAACTGACCGGCTACTACGCGCGCGTGAACCACGAGCTGCTGAGCGTGGAACTGCAGCCGGTGCCGAACCTGTTCATCGCTGAGAACAACGCCAGCCCCACCGTGCACCGTGGCATCGAGGCCGGTCTGGATAGCACCTTGTGGCAGGCTGCACCGGGCCGTCTGTCGTTGCGCCAGGCGTACACCTTCAGCGATTTCCGCTATCGCCATGACACGCGCTTCGGCAGCAACCGCCTGCCCGGCCTGCCGCGCCACGCTTACCAGGCCGAACTGCGCTTCGACCACGCCTCGGGCCTGTATGCCGCACTGAACACCGAGTACGCCTCACGCATCGCGGTGGACTACGCCAACAGCTACTGGGCGGACAGCCACGTCATCTTCGGCAGTCGCATTGGTTACGACGCACCGGGCGGCCGCTGGCAGCTGTGGGCGGAGATGCGCAACATCGCTGACCGCCATTACGCCGCCACCGTCACCCCCGGTTACAACGATGCCGGCAAGGACGTGGCGCGCTCGACGCCCGGTGAAGGCCGCGGCGTGTATGCAGGCGTGCGCTGGCGCTTCGACTGATTCACAAGGGGAGCGCCGGGCATCGCCCGGCGCCCCTTGGATCATGCAATGCGCCAGGACGGCAGGCGCTCGCTGCGCCGCCAGACAGTGGGCGCGAAACCCATCATCAACAGCCCTGCCAGCCACTTCGGCGACGTGCTGAGCAGTGTAGAGGCCAACGCGGCATCCAGCGGAGCGGCGTCCTCCTGCCACGGGTTATAGCCCAGGTAGATGATGCTGCCCGCCCACCACAGCAGGGCCACCCCGATGCCCACCAGCAGCAGGGCCATCGTGCGGCAGGTCCAGCGCTGCGAAGTCGTCCCCCATTCGCGGGAAATGGCCACCAGCAGGCCGACCACCAGCAGCGACACCAAGGTCACCAGGCCGATGTCGACCTTGTGCCCGATGCGTTCATAGGTGCAGGCGCGGCACTGGGCTTCTTCGGCGGCCGCATCTGTTGTGGGCGGGGTGGCCGTAGGCCCGGACTGGGCCAGCACCGCGAAGGGCATCAACAGGGCGAACATCGCCACCATCAGCCAACGAACGAACTTCCTGTTCCTGCGTGCAGCGACATCCATGCGCTTCTCCTTGCGTGTGATTGATATTAAACGTCGTGGCAGATCCTGTTACAACGCCTTGAATACCTGCATCAGGCTGACCGCATCCGGCGCCAACTGCTGCGCAAGCCAGCCCAGCCCGGCGAAAAACACCAGCAGGCCCAGCAGCGGCCAGATCGTATGGGACAGGCACAGCCGCCACCACCCCTGCGCCTGCATGCCCTGCATCCGCTTGTACAGCCCCCCGGCGATGGCCGCATCCACCAGCAGCTCGGCCATCAGCACCGGCGCCGACCAGACCACCCAGGCACTGGCCACGAGCACTGTAGCCACCAGCGCGATGACGCCGAGAATGGCCAGCAACGGCAGGCCTGCCTCGCCGTCGGCCACGTCCAGCAACGATGCGCTGTCGGCGCTCGCGCTGGAGGACGCTGCGGCTTCGCCCCAGGAGGCGGACGCGCCACCACCGCCGGAATGCCCGCCGCTGCCGGTCCACGGCGATGCCTGGCTGTCACCGCCGCCGGGCGCGGAGCCCAACCCATCGGCCACCGCATCCCAGCGCCACCGGATCCAGACCCACATCAGCAGCAGGAACACGCCATAGGCGATCAGCACGGCCAGTGGATAGCGCAGCAGCATCGCGTCCATGCCTGCCAGGCGCAGCACGTGCGAGGCGAGGAATCCGGCGGCACCGGTCAGCACGACAATCACGGCCATCTGCAGCCGCGGCCAGCCACGATGCTGCAGCTGCCGACGTGCACGCATCGCTTCGCTGCTGCGGCTGCCCGTCATCGAAACGGGCTGGCGTCCGTGTCTCATGCCGCCGCCTTGGTCACCGCCTCGATGCGATGGCCATCTGGATCGATCACGAACGCAGCGTAGTAGCGCTCGCCATAGTCCGGGCGCAGACCGGCAGGTCCGTTGTCCTGGCCTCCGGTGGCCAAGGCAGCACGATGGAAGGTATCAACGGCCGCACGCGTAGTTGCCGTCAACGCCAGATGGAAGCCAGGTCCCGGCGCAACCGCATCGTCGCGCAGTTTCAGGCACAACAGGTCTTCATCCTCGACCAGGCCATAGCCGATCGCGGTGTCGTCTTCGAAGACGCGGCGGTAACCGAGTGCTGCAAGAACGGCATCGTAAAAGCGACCTGCACGCTCGAGATCGCGGACACCCAACGAGAGGTGGTGCAGCATGCAGACATCCTTGCCAAGCACGCGCGGGCTGCGCTGGCCGGATTCTACCCTGCCGTGGCGCCGCGTCTACAGGTCACGTCCCGTCCAGTTCCCGGCCGATCCACGGCAACCGCATTCCGGTGTGGATCCTATATTCTGGGCAGCCACGGAACGGATCGGCTCCTGCATGCAAGCGTCCCAGTTCACCCGCCCTGTTGCCATCGTCATGTTCCTGCCGATGATCGGCCTGGCAGGCTGGGGGTCGTGGTTCGCGACCTATTGCATGAGTGACGGCTGCCTGGGTGTGTTTCCACTTTGGCTTGGCGCAATGGCGGCCTTGTTCCTGCAGGCCCTGCTGGTCTTGCCTGTGCATGCGTGGGCACTGAAACGGCAAGGGGCCGATGCGGCCAGCCGCTATGTACGCTGGCTGGTGGCATCCAGTATCGCTGTGATGGTGCCCATGTTTGCCGGGTGGGTCTACATGTTCTTCAAGTAGTCCGCGCGCCGCTCAGGCAGGCAGTGCGGCTGCCTTCAACAACTGCGCAGCCACCTGGTCGAACGGGGTGATGTCCTGCAGTGCACGGCTCATCGCCACTGCGCCTTCCACACTGGCAATCACCAGGCTGGCCAGGCCGGTCGCCTGGGCAGGCGCGTGCCCATCGGCGACGAACGCCTCAGCCAGGTGCCCCTGCCAGCGGGCAAACACCTCGGCGGCCGCCGCACGTGGCTGGCTCGGCAGGGCCTCCACCGGCTCCTCGACGGCTGCCGCCAGCACCGGGCAGCCGGCACGAAAACCGGTGCGCAGCAGGCGCTCGCGCCACAGCGCCAGGAACTGCTGCAACCCCTGCACCGCGCCGCCCTTCAGCAGTTCGATCAGCAGCGCCTCCACCTTGTCGCCGGCCATCGTGGTGGCCCGTGCCAACAATTCCTGCTTGCCGCCCGGGAAGTGGTGATACGTGGACCCCAGCGGCGCATCAGCCAGTTTGGTCACCTCGCGGATGCTGGTCGCGTTGAGGCCCACACGCGCGAGCATCTGCGCTGCGGCATCAATCACACGCTGGGGGGCATCGGACGATCGCGGGCTCACGGCCGGCTCCTTGCTAAGACAGTCGTCATAGACTAGCGTATCGACCGTTCTATAACAGTCGTCATAACCATGAATCTCTGGTTCCGCCTGCTCCACCTGCTGCTGTGCAGCCTGTTCCGTCCGAAGCTGGAGGCCCCGTTCGGCGTCTCCCGCCTGCAGTTCCGGGTGCTGCCCAACGACCTGGACAGCAACCTGCACATGACCAACGGCCGCTACTGGAACATCTTCGACCTGGGCCGGCTGGACCTGATCCTGCGCATGGGCCTGGGCAAGGTGGCCCTGCGTGAGAAGTGGGCGCCGATCGTTGGCGCCGGCACCATCCAGTTCCGGCGCGAGCTGAAGCCGTTCCAGCGCTTCACCCTGGAAACGCGGCTGGTCGGCTGGGTTGGCACGCGCGGCATCATGGAGCAGCGCGTACTGATCGGCCCGGAGCAGAAAACCGCCACGCGTGCACTGCTGATCACCGGCATCTACGATCGCCGTGCGCGGCAGTTCGTCGGCATGCCGCAGATGATGGAATCGATCGGCGTGGTTGCTCCGCCCTCGCCGGCCCTGAGTGCGGCAGCCGAGGCGCTGCTGGCTGCCGACCTGGCGTTGAAGCAGGACCATGATTGACCCCTGCCGCGCAGATCAGGGGGCAGACACCTCCAGCATCATGGGGGTCACGAAGGTGATCTGCGTGCGGCCACCCACATGCAGCACATACTCGAAGGTCTGCCGCATCTCGCTATACGCGCCACCTTCGGGCGCGCCATAGTTGGCGCCGACGCTCACGGTGTGCCGACCGGGCGTCAGTGGCTTGAGCATCAGCCAGTAGCCGTCGGCCGCAGCCAATCTCGAGTCGTCGTCATCCGGATCCATGCGGAAGCAACCTTCGCTCTTCACCCGGTGCAGGCGCATGTCACCCAACGGCTGCCCGTCCAGCAGCACCACAGCGCTGACAAGATAGTCGTTGTTGATCGCCGCGCCGGCCTGCAGCTCCTCGCAGGAGACGTCTTCCCCGGTCTGGTAGCTGGCCATGTTGATGATGGGCAGCAACAGGTGCCTACCTTCGGGCACCACGCACTGCCTGCGTGGCTGGAAGCGGCCATTGGTTCCTGCCAGGTTCCAGACCGGCCCCTCCTGGCCCAGTTCGCACAGGCGACCATCGGGATCCAGGTAAGGCGCAACCCTCTGCTCGTGAGCCCAGCGCCACCAACGCGCGGTCCATTCGCTCAGGGAAATGCCGGCCACCGCCTCACGTGTGACCGGTGACGCTGCAGGCGCGGCAATGGCGCTCGCCTGACCTGCAAACATCAGTACCGCGCCCACGCCGGCCAAGCGCAGCCTGCTGCCGATTCCGTTCTGCATTCCCTGCCTCGTCGTCCTTGGCGGCCACCGTGCGCGGCCGGCTCGGTGGACACTCTATCGCAGCGGCGCCGCGCCGGTGCACTACACCCGCGGCATGTTCTTGGTCACGCAGTGGATGCCGCCACCGCCACCGGCGATCGCATCGATGTCGACCTGCTCGATCGTGCGACCGGGATACAGGTCTTCCAGCAGTTCGCGGCAATAGCCGTCGGCGCGCACATCACCAAACTGCGGTGCGATCACCGCGCCGTTGATCGGCAGGTAATTGATGTAGCCCCGGGCCAGATCATCGTTGTCACGGGTATGTACGTTATCGCGGCCGCCCAGCGGCGGCGGAAGCGTGTGCACCTGCAGCCTGCGACCGTCGGCATCAGTGGCCTCGCGCAGGATCTGCAGATGCTCGCGGGTCAGATCGTAATCGTACGATTCCGGGTCGTTGTCCAGGTTGGCGATCACTACGCCGGGGCGCACGAAGCGTGCGTAGAAATCCACATGCGCATCGGTGATGTCTTCGCCAGCAATGCCGGGTAACCAGATCACCTTGCGCAGGCCCAGGTGGTGCTTCAACTCCGCTTCGATATCCGCGCGTGACCAATCTGGATTGCGGTTGCGGTTCACCCAGCAGCTCTCGGTCAGGATCGCGGTGCCGTGACCATCGACTTCGATGCCACCGCCCTCGCCCACCAGATCGCTTTCCAGCAGCGTCGCGCCGGTCATCTGCGCCAGCCACGGTGCTACCGCACCATCGTTGCGCGCACTCTGCTTGCCGCCCCAGCCATTGAAGTTGAAGTCGACCAGGCCGAGGCGGCCCTGGTCGTTGGTCACGAAACAGCCGCCGTAATCGCGCACCCAAATGTCATCCAGCGGCACTTCGAGGAACTCGATGTTGTCGCGGCCGCAGCGGTCCTGCGCCTGCCGGCGCTGTGCAGGGCGGCACAGCACGCTGACCGGCTGATGACGGGCGATGGTGCGCGCCAGCCGTGCCACGGCGGTGTTCACCGCATCGGCCTGCGCGCCCCATACCCGCGGCTGTGCGGCGAAGGCCAGGAAGACCCGCTCCTGCGGCCCGTGCTCATCGGGCATCTGCCACCCGGCCGGCGCAGCGGCACGGGCCTGGGCGGGCAGTCCACCCAGGCCCAGTGCGGCCAAGCCGCCCAGGCCGGCGGTAGCGGCGAGTTGGGTGATGAAATGGCGGCGGGTAGACATGACAGGCTCCAGGGGCGGACCGTGAAGTCCAGCTGATCGGTTCATGCGCACCGGCTGATGCGCGACAGACCCATGTTGCCCTTGCAGATGGAGGAGAACAAACGATAGATTCAGTGGAAATACGATCAGCCAGGCTTATCAATCATGCTCAAGCATTGGCCCTCACTGAACGCTCTGCGCGGCTTCGAAGCTGCCGCCCGGCTCGGCAGCTTCCATCGTGCGGCCGAGGAACTGCACCTGAGCCAGTCTGCCATCAGCCAGCAGATCCGCGGGTTGGAGGACTCTCTGGAACAGCCGTTGTTCTTCCGCCAGGGCCGCAGCGTGACCCTCACCGATGCCGGCATCGACCTGCTGGAAACCACACAGTCGCTGCTGCGCCAGCTGGCCAGTGGCATTCGTCGGCTCGATCAGTACCGCAAGCCGAATCAACTGATCGTCAACACCAGCCCCGCCTTCGCGCGCCACTGGCTGGTACCGCGGCTGGGCGAGTTCCGCCGCCAGCAGCCGCAGGCCGATTTGTGGCTGTTGACCAGCGAAGAGGCGCCGGACATGACCGCGCAGACGCTGGACATCAGCGTTCGCGATGATCTGCAGGCACAGGCGCATTGCGAGCATCGCGTGCTGCTGCAGGACCGTCTCTATCCCGCCTGCCATCCGTCCCTGCTCGCCACACCGGTGCACGAACGTCTAACGCTGCATGGCGAGCGCGAAATGGACTGGAGCCAGTGGCAGGTGCAGGGCGGTGCCGATGTCGGCCAGCAACGCGAAGGCCTGAATTTCTCCGAGCCAGGACAGCTGCTGGATGCCGCGTGCCAGGGCCTGGGCATTGCACTGGTCAGCGAACTGCTGGCCGCACCGGCGCGCGCACAGGGCGTGCTGCAGCCGCTGGATGAGGCGTACGTACGCGGACCGCGCTGGAGCTGGCTGCTGCACGAGGACAGCGCGCGCGATCCGCTGGTGATGCGTTTCTGTGAGTGGCTGCTGGCGGAACTGGCGATAGGATAGTGCCGGCCGCTGGCCGGTAATCCGTTCGGCATGCAGATCGAGGTTGCCGGCCAGCGGCCGGCACTACTCCAATCTCAGCGCTTGGGCGCGTTCGCCTGCGCTTGATCGCCGCCTCGGCCAGCGGTGCCATCAGCGCATAGCCCTTCGCCGTCGGGTGCACGCCATCGGTTGCCAACTGCGCATCCAGTCCGCCGGCACGGTTGGCCATCGGCGTGTGGTAGTCCAGATAGACCAGCCCGCGCGCATCGGCCTGCCGCTTCAACGCAGCATTCAATGCACGCACCTTGGGTGCAGGTGCTATGCCCGGCATCCACGGGTACTCGCTGACCGGCAACACCGACGCCAGCACCACCGCAATGCCATGCGCTTTCGCCAGATCCAGCATGGCCTGCAGGTTGTCCTCGATCATCGCCTGCGTGGATGGGCCGGTGTTCCCGGCGATGTCATTGGTGCCGGCCAGGATCACCACCACATTCGGGCGCAGCGCCAGCACATCCTGCGAAAAGCGCACCAGCATCTGTGCGGTGGTCTGCCCGCTGATGCCGCGATTGAGGTAACCCTTGCCGGGGAAGAACGTGCTGCTGCCTTCCTTGCCCCAGCCCTCGGTGATCGAATCGCCGAAGAACACCACACGTGACTGCTCGGCCCGTGGCGCGGGCAATGCAGCATTGGCTGCGCGGTACCTCTGCAGCTGCGGCCAATCGGACAGACGCTGCTGCATGAAGCGCACTTCGTCTGGCTGCACCTGCTCCACTGGCTTGGTCAGCAATGGATTGCTGGCCGCCTGCACCAACACTGGCGTGGCCAGCCCCGCCATGAGCGATCCGGCCAGCAGCCAGGCCAGTGAAGTCCTCCTGCGCATGAGCATCCTCCGTTGTCGACCTGGGGCAGTCTAGCGCGGCCTGCCAATGGTCACTTGGCCGATGCAGCCGCCCTTGCCGCCACACCCGTCACCTTGGCCGGCATCCACATCCCTGGCGTCCAGCCGCTGGCCTGCAGGATCGCCTTCGGGTTGTCCTGCTGGATCAGCGCGCGCACGGCATCGCGCTTGTTGCCGGCCTGCAGGTAGTACGCCTTGGCGATGCGGTAGCCCACCCAGTAACCCAGGTCGTAGGGCTCCTGCGAACCCGGCGTGTGGTTGTACAGCCAGGGCGTCAGATCGGTGCTGTCCACGTCCAGCGCGAAGGCGCTTTCGATATGCACTTCCCTGCCCCGCGTCCAACCGGCATGCCGGCCATTGCCAACGTTGCCGGAAATCAGCTCGGCGATGAACTCGGCGATCCCCTCGCCCAGCGACTCGCGCAGCACCGTCGCCCGCGGGTCGCCTGCTTCGTACTCGCTCACACCGGTCTGCTGGATATGCACATACTCATGCGCGATCACGTGCACGAAGCGGTCCTGCGCGTTGGCGTTCATGAATTCGGCGGCGCACAGTGCTTCCAGGCCGATCACCACCCCATCGGGATACGTCATGCCCACCGGCTTGCCGCGCCCCACCACGATCGCCACCGGCGGAAACTTCGCCTGCGGATAGATCGCATGCAGATTAGCGAACACCTGCACCAGTCGCTGCCGCACCGCCGGCAACTCCGCCAGGCAGGCCCGTCCATTGGCGTACAGCGCAGGGTCGCGCGCCATCGCTTCGGCCATGCGCTGGGCGGTGACCCGGCGCAGCTTGGCGAACTGGGCCAGGCTCGGCGTGCCCTGTGCCAGGTACTGCTCAAGCTGGGCCACGCTGGGCTTGCCGCCAGCGGCCTCGTACAGCGCGTAGAAACGGGTGGCATCGGCGGTCAGGATTTCCGGTCCCGACACCGCCGCCTGGGTGGCGCCGATCACCCCGCCGAGGGCCAGGGCAAGCAGGCAGCGCAATGACACGAACATGGCTCCGTCCTTGGTGGAGTGCACGCGAAGCGCGCAATCTACCACCGCGTCGGCGCATGCGCTGCCGTATCGTGCAACGCCCTCCCCTGCTGTGCCAGACTCGCGGCGAGCGGCTGCCATGGAAGCAAGGGGAAGACAGGATGATGATCGTTCCAGCCTACTGGGCCGAAGCCCGTCTGCAGGACAGGTACAGAGGCCGCGCGGTGGTGGTACGCCGGTTCGGCTGGTCCGACGACGACCAGGACGCCGCGCAGGCCCACGCCGATGCTCGTGCACGCGAAGCGCTTGATGCCATCCTCAGTGGCCAGTCCGTGCCGCGTCGCGAGCGACGGACCAACTACGGCGTGGAAGGCATCCCGATCCGCGAGCAGATCGTGCAGCGCAGGGATGATGTCATTGTCACCCGCAACAGTTACGGCGCGCTGTGCCTGAACACCCCCGATGTGCTGTTTGCGGATATCGACCACGTGCCCACTCCCTCAGGCTGCGCATTGCCGCTGCTCGGAGCGCTGGGGCTGCTGGCGGCCGGTGCGCTGATCGGCGGTGCGCTGGGCAACTTCAACATCGGCCTGGCGGCCGGCGGCATCGCGATGGTGGTGGTCAACCAGATCCTGTCGGGGCGGCGCAAGCGACGGCTCGCCCGGGCCGGCGGCGTCGAGGGCATCGCACTGCAGCGCGTACAGGCATTTGTCGAGCACCACCCCGACTGGCACCTGCGCGCTTACCGCACCCCGGCCGGGCTGCGCATACTGGCGATGCATGCCACGTTCGAACCACAGGATGCGCAGGTGCATGCCTTCTTCAAGGCGTTGGGCACCGACGCGTTGTATGCACGCATGTGCACGCTGCAGCATTGCTTCCGTGCGCGGCTGACACCCAAACCGTGGCGGCTTGGCATCATCGCGCGCATCCGCCCGCCGGTAGCGGCCTGGTCGGCCGAGCAGGCCAGCAACCCCGACCGCCTGGCGTGGATCGCCGAATACGAAAGGGAAAGCGCCGGCTTCGCTGCATGCGCCTATGTCCGCAGTTTCGGCGATGAGCGCCGCGTGGATGCCAAGGCCGAACGCGTGCGCGACCTGCATGACCGGATGTCGCGTGCGCTGGATAACCTGCCGCTGGGCTGAGTGCGCGTCCTGCTCAGCGGCCGCCCTGCACGAAGGGTTGGCCCGCCAGCGTGGTTCCCACCTGCAGAGCAACCTGCTGCCCATCCTTGGCGAAGGTGCTGCTGCAATTGTTGCCGCCCTTCTGGCAACCCACTTCCGGGAAACCGTCCAATACTTCAGGTGCATCGCGTGGCGGGCTGGCCTGCCATCCTGCGGCATCAAGAAGGCGCTTGGCCTTGCTGTAGGGCATGCCGGCAGTGATGCCCAACGCTGCAAGCTCGGCCGGCAGCGGCTGGGCGAATGCAATGCCCGGGACAACGGACATCGACAGCGATACGGCGAGGATGAAGGCCTTCATGGAGCGAACCCGTAGCGGACATCAGATGCGCAGCGTACCGCAGCTTTGTGGCCGATCCATGCCTGCATCACAGATGGTTACGCAACACCCACAGGGGGATACCTGGACAGGACAGCTGAAACAGAAAGGCCGCCCCGGAGGGCGGCCTTGCCGGATTACTTCGCGTTCTTCACGTAAGTGTCGAACCAATTCAGCATTTCCGACACCAGCTGCTCGTTCGATTCCAGCGCGGTGTACCAGTGCGGCTCGTTGGGCAGCATCACCAGACGGGTGGTACCACCATTGCCGCGGATCGCCTGGTACAGCTTGCGCGACTGGAACGGCTCGGTGCCCGGGTTGGCATCGTCCTCGCCGTGGACCAGCAGCAGCGGCAGCTTGATCTTGTCGGCATAGAAGAAGGGCGACGCCTTCAGGTACACATCCTGCGCCTGCCATACCGAACGCCGCTCGTTCTGGAAGCCGAACGGGGTGAAGGTCTTGTTGTACGAGCCACTGGTCGCCACGCCGGCCTTGAACAGGTTGGTGTGGGCGATCAGATTGGCGGTCATCAGGCCACCATGGCTGTGGCCGGTCACGCCGATACGGTTGCGGTCGACCACGCCCAGCTCCACGGCCTTGTCCACCGCCGCCTTGGCGTCGGCTTCCAGCTGTTCCAGATAGGTGTCGTAGGCGTTCTTCGGATCACCCACGATCGGGAACGAGGCGTTGTCGATGATCGCGTAGCCGGCCAGCAGCATCAGGCGGTACGGCTGCAGACGGGTGAACGTCTGCTGCGAACCGGAGACCTGGCCGGCCTGCGCGGCATTGGCGAAGTCGGCCGGGTATGCGTACAGGATCGCCGGCACGCGCTGGCCTTCCTTGTAGCCCGGCGGCGTGTACAGGGTGAACGACAGGTCCACGCCATCGGCGCGCTTGTAGGTCACCAGGCGCTTCTGGATCTGCCGCACTTCCGGGGTCGGGTCGAGCAGCTTGGTCAACGCAGCAGGCTTGGACTGGAACTGTGCCTCGCCGGCCTTGGCATCGTTGATGCGCTCACCGAGCAGACGCACGAATGCGTTCGGCGGGTCCATCACCGACTGGTGCCAGGTCAGGAAGCGACCCGGTGTATTGCTGAACCCCAGGAACTGCTCGTACGCATCGGCATCACTGCGGAACAGGCGTTCGGTTTTCAACGTAGCCAGATCGAGCGCATCCAGGAACGGACGGTCGCCCTGCGGCGAGGCCCCCTGCCCGCGCAGGAACACGGTGTTGCCCTCCTGGCGCACCACCGGCGCACCGCTGGGTAGGCGCTTGAACACCAGGTTGCCCGGGTTGCCGTACAGCTCATCGCTGGACATGTCCCACAGCAGGCGACCTTCCTTCTTCGGCTGGTCCACATCAACGATACGGGTCTGCATCCAGTGGCGGTTCTCGTCGTTCTCGAACTGGAACGACACGGCCGGGTCGGCCGACCACGCAAAGCCCTCGAAGCGCTGTGCAGTGCGGGCGATTTCCACCGGCTTGCCGGTGAACGGGGCCTTCAGCATCAGCACGCGATCGCGATGCGGCACGCTCACCTTCCAGTCGCCCTTGTCCAGCGCTTCGGCATAGACCAGGGTGGCCGGGTCGGTGGAGCGCCAGTCATAGCCGCGCGGGCCTTCCGGGACACCGTGTACCGGCACGCGATCGGCCAGCGGCAGGCTCGCCAGAACCGTATTGCGGCCATTGGCCAGGTCCAGCACGGCCACATCGTTGGCGAAGCGCTGGTAGGTCACCGCATGCGAGAACGGCGCCTTCAGGGTTTCGGTCAGCACATGCACGCCATCGGGCGCGGCGTTGACGTCGTTGTACAGCGCCGGCTGGCCAACCGGGCGCACGCTGCCGGCAGCGGCATCGACCACCGCCAGCTGCGAGGCACCGTAATAGGCGAACAGCTTTTCATCGTGCACGCTGGTCAGCGTGTCGCGCGCTTCATAGGTACTGCTCTCCCCACTGCTGCCCAGCGACTCCTGCGCGTCCGGGCCGGTGGGCGTGCCGCCGTTGGACGGCGCCGGCCCCTGGTTGGCCGGCACCAGCTTCACCAGCAGGTTCTGGCTGCCGCCCAGCCACTGCACCGTGCTGCCGAAAATGGGGTTCAACTGCACGTTCGGCACCTGCTTCACCTGGCCGGTGGCGGCGTCGCCCACCCACAGCTGCACGCTGGTATCGACGGCATTCTGGAAGGCGAAACGGCTGCCATCGGCCGACCACTGTGCGCCACCTGCGCAGCCCTGCGGGAGGTTCACCTTGGTGCTCTTGCCGCTGACGATCTCGACCAGGGTGAAGTCGGCCACACAGGCCGGAATACCATAGCCGCCGGGGGTGTCGTGGCGGCTGCGGTTCTTCGGTTCCAGGCGCACGCCGGCCAGCTTCAGGTACGGCTGGGCGACGCGGGTGATGGACGGATAGGTCTGCGCGGTGGTCAGCAGCAGGCGCTGGCCGCTGGGGTCGATGTTCGGTGCCGGCGGCGGCGGCGCCTTGAGCACCTTGAGCAGGTGTTCCGGCGGCTTGGCGTAGTCGGCGAAGGCCGGGCCGGCGGCCAGCAGGCCGAGCGTGGCAACGGCAACGGCCGCCGCCAGAGAGGTACGACGGATGAGCATCCTTTTCCCCTGGGGTGTGAGTTGGGTACCCGCACGGCGGGCATGGGCCGAATCTAACACCCCCTGCCCACCGGGAAATGGGCCGGAAGGGCTAGTCGCCCCATCCTGCAAAGCGTGGCCCTGCCTGGCCCGGCCCCTCTCTGGTGCCCCTCGCCTACTGCCGCGCGTGCAACTCCCAGGTGGACAGATAATCGGGATCGATCACCGTCACCCCGCTGGACCGCAACTGGTACTCGCCCGGAGCGGCCGGCAGGTACTGGTCCAGCATGGGCGGCAGGTAGCGCTCATGGCCATCATCGCCATCGGCCAGCACCAGCCCTTCTTCGGCACTGACCCTCAGCACGGTGCCGGCAAACTGCTCCAGCCCCTGCACCTGGCCATCGCCACCAAAACGGGTAACGCCCACCAGCACCAGCTTGCCAATCATCTGCGCGGCCTTGGCATCATCCAGATCCAGGGGCGGCAGGGCTCCTCTCGATTCGTTGCTCATCGTGCACCTCGGAAGCCTGCGTGGACATCGTGGACGAGATGCGCGCCCAGTGCTGCGAACAAAGCAGCGTCGTGGGGCGACTCGCATGCATGTAGTGGCTCTGCGCACTGCGGGATGCAGAGCCAACCATCGGTGCTCAACTCACGGAAGAATTCTGTCTGACGCTGCATGAACCGCAGCAGCGGTTTCAGCATGTTCGCCGACACCAACGCGTTTGGCCTGGGCAACAGGCCGGCCGCTGATGCGGTAGGGGTACGCGTGAACAAGACAGTGCATCGCGGGCCTCCTTGCCGGGGGAGTGGCCTCGCAGGACCACCTTCAACGCTGCGCAATGTGCCGGATACGAGTTGCGGAGTGCCGGTCGCGGGAAAGCGGCATGGAGACCCGCTACGCAAGGCCACGCCTGCGCTTGATCGTCGACACGGTTGGATGCTGCCACCGCTGACGGAATGGCGAAGTGAAGAAGTTCCGTGGCATCCGGGCCCGGGGCCACTCCGCTTGCAGCAAGTACCTGAGCCGAACGCACCCTGCCCCGATTCCAGCAATCGTCAATTACATTTAACCTGTGATTCACCTGGCCCACTTTACGGTCAGCGCTCAACATGCAGGGAACGCTTATGTTTGGGTACGCATTCACACGGCCGTGGACAATCGTCCTAAGTGCGGCCTCGCTCTGCGCCTGCGCACACGCGACTGACCATTCGTCGACTTCTCAAGGACCCGCTACCATGGCATCGACTGCCTCCGACGCCGCAACGCCGTCTGCGCTCACCGCAGACCAACTCCTGTTGCGCCTGCTGGATCTGATCAAGGACACCACCTCCACCCGTGAACTGACCCTTGAACGGGTATCGCAGGCCATGCAGGCACCCGCGCAGCGTTTCGGCCCGGGGCACTTCGGCTACGGCGGCACGCTGACGCCGGAATGGAGCTACGGCCTCGAAATCAAGACGGCTGGCGCCGCCGATACGCGTCTCGATCTCAATTTCATCGACACCACCGCCGAGCGTAAAGCCAACGCATCGGCGATCTGCCAGGTCGACTTCGATCAGTTCGCCTCGGGTCTGCAGGCCGCGGGCTTCAAGCGTGAAACCGTCCGCGGCGAGCACGGCCGCATCATCCATGACCGTTTCGATCGCCCGAACCTGAGCATCAAGGTCGACACGATTGCTGAGAATCCGACCCCGTCTGGCGAGCCGGTGCATGCCTGCGTCCGCCTTGTCACCGTGCAGTAAGGAGCACCGCACCATGCCTACGCTTTCAGCGGATACGGAACGCCTGCTGACCGAATTTGCAGGAAAACCCGATGTAACGACCGATCAGGTCGACAACCTTCGCAAGGCCATCGCCAACTCTCCGGCGCTGGCAGCCCAGGTCGACTCGGCCATCGCCGCCGGTCATCTGCAGCGCTTTGAGCTGCTGCCTGCCGACAGCAGTGTGGGCGGCGAGTACGACGGCGGCGCAAAGACGATCAGCCTGCCGGCATCCAGTCTGTCCACACCAGCGCGGGACAGGCACGACGCTGCAGAGCTGACTTTCGTACTGGGCCATGAGCTACAGCATGGGTTCAATGATGCAGCGACCGAACGAGCCTATAAGCAGTTTGATTCCGATATTGCAGACATTGCCGCACGCGATTCGACCCACGACTACACCCAGGCCATCGGCACCCTGCTCGCAGCCAACCGGCGCGACGAGGCATCGGCGAACATCGAGGGCTGGAACGCATTGGTAGGCATGGTCAAGACCGCCAACCCGGACGCCACGCTGGAAGATCTCTACAAAGCAAGTAACCGTGCAGAGGAGTTCGTGCGCGTGCAGCCCGGCCCGCCGATGACCTATGCCGCGCACCCGGACCTCACACTCAATGCAGACCTGAGCATGACCGCCACTGCCGCCAACATCGAGGGCATGGGCAAGCACTACTACGATGAAGGTGTGTCGTCGCGGCTGGGTCCCAACGGCAATTCGGACTACCAGAACTTCTACGCTGCTTATGCCATCGGCCGGGTCTGCGAGGAAGAGGCCAGGAACCCGGCACCCGATGGCATCAGCCGGATGTCGGTGAACATGGCAAAGCTCGGCCTGCAGGAAAGCCTGCTGGAACAGAACGGCCTGTCTCTGGGTGAGGGCACGCAGCCACGGCAGCCCTACTTCGATACCAGCACCTCGCCGTCCACGCTGCACTATTTCGACCACACCGAGGGCACCTATGCCCACGTGCCCATCACTGCACAGGCAACCACACCCGTGCCGACCGAGGCGCAGGCTGCGCCGTTGGCGGGCGGCAACGACCGTGCCCTGCACGACCAGATCCGCGGCAAGGTGGCAGAACTGGATGCCGCCAATGGCCGTAGCTTCGACGCCTCCAGTGAACGTCTGAGCGCAAGCCTGCTGGTGCTGGCCCGCGAGAACGGCCTGGACCGCGTGGATCATGTGGTGCTCAGCCGCCGGGCGGGAGATGTCGCCGCGGCACAGAACGTGTTCGTGGTGAAGGGCGCGCTGGATGATCCTGCGTCGCTGCGCGCATCGGCAGCTACGGCTGAAGCCGCGCAGCGGCCGGTGCAGGAAAGCCTGGACAGCCTCGCCCTCGTCAACCAGCGCCAGGCCGACCACGCCTCGCAGGAACAGACGCGCCAGCAGGTGCAGGAACAGCAGCGCAGCGCGTTGTCGCACTGAGGTCAGGGACGGCGCCGGGCATCGCCCGGCGCACCCCATGCATGGGCCACGCTAGAATGCGCCCATGCGTACCGTCCATGCCCTCCGCTACATCACCCCCTTGCGGGAAGGTGGCTCACTGCCCGCCGTGGTCGAGACCGACGACGACGGTATGGCGGTGCTCAAGTTTCGTGGTGCTGGACAGGGGCCCAAGGCGCTGATTGCCGAGTTGATCGCGGGCGAGATTGCACGCGCGATGGGCCTGCCGATTCCGGAGATCCTGTTCGTGGAGCTGGACAGCGAGTTCGCCCGCACCGAGCCGGACCCGGAGATCCAGGACCTGATCCGCGCCAGCGAAGGCCTGAACCTGGGCCTGGATTACCTGCCCGGCGCGATCAACTACGATCCGGCGGCGATGCCGGTGGACGCCGACCTGGCCTCGCGCATCGTCTGGTTTGATGCACTCACCAGCAACGTCGACCGCACCACGCGCAATCCGAACCTGATGGTCTGGCATCGCAAGCTGTATCTGATCGACCACGGTGCGGCGATGTACTTCCATCACGACTGGGCCAATGCCGGCGACGCCTGCGAGAAGCCCTTCGTACTGATCCGTGACCACGTGCTGCTGTCGTTCGCCAGCCGCATCGCCGAGGTGGATGCCGAAATGGCTGCGCGCCTGCCTGATGCGGAAATCGAGCGAATCGTCGGCCTGGTGCCGGACAGCTGGCTGGTCGATGAGCCGGCCTTCGACAGCCCCCAGGCTTACCGGCAGGGCTACATCAACTACCTGAAGCATCGCCTGAAGGTGCGTGCGGTGTTCGTGCAGGAGGCCATCCGTGCCCACGCTGCACACGTATGACTATGCCGTCATCCGCGTGGTACCACGGGTGGAACGCGAGGAGTTCATCAACGTCGGGGTGATCGTGTCCTGCCCGGGTGCACGTCACCTGGAAGCGGCAATCGAGATCGATGCCGCCCGCCTGCACGCCTTCGCGCCGGCGCTGGATATTGAAGCGCTGCAGCCGTGGTTGGATGCCATCGTGGCGATCTGCCGGGGCGATGCCGGCGCCGGCCCGATCGCGCAGCTTCCCGCGCGCGCGCGCTTCCATTTCCTGACCGCCAAGCGCAGCTCGGTGGTGCAGATGTCCAGCACACATGTGGGCCGCACGGCGGACCCGGCGGGCGTGGTCGAACACCTGATGTCGAAGATGGTTCGGGTACCTACCTAGCGCCCTACTTGCCGCCGCCCCAGCGTGCGGTCATTTCGCTGCGGATCGGCGTGCGCTCGGTGTTGCTGTCCGTTGCAGTGAAGCGCATCGCCTTGACTGCATTCAACGCCCAGCCGCTGAAGGCCGTCGACGGCTTGGCATCCACCACCTTTACGTCATACGTCCGGCCGCGCCTGTTGACCGAATAGGCCACGGTCACCTCGTCGGCGAACTGCACGCGCCCGGGATCGGCATTCAGTCGTGGGCGGAACGTGCCTTCCACCGGCTTCCAGTACGTCAGCGCTTCGGCCTGCTGCAGCTGCAGCGGCTCGGGAGATGCGGCGACGGCGACCTGGCTCAGAGCCAGGGCAAGCGTGATGGCAGCAACACGGAGCAGCATCGGAGGCATGGTTGTCATTCCTTGTACGCCAGTGGCTGGTTTCAAGCGTACGCCATCAGGGGCCTTTGCGGTTCACCGCAACGGTTACCGTGAAGGAGGGAATCGCGCTCCACTGCGTGCGCGGATGATGCAGCGATTCCACGCCCATGCCGATCTGATAATTCACGCTGCCCGGCCGCTCGCGCCAGACGTAAGGCGCGCCGTTGCTCCAGCCACAGCAGACGTACTTCAGTGGCGGCATACCGAAGGTCTGCTGCAGATAGGCTTCCATCTTCGCCGCCGAGGCGCCGCTGACGCGATACCGCGCTTCCATCGGCTGGATGTAGGAATCGTCGTCCTGCGTGCAGCCTACGTATTCCAGCTCGGCTGGTTTTCGTCCCATCGCCTGCAGGAAATCCTGGCAGACGGTGTCGGGCCGGGCCAGGCCTTCGACACGGCCGTGCAGTTCCCATTCTGCAAGCGCACCGGCAGGCGTCTGCGCGCTGGCAGTGACGGCGCTGCCGATCAGCAGCAGCAACCCGGCGCCGCAGCGGAGGCGGACGAAACAGGACGCAGGGGGATGCAGCAGGGCGATGGCAGATCCTTCGTGGGCGTGACGAAATGCCATCGTAATCGACCGACGTGACCACCCGGTGCGAACGCTTCGATCAACGCTCACGCGCCATGCTCTTTTCGGTGAAGCGCGCCACGCAGAAATCCAGGAAGCTGCGCAGCTTCGGCGTCACCTGGCGATCGCGGAGATACAACAGGTTGATCGATGTGGACACCGGTACGAATCGAGGCAGCACTTCCACCAGTTCGCCGCTGGCCAGAGCGGTGGACATCATCTCGAACGGCTGCAGGATCAGTCCCAGGCCACCGACCGCAGCAGTCAGCAGCGGCTCGGCTTGGTTGACCATGAAGCGACTGGACACCGGCACGGTCAACACGCCGCCCTTTTGGGTCGTGGAAGCTCCACCGCGTACGGATCACCGAGTGGGCGAAGCTCAGGCATTCGTGGCGGCTCAGATCCTGCGGGTGGACAATCGGTGGGCGCGCGGCCAGATAGCCGGGGGCAGCGCACAGCGCCAGCGGGTACGGGCCCAGCCGCCGCGCGACCAGGCCGCTGTCGGCGAGATCACCGGTGCGGAACACCAGGTCGTAGCCGTCTTCAATCAGGTTGACCAGGCTGTTGGACAGGTTCAGATCCACCTGCACATCCGGATACTGCTGCATGTAGGCCACCACCGCCGGCCCCAGCGCATGCACACCGAAGGTGACCGGCGCACTGATTCGCAGCCGGCCCATCGGTCGCCCGCGCGCGATTTCGGCAAGTTGCTCGGCACTCTCCACGTCCTCCAGGATGATCCGGGCACGTGCCAGATACGCCTGCCCGAAGTCGGTCAGGCTCTGCCTGCGCGTGGTGCGGTTGAGCAGGCGCACACCCAGATGCTGCTCCAGCGTCTGCACATGCTTGCCGACCAGTTGCGGCGACAGATCCAGTGCGTCGGCAGCTGCGGCGAACGAGCCAACCTCGGCCACCTTGGCGAAGCTGCGCAGGGGTGCGATAAGGTCCATTGCAAACTATTGTTTTCCAATGAAACGCCAGATTACCCCTTCTTTCGTTCGCCGGCCACGCGCACAGTAGGGCTCTGTTCCCCCTGCCGGCCACCAGCCGGCGTTCCCTTTGGAGACCCCCATGACCCAGGTTGTCCGCATCCACGCCTATGGCGACGCCGATGTGCTGCGCGTTGACGATATCGACGTACCCGCTCCTGCCGCCGATGAGATCCAGATCCGGGTCAAGGCCATCGGCCTGAATCGCGCCGAGGTGATGTTCCGCAACGGCGCCTATCTGCAGCAGGCAGAGTTCCCGAGCCGCCTGGGCTATGAAGCGGCTGGCCTGGTTGAAGCCGTAGGCAGCGCGGTGACCGGCTTCGCTGCAGGCGATGCTGTCAGCGTCGTGCCGCCGCTGGATATCGCCCGCTGGGGCACCTACGGCGAGCTGGCCAACGTGCCGGCGCGCCTGGTGGTGAAACACCCGTCGTCGCTGGGCTTCGAGCAGGCCGCTGCGGTATGGATGCAGTACGTCACCGCTTGGGGTGCGCTGCTGGAGCAGGCCAAGGTGGGTGCCGGCGATTTCGTCATCATCACTGCAGCGTCAAGCAGCGTTGGCCTGGCTGCGATCCAGATCGCCAATGCAGTGGGTGCAACGCCGATTGCAGTAACCCGTGGGCCGGGCAAGCGCCAGGCGCTGCTCGATGCCGGCGCCGCCCATGTCATCGCCACCCAGGAGCAGGACCTGGTGGCCGAAGTTGCCCGCATCACCGCAGGTGCCGGCGCGCGCGTGGTGCTCGATCCCATCGGCGGCCCGCAGTTCGTGCCGCTCACCGAAGCGATGGCACGCGGCGGCATCTTGCTGGAGTATGGCGCGCTGAGCAGCGAGCCCACGCCGTTCCCGCTGTTCAACGTATTGGGCAAGTCTCTGACGTTGAAGGGCTACCTGTACTCGGAAATCGTGTCCGACGACGCGGCGCTGGCGCGTGCGAAGGCGTTCATCGTCGATGGCCTGGACAAGGGCGTGCTGGTGCCGCTGATCGCCAAGGTGTTTACGTTCGCGCAGATCCAGGACGCACACCGTTACCTGGAATCGAATGAGCAGATCGGCAAGGTGGTGGTCACGGTTTAACCGCTTGTGCGATACCCCTGTGGCGTAGGGAATGTGCCCACAGGGGTCGTGGCTGCTGACCGTCGGTGTTGCCTGCCCTGCGGCTCATCGCGGCAACGCATACGCCATCACGTAATCCCCGGCCGGCGTCTCCATGAAATGGTGTCCGCCAGCCATGATGACCACGTACTGCCGCCCGCCCTGCTCGTACACCATCGGGTTGGCCTGGCCACCTGCTGGCAGCTTGGTGTGCCACAGCTCCTTGCCGGTCTTCAGGTCGATGGCGCGCAGCAGGTCGTCGGTCGCTGCGGCGATGAAGATCAGGCCGCTGGCGGTCACCACCGAACCGCCATTGTTCGGCGTGCCGATTTCAATGGGCAGGCCGGAACGGATGCCGAAGGGGCCATTGCCACGTGCGCTGCCGAACGGCCGGTCCCACAGCAGCTTTCCGCTGCGCAGGTCGATCGCACGGATACCGCCATAGGGCGGCTGCTTGCACAGCAGGCCGGTGAACGGCAGCCGCCAACCGGCGTTGACGTCGATGCCATAGGGCGTACCGACCTGCGGATCCCCTGCTCCTTCGGCACCGCCCTTGTCGGCCCGCATCTGCTCGCGCGGCAGCCAGCCCTTGCGGTCGGCTTCGGCGCGCGGCACCAGCCGGTTGTAGTTGGGCATGTCGTTGTAGTTGGCCACGATCACGCCACGCCGCGTATCGATGGCCACGCTGCCCCAGTCCGAGCCACCGTTGTAGCCGGGGTATTCGATGGAATGGTGATCGCTGCTGGGCGGCGTGTAGAAACCTTCGTAATGCGCCTTGCGGAACTGGATGCGGCAGACCAGCTGGTCGATGGGAGTGATGCCCCACATGTCACGCTCGGTCAGCGCATCGTCGCGCCGCAGCGTGTGGTACAGCGAGAACAGCTGGGTGGCGGCGCGCTGCTCGGGCTCCACGCCGCCCTGTGGCACCTTGCGCTCTTCGGCCGGGGTCAGCAGCTGGCCGTTGCGACGGTCGAGGATGTACATGTCGCCCTGCTTGGTGGGCAGCAGGATCGCCGGCACCTTGCCCGATGCCGTCGGGTAGTCGATGAGGCTGGCCTGCGAACCCAGGTCGTAGTCCCAGACGTCCTTGCGCACGGCCTGGAAATGCCAGACCGGCTTGCCGGTAGCCACATCGATGGCGACCAGCGAGGTCGCGTACCTGTTCTCGTTTTCGGTGCGCGAGCCACTCCAGTAGTCGCCTGCGGAATTGCCCATCGGCAGGTACACCAGGCCCAGTGCTTCATCGCCGGTAGCGGTGGTCCACATGTTCGGTGTGCCACGTGTATAGGTCTGCTCGCGCGGTGGCAGGCCGCTGCGCTCGGGCTGGTCCATGTCCCACGCCCAGCGCAGCTTGCCGCTGATCGCGTCGTAGGCCTGGATGACGCCGGAGGGCGCGTCGCGGCGCTGGCCGTCCAGTACCTGGTGGCCGGTAACGATGACACCGCGGACGATCGCCGGCGGCGAGGTGATCGATACGTAACCCGGCGGCACCTCGCCCATGCCCAGGGTGATGTCGACCTGGCCGTTGTTGCCGAAATTCGCGCAGGGGCGACCGCTGTCGGCGTCCACCGCGATAAGGCGGCCGTCCAGCGTGCCTTCGATGATGCGTGCGCTGCAGGCTGAGCGGCTCCCTGGCGCCGCGCTCTGGTGGGTGCGGGTCGGCGGCGGTGCGGGCAGCGCGAGATCGGCGGCCACGTCAGCCAGTGCGGCATCGGCGAGGGTCGGCGCGCTGGGCAGCTCGTAATAGGACACGCCACGGCAGGCGGCCGTATACGGGATCGACGCATCCTTCACCTTCGGGTCGAAACGCCATAGCTCCTTGCCGCTGCCGGCATCGAGGGCGATCAACTGATTGCGTGCGGTGCACAGGTACAACCGATCACCGATCTTCAGTGGCGTGGTTTCCGCACCCCAGCGCTTCTTCGGCAGGTCGCCCGTGCGGAACTGCCATGCCAGTTGCAGGGTTCCCACGTTTTCCGGGGTGACCTGCTGCAGCGGCGAATAGCGGGTGGCGGCATTGCTGCGCCCCCATGCCGGCCAGTCACCCTCGGCCGGCTGGTCGGCAGGCTGCAGGCCGGTGGTGTCACGGGTGGGATCAAGCCCGGCGCTGACCGCCGGCTCCGGGAACGGCTGATGCCCTTCGACCATGCCATGCGGGGTGAACGCGAGGCCGAAGGCGGCCACGAAGACCAGCATCAGTACAGCGGCCACGCTGCGCGACAGCCGCCTGGGCACCGGCGCCTGCAGGGTCGGCGCCAGCAATGCCAGGACGATGCCGAGGGCGGTCACCAGGCCCAGCCGTGGTACCCAGCGCCAGTAATCGCTGCCCGATTCCCACCAGGTCCACAGCAGGCTGCCGATGAACACCAGTGCATACAGCAGTGCACCGCTACGCCGATTGCCCCACAACAGGATGCCGCAGACCAGCAGGCCCAGGCCGGCGATGGCGTAGTACCAGGAGCCACCGAGGCTGAGCAGCCACGCACCAAGGCCGCCGATGACCAGGCCGAGCACGATCAGCAACAGGGCCAGCACGGTAACGAGAGGATGGCGGGGCGGAGGCGCGTAAGCAGACTGCGGCGTGGCGGACATCGTCGATCTCCGGGGGCAGCATGCGCCCTTATGCCACCGTCACCGTGAAGTGCGTGCGTATTTTCGACTGCAGACACGACGACGCCGGCACAAGGCCGGCGTCGTCGGGTACCTCAGCATCGCGGCAGGATCACTCCTGCGCGGCGTCCTCGCTGCTGGCAGCAGCCGGTGCGCCGTCGGTCGTGGCCGGGGCGGCGGCGGCCACCTCGTCCTCGTCCTCGTCGATCGAGGCATCCATGCGCTCCACCGCCTGCAGCTTCTCGTCCTTGGACAGGCGGATCAGGGTCACGCCCTGGGTGTTGCGGCCGACGCGGCTGATTTCCGAGCCACGGGTGCGCACCAGGGTGCCGCCATCGGAGATCAACAGGACTTCATCGTCGGTACCCATCAGCACCGCGGCAACCAGCTTGCCGTTGCGCTCGGTGGTCTGGATGCCGATGACGCCCTGCGTGCCACGACCCTTGCGCGGGTAGTCCGGCAGCGGGGTGCGCTTGCCGTAGCCGTTTTCGGTGGCGGTGAGGATGTAACGCAGGTTGGCGTCGTCGGCACCTTCGATCAGCGCATCGCCCGTGGCGATGGCCTCCTCGACACCGTTGTCGTCCTCGTTCTCGTCCTCGATGCCGCCAGCACTCTCGGCCACGATCAGGCTGACCACTTCCTCGCCGGCCGGCATCCTGATGCCGCGCACGCCGGTAGCGGTACGACCCATCGAGCGGACCTTGTCTTCACCGAAGCGCACGGTCTTGCCGTTGGAGGCGAACAGCAGGATGTCGCGCTCGCCATCGGTCAGGCCGACGCCGACCAGGGCATCGCCCTCGTCGAGGTTGATCGCGATCTTGCCGCGGGCCAGACGGAAGGCGAACTCGCCCAGCGGGGTCTTCTTGACCGTACCGTTCTTGGTGGCGAAGAACACGAACTGGCCATCGGCGTACTCGCGCACCGGCAGCACGGCCTGCACGCGTTCGCCCGGCTCCAGCGGGATCCAGTTGATGATCGGACGACCGCGGGCATTGGAACCGGCTTCAGGCAGCTGGTAGACCGGCAGCCAGAACACCTTGCCCGAACTGGTGAAGGTCAGCAGCGTGTCGTGCGTGTTGACCAGCCACAGCTGCTCGATGAAATCCTCTTCCTTGGTCGACGCCGCGCTGCGGCCACGGCCGCCTCGACGCTGGGCGCGATAGGCGCTGACCGGCTGGCGCTTCACGTAACCGGCATGCGACAGGGTGACCACCACGTCTTCCGGGGCGATCAGGTCGAGGATGTCCAGGTCTTCTTCGCTGTGGCGGATCTCGGTACGGCGCTCGTCACCGAACTCCGCGCGCACGTTGATCAGCTCTTCGCGGATCACCTGCAGCAGGCGATCGGGATCTTCCAGGATATGGATCAGCCCGGCGATCACTTCCAGCAGCTGCTTGTATTCCTCGGTCAGGCGGTCCTGCTCCAGCCCGGTCAGGCGATGCAGGCGCATTTCCAGGATCTGGGTCGCCTGGATCTCGGTCAGCTGGTAGCCGCCTTCGATCAGGCCCACGCCCTTGGGCAGGTCATCGGGACGCGAGGCTTCGGCACCGGCGGCGCCGAGCATCGAACCGACCAGGCCCGGTTCCCACAGGCGCGCGAGCATGCGCTCGCGTGCCTCGGTGGGGTTCGGCGAGGTCTTGATCAGTTCGATCATCTCGTCGATATTGGCCAGCGCAACGGTCAGGCCTTCCAGCACGTGGGCACGGGCACGCGCCTTGCGCAGCTCGAACACGGTGCGGCGGGTAACCACTTCGCGACGGTGGCGGACGAAGGCCTCCAGCATCTGCTTGAGGTTCATCAACTGCGGGCGGCCGTCGACCAGCGCCACCATGTTGATGCCGAACACCGACTCCATCTGGGTCTGCTGGTAGAGGTTGTTGAGCACAACCTCGGCCGACTCGCCGCGCTTGATTTCTATGTAGATGCGCATGCCGTCCTTGTCGGACTCATCGCGCAGCTCGCTGATGCCTTCGATCTTCTTTTCCTTGACCAGCTCGGCGATCTTCTCGATCAGACGCGCCTTGTTCACCTGGTAAGGAATTTCAGTGACGATGATCGATTCGCGGCCGTTGTCGGCCACTTCGACATCCGCCTTGGCACGGATGCGCACGCGGCCACGGCCGGTGCGGTAACCGGCGATGATGCCGGCGGTGCCGTTGATGATGCCCGCAGTCGGGAAATCAGGGCCCGGGATGAACTCCATCAGGCCGTCGATATCGATTTCCGGATTGTCGATCAGCGCGATGCAGGCATTGATCGATTCGGTGAGGTTGTGCGGCGGAATGTTGGTCGCCATGCCCACCGCGATACCGGCCGAACCATTGACCAGCAGGTTCGGGAACCGGGTCGGCATGACCGTCGGCTCCAGTTCCTTTTCGTCGTAGTTGGGCTGGAAATCGACGGTTTCCTTGTCGATGTCCGCCATCAGCTCATGCGCGAGCCGCGACATGCGCGCCTCGGTGTATCGCATCGCCGCGGCGGAGTCGCCGTCGACCGAACCGAAGTTACCCTGGCCATCGACCAGCATGTAGCGCAGCGAGAACGGCTGTGCCAATCGCACCAGCGTGTCGTACACCGACTGGTCGCCATGCGGGTGGTACTTACCGATGACGTCACCGACGATACGTGCCGACTTGAAGTAGGGCTTGTTGCTGTGCGCGTTGAGTTCATTCATCGCAAACAGCACACGACGATGCACCGGCTTGAGGCCATCGCGCGCATCTGGCAGCGCGCGCCCCACGATCACGCTCATGGCGTAATCGAGGTAGCTCTTGCGCATCTCGTCTTCCAGGTTGACCTGGATGATTTCCTTGGCGGTTTCTGCCATTCGGGTTCCGTTGTCTGGTAGCGGTCCAGTCCGGCGCATCCACCCGGGGGTGGTCGTGCCGGAACCTCGATTCAACCGCTGGATTCTACCACACGGGGCCGTTTTCCGCCTGCCTTTACGGTGATTTTACCGGCACAAATCAGGAACTTAGGGGGTTGCCGGCCAGCGGCCGGCACTACCGGACGCCGGGGTCGGAGCCCTTTCCAGCGGAAAGGCACCCGCCCCTGCCCGCGTCAACCGCCGAAGGCGGTACGCATGTTCTCTGCGGTCGGGTTCAGGATCACCCCCCGCTCGGTCACAATGGCATCGATCAGCTCGCCCGGGGTGACATCGAACACCGGGTTCCAGGCGGCGATGCCCTCGGCCACGGTGCGGGTGCCCCCCACGCCGTACAGTTCGCCCGGATCGCGCTGTTCGATCTCGATCTGGCTGCCGTCCACGGTATCCATGTCCACCGTCGAGGACGGCGCCACGACCATGAACTTCACCCCGTGGTGGCGGGCCGCGATGGCCAGCTGGTAGGTGCCGATCTTGTTGGCGGTATCGCCATTGGCGCAGATGCGGTCGGCGCCCACGATCACCCACTGCACCGCACCGGTCTTCATCAGGTGCGAGGCGGCCGAGTCGGCGATCAGCGTCGCGTCGATGCCGTCCTGCTGCAGCTCCCATACGGTCAGGCGCGCACCCTGCAACCACGGCCGGGTCTCACCTGCGAACACTCGCGCGATGCGGTCCTGGGCCATGCCGGCGCGGATCACGCCCAGCGCCGTGCCGAAGCCGGCGGTGGCCAGCGAGCCGGTATTGCAATGGGTCAACACGCCGCTGCCGGCCTCGATCAGGCCGGCACCGAGTGCGCCCATGTGGCGGTTCGCGGCCAGGTCTTCTTCGGCGATCGCTTGCGCTTCAGCCTCCAGCAGCGCCTTCCAGTCGGCGCCGGCAGCGCTCAGGCAACGTCGCATGCGTGCCAGCGCCCAGGCCAGGTTGACCGCGGTCGGGCGCGAGGCATTCAGCCGCTGCAGCGCCGGTTCCAGCTGCTGCAGGGCATGCGCGCCATCGGCAGCCTGCACATCACGTGCGGCCAGCACCACACCCCAGGCAGCGGCGATGCCGATGGCCGGCGCACCGCGCACGGTCAGGGCGTGGATGGCGGCAGCCACCTCATCGCTGTCATGGCAGGCCACATGCTCGACCACGAACGGCAGCTTGCGCTGGTCGAGCAGTTGCAGGGCATCGCCGGTCCACAGGATCGGGCGGATGTGGTCGTAGCGGGCGTAGTCGAGGTCGGTGGCGGTATTCATGGCCCCATTGTAGGGCCACGCCACGCACGGATGGACCCCGTCCGGGGTCAGTTCACCGAGAATTCTGCGCGGCAGCCGCCGTCGACCCAGATGCCGTTGCGGTTCCAGCCCCAGGTGCTGCCTTCCTCGCATGGGGTGCTGGAAAGCTGGTTGGAGAGGGTGGCGCTGGTGGAGATGCTGGCGCCACAGAAGCGGCGCTTCTTGGACTTGGATTCGCAGGTCAGCCGGCGCGGCATGTCGACGAAACGGCCCTGCTCGTCGGCCACCTCGAAGTCACCCTGGCAACCCCGGGTGGTCCACACCTCATTGCGCTTGTAGCCCCAGCCCTGCCCTTCCCGGCACGGCAACACCGACAGCTGCCGCAGCAACCGTACCGGCGCACCGTCCAGGCGTACCGGGCAGCTCTGCGGGCGACCATTGGACTCACAGCGCACCACCCGCCGCACCAGGCGCTTGCGACCCTCGGTCGAGGGCGCGACATCATTCTCTGCACGGCGCGCGCGGAACTCGGCGCGGCAGCCCAGTGTCACCCACACGCCACTGCGGTCGGTGCCCCACTCGCTGCCACGGATGCAGCTGTTGCTGGACAACTGGCGGATCAGGTCGACGCCGTTGCTGACATCGATGTCGCAATGCACCCAACCCATGTCGCGGGATTCGCAGGTCACTACTTCGTTGTCATAGCCAAGTGACTGCGCCGATGCGGTCGACGGAAGCAGGCCACCCCATATCGCCACGGAGTACATCGGTGCCGCTACGACCGCAAACCACTTGACCAAAGCCTTCCCCATGAATGGATGAACCACGACGCAAGTGTGCGGTATCGGCTGTGATAAGAGCATCATCGTGCTTGCTGAATCAAGCGCGCAAACGCGTGTTTTCGTTCAGCCTGCCAGGTCCAGGGGAAATCGGCTCATGCGTGGGCGAAATCGAATGCAAGCACGTCGGCGATGCGCGGTGTGCGGTGCATCGCCATCAGCAGGCGATCAATGCCAACGGCAACACCGGCACAGGCGGGCATTGAAGGTAGTGCACGCAGCAACGCTTCATCCAGCGCGGGCTGTACCTGCCCCCGTGCATGGCGACGCTGCAGGTCATGCTGGAAACGCGCGCGCTGTTCAGCCGCATCCTTCAGTTCGTGATAACCGTTGGCCAGTTCCACCGCGCCCAGGTACAGCTCGAAACGCTCGGCCAATGGCGGTGTGCCGGGGCGGATGCGCGCCAGTGCCGCTTGGCTGGCGGGCCAGTCGTGAACCACGGTCATAACCGCGTCATCGAAATGCGGTTGGATACGGTGGGTCATCAACAGATCCAGCCAGTCATCGCGGGTCAGGCCCACCGGATCGATGTGCACCTCGCCCAGCGCAGCGCGCAGTTGGCCCTCATCGGCATCGAACGGGTCCACGCCTGCGTGTTGCTGGAACAGTTCGCGATAGCTCAGCACGCGCAATGTCGCGCTGCGGCCAACCAGCGCCAGTGCCTGCACCACCAGTTCCGCGGTTTCCTGCAGCAATCGATGGTGGTCCCAGCCAACCCGATACCACTCCAGCATGGTGAACTCGGGATTGTGGCGGCCACCGGCTTCGCCATTGCGGAACACCCGGCCGAGCTCATAGCAATCGCCCACGCCGGCAGCGAGCAGGCGCTTGAGCGGGAACTCCGGCGAGGTGCGCAGCCAGCGGCGTCGACCGCCCGCATCGACGTGGCCGCTGAAATCGGTATGGAAGCTGTCGATGTTCGGCTCGGTGTTGCCGGCCACGGAAAGAATCGGCGTTTCCACTTCCAGCACGCCACGCTCGGCGAAGAAGCGTCGCACCAGCGCATTGAGGCTGGCACGCTGTTGCAGGCTGCGCAGCAGTGCCTCGCTCACAGGATGCCCTCCGGGCGCGGATGGTCCAGCGGCAGGGTCAACAGATCGCGCGTGTCATCGATGTAGCCACTGGCCAGGTACAGGCGGCGCGCCAGTTCGTTGTGATGGTTCACCTCCAGCCGCAGCCGGCTGACCCCGCGCCCGCGCGCGCGTTGTTCGCAGATGGCCAGAGCCCGCTTGCCACGGCCACGGCCACGCGCGCGGTGGCTGAGGTAGAGCTCGTCCAGCAACATGAAATGGCCGCCCTGCTCCAGGCTGAAGCCCATCGCGATGACCGCATAGCCAACGACGGCCGCGGCCTCGTCCAACCACAGCAGTACTTCCCCGTTGCGCGGATCGGCCAGCAGCGCATCGACACCACGGCGTACGCGCGCATCGTCGAATTCGATCTTGTCTTCGGCGTAGAAATCGCGCATCAGCGCGATCAGCAGTTCCTCGTCGGCACGGGTGGCCAGGCGGAAATCCAGCGGAGCGGTCTGCATCAGTGTTCCTTTGCGGTTGCGTGCCGGGTGCCTGCGCACCCGGCCGGTTCATCACTCGTGTTCGGCCAGGTAGGCCAGCAGGCGCTCTTCATCCCACACCGGAAGGCCCAGCGATTGCGCCTTGTCCAGCTTTGAACCCGCCTCGGTGCCTGCCACCACGAAACTGGTCTTCTTCGACACGCTGCCGGACACCTTGGCGCCCAGCGCCTCCAGACGCTCCTTGGCGGTATCGCGATTGAGCTGGGCCAGCGTGCCGGTAAGCACCACCGTCTGCCCGTCCAGCGGGCCGGCCACCACTTCGGCCAGGGCCGGCGCAGTGGCCAGGATGTGCTTCATTTCCACTTCGGCGGCCAGCAACATCGCGCCATGGCCCTCGCTGTCCAGCCAGTCGGCGACGCCGCGCGCGGTGTCATCGGGCAGGCCGGCATTGACGAACTGGCCGTGCTCGGCGTCCAGCACCGACTGCGCGCTGGGCAGTGCGGCCACCAGCTTCTCGGCACGCAGGCGGGTAATGCCGGGAATCTCCGCTTCGACCAGCAGCTGGGCAAGGTCCAGCCCCTCGCGCAGCTTCGCACTTGGCGGGTGCACGTCGCTGATGCGCACCTGCCCCACCTGCAGCAGCGCGTCGATGGCCTGCTGGTTGCCTTCCTGTTCGAAGAAATGGCCCAGCGAGCGCGCCACTTCGCCACCGATGTCGGGCACGCGCTTGAACAGCGGCCACGGCAGACGGCGGATCAACGCCAGATCGCCAAACCACAATGCCAATGCCTTGGCGGTGCTCTCGCCGACGTGCTCGATGCCCAGTGCGAACAGCAGTCGCTCCAGCGTCGCATCACGGCTGGCATCGATCGCTGCGATCAGGTTGTCAGCCCACTTGGTGGCGATCTTCTTCGTGTTCCATTCGAAGGCCGCCGGCTGCGCCAATGCCTGCGCGCGCCACCCCGTATCGTTGCCATCCAGTTTCAACACAGCGTTGAGCACCGCGCCACTGCCTTCGGCCGGCAGGTGCAGTTTCAGGCTGGCCGCGAGTGCCGAAGGGTCTTCTGCGTCCAACACCAGCTTCAGGTGCAGCAGTTGGTCGCGGGTGAGGCGGTACAGATCGGCCACGCTCCTGACGATGCCGGCGTCCACCAGGGTTTCGATGTACTTGTCGCCAAGGCCGTCGATATCCATCGCCCGTCGTGAAGCGAAGTGGGCGATGGCCTCCTTGCGCTGCGCCGGGCAGGACAGCTCGCCCGAACAACGCCAGGCAGCAGCCCCTTCCTCGCGCACGATTTCCGAGCCGCACACCGGGCAGCTGGTCGGCATCTGCCAGGGCGTGGTGCCCGCAGGGCGGCGATCGAGGATGACGCTGACCACTTCCGGAATCACATCGCCGGCACGGCGCACGATCACACTGTCGCCCACGCGCACATCCAGGCGCGCGATCTGGTCAGCGTTGTGCAGGGTTGCGTTGGACACGATCACCCCAGCCACCGCGACCGGCGCAAGGCGCGCCACCGGGGTGGCAGCACCGGTACGGCCGATCTGGATTTCGATGGCCTCCAGCGTAGTGCTCTGTTCCTGCGCCGGGAACTTGTGCGCGATGGCCCAGCGTGGTGCGCGCGACACGAAGCCCATGGCCTGCTGGCCGGCGCGGTCATCGAGCTTGTAGACCACGCCATCAATGTCGAATGCCAGGCCGTCGCGACGCTCGCCGATGTCACGGTAGTACGCCAGCAGGCCGTCGCTACCTTCCACCACCTGGCACAGATCGCTGACCGGGAAGCCCCATTCGCGCAGCTGTGCCAGCTTGCCCGAATGCGTATCGGGCAGCTCCCCCCCCTGCACTTCACCGGTACCGTAGGTGAAGAAACTGAGCCTGCGCTGCGCACTGATCTTCGGGTCGAGCTGGCGCAGCGAACCGGCCGCGGCGTTGCGCGGATTGGCCAGCACCTTGCCACCGTGCAGGCGCGCGCGCTCGTTGTAGGCCTCGAAGTCGGCGCGGGCCATGTAGACCTCGCCGCGCACTTCCAGCACATCCGGCCAGTCCTTGCCTTTCAGGCGCTTGGGAATGTCGCCGATCTCGCGCAGGTTGGCGGTCACGTCCTCGCCGGTGCTGCCATCGCCCCGGGTGGCGCCCAGCACGAAATGACCGTCCTCATAACGCAGGCTGATCGCCAGGCCGTCCATCTTCGGTTCGGCGGAAAAACGCAGGGTGCCGCGGCGCAGGCGCTCATCGATGCGGCGCACGAAGTCGGCCACTTCCTCATCGCTGAAGGCGTTGGACAGCGACAGCATCGGTACCGCATGGGTGACTTCGGCGAAGCGGCCGGACGGGCGTGCCCCGACCTGCTGGGTCGGGCTGTCGACACGGGCGAGCTCCGGATGATCGCGCTCCAGCGCCTCCAGCTCGCGCACCAGGCGGTCGTAGTCGACGTCAGGGATCTCCGGCGCATCCAGCTCGTGATAGGCGCGATTGGCCTGGGCGATCTGCCGGCGCAGGTCTTCGGCACGTTCGGCGGGGCTGGGGCTCATCGGAATCCGCGGGTTCTGGGATGGCCGTGAATTCTACCGCGCCTGCGCGCAGCACCTTGTAGAGCCGGGCCATGCGGGACTGGCGGCGAGCAACGGTCGCGCATGATTGGAGACGCTGCGGACCCCCTTGCCCGCACTGACCACCAGCGCTAGCGTGCGTCGGTCGCCCTTCCGGAACCGTCCCCTGTGACCTTGCCTGCCTCCCGTCGCCACTTCCTGCAGCTGGCCGGTGCCGGTCTCGCCCTCGCCAGCAGCGGCCTGCCCCGGTCGGCCCAGGCACAGCCGGCGACCGTTGCGCCGCCACCCGCCGATGCGGGCGCGGTGCTGCTGAACTTCAACGAATGCCCCTATGGCCCCTCGCCGGCCGCCCAGCAGGCGGCGCGCGACAGCATCGCCAGCTGCGGCCGTTACCGCTTCGCCCTGGCCGGTGAGGTGCGCGACGCATTCATCGCCCAGGCCGGCATTCCCGCCGACCACGTGCGCCTGTATCCGGGCTCCAGCGAACCGCTGAACCGTGCGGCGACACTGTGGACCGGCCCGCAGGCGGGCCTGGTGGTGGCCGACCCGACCTTCGAGACGCTGGGCGAGATGGCTGCCTCGCGTGGTGCCCACGTGCAGAAGGTGCCGCTGCGCAGCGATGGAGCGCACGACCTGCGCGCGATGGTGGCCGCCGCGCACGCGCGGCCGACCGGCCTGCTGTACGTGTGCAATCCCAACAACCCCACCGGCTCGATCAGTCCGGCCAACGAGCTGGCCTGGCTGCTGGCCAACAAGCCCGCAGATACCCGGGTGCTGCTGGACGAGGCCTATCTGCAGTACAGCGAACAGCCCAGCCTGATTGCACAGGTGGCCCAGCGCGATGACCTGATCGTGCTGCGCACCTTCTCCAAGCTGTACGGCATGGCCGGCCTGCGTCTTGGCGTGGCTGCAGCGCATCCGGAGCGCCTGCGCGAGCTGGCGAGCCTGGGCGAGAACCCGCTGCCGGTGCCCGCCCTTGCAGCGGCACTGGCCAGCCTGCGCGACCCGCAGTTGATCCCGCAGCGACGTCTGCAGAACGCCAAGGTCCGGCAGGCCACCATCGCCTGGCTGGGCAAGCGTGGCTTTGACTGCCTGCCGACCGAAGCGAACTGCTTCGTGGTGGATGTGCAGCGCGACGGCGCGGCCTTTGCCAAGGCGATGGCGGACAACGGCGTGGTGATCGGCCGCAGCTGGCCGATCTGGCCGCAGCGCGTGCGCGTGACCGTGGGCACCGAAGAGGACATGGCCGCATTCCGCAACGCGTTCGCGAAGGTGGCTGGGGTACCGGTCTGACCCTATCCACGCATGGCGTGGATCTACTGGTCTGGTGGGGGGCGAACCCTGGTTCGCCGCATCCACGCATGGCGTGGATCTACTGTTGTGGGTGCCGACCGTTGGTCGGCACGCCAGGACCTGCCGCGCTTACCAGCGCGGGGTCTTGGTCAGCGGCGGCGCCTGGTGCTGGCGGTCATAGGCGCGCAGCTCATCACGGATGTGGGCGATGCGCTGGCGGCCGAGCGCGTTGCGGCTGTCATCCAGCACCACGCCATCGAGCAGTTCAGCCATGCGCTGCACGGTCGGCAGCATCTTCTCCCAGGCGTCCAGCGCGGTCAGCGGTGCCGGCAGCGTCAGGAAGAAGGCGATGGCCGGGGTTTCCATGGCGCGGATGTTGCCCATGTCGAAGCTGCCCGGCTTCATGATGCTGGCCATCGAGAAAATCGGGCCCCGCTCGGGATGACCCTCCACCAGCCGGTGGAAGACATTCATGTGGCCAAACACCAGGCCGGTCTTCTCCGCTGCCACGACGATGTCTTCGCCGCGCAGCTGCTCACCGGCGCGGGCGGCCACGAACAGCGAAACGATCTTGTCGAAATCCTGCGTCGCGCGCTTGCCCAGGTCGCTGGCCGCGCCATCGACATCGGGCAGCCCCAGTTCGGCCTGCTCGACCGTCTCGCCCATGCCAGGCTCGACGCGGTCGCCGGCCACAGGCACGCCATCCTCGCCCAGCACCGGCTCGCGACGCTCGCCGCTGGTCGGTTCGGCGCTATCGAGGCGCCGGCCCTGGGGCTTCTTTTTCGGGCGGCCAAACAGGAAGATCGCAGCGACCAACAGCAGGCCGGCGGCCAGGATGCCGATGCGCAACAGTGCCGTGTCGGACATTCGTTAGGTTCTCCGGCTAGTTCATTCAGGTAACTAGGATGGCACGTCAGGCCGCGCCCGCCAATCGCGCGGCTTCTTCCAGGTCCACGCTGACCAGGCGGCTGACTCCCGGCTCGCGCATCGTCACGCCCGACAACTGGTGCGCCGCTTCCATCGTGGCCTTGTTGTGGCTGACGAACAGGAACTGCACCTTCTCGCTCATTTCCTTGACCATGTTGGCCAGGCGGCCGACGTTGGCTTCATCCAGCGGCGCGTCCACCTCGTCCAGCAGGCAGAACGGTGCCGGGTTGAGCTGGAAGATCGCAAACACCAGCGCCACGGCGGTCATCGCCTTTTCGCCGCCGGACAGCAGCGAGATGCTCGACACGCGCTTGCCCGGGGGACGCGCCATGATGGTCACGCCGGTATCGAGAAGGTCTTCGCCGGTCAGCTCCAGATAGGCGTGGCCGCCGCCGAACAGGCGCGGATACAGCGCCTGCACACCGGCGTTGACGCGGTCGAAGGTGTCCTTGAAGCGGCCCCGGGTTTCGCGGTCGATCTTGCGGATCGCATCTTCCAGGGTCTCCAGCGCGGTGGTCAGGTCCACGTGCTGGGCATCCAGATACTCCGAGCGCTGCGAGGCTTCGCCATACTCGTGGATCGCGGCCAGGTTGACCGGCTCCAGCCGGCGCATGCGACCGTCGATCTGGTGCACGGCCTGTTCCCAGTCGCCCAGGCGCGCCTCTTCGGGCAGCGCGTTGATCACATCCTGCAGCACGAAACCGGCCTTCTCCACTGCGCCCTGCAGGGTTTCGGCACTGAGTACCAGCGCCTGCTGGTCCAGCTTGCGCTGCGAGATACGCTCCCGCTGGGACAACGCCTGCTCGTCGCGCTGGTGGCGGGTCTGCTCGTAGTTGCGCAGTTCGGCATCGATGCCATCCAGCAGCGTGCGCGCTTCGGTCAGCACGCGATCGGCACGCACGCGCTCTTCCAGCGCGTTCTGGTGCTCGGCCTGCAGCGACTCGACCGGGGTATCGCCTTCGTCCAGCTGCGAATGCAGTTCGCCCAGGCGTGCATCAAGCTGGCCGCGCTGGGTGCTCATGCGTTCCAGCGCCTGGCTCAACGACGCCACCTGGGCGCGCTGTGATTCCAGGGTCAGGGCCAACGCGTGCGAGCGCTCGCGCACCGCACGGGCGGCGTCGCGGGCCAGATCACGCGCCTCGGTCAACTGACGGCGTTCGCCCTCCAGGCCCTGCCGGTTCGACTCCAGGTCGCCCATGCTGTTGACCGCATTCTCCAACCGCGCACGCGCTTCACGCGCCTGCTCGCGATTGATGTCCAGGGTCTCCAGCAACTGGCTGAGCTCGCCTTCGATACGGTCGATGCGCGTACGTGCCGCCTCCACCTTGCCCTGCTGGCCCTGCAGCTGGCCGGCCAGTTCGGACACCGCGCGGTGCGCCAGGTACAGCGCACGCTGCGCATCCTCGCGCTGCTGTTCGGCGGCCAACAGGTGCTCGCGGAAACCGGCCAGCTGTTCTTCCAGTTCGGCTTCGCGCGATTGCAGCTGCTCGATCTGCTCGCGCAGTTCGTTGATTTCGCGTTCGCGCAGCAGCGCGCCCTGCTTGGCGGCGCCGGAGCGCGACACGCGCACCCAGCCCTCGCCCAGGCGTTCACCGCCCTGGGTGATGATGGAATCGCCCTCGGGCAGGCTGGCCTGCAGTGCATTGGCTTCGGCAAGGTCACGCGCGCCGTGCAGGCGTGCAAGCAGGCGCCGTATCGGCGCTGGTCCACGCACGCGTGCAGCCAGCGAGGTCGGCGCGACCTTCAGGTCCGCACCGTCATTGGCAACCAGCGCGATGCGGCCTTCGCCAAGCTCACCCAACGCATCGACCAGGTTGGCCGGGTCGTCGACCAGCACGCCTTCGATCAATTGACCGAGCGCGCTTTCCACTGCGTTTTCCCAACCCGCATCAACATCCAGGCGCTCACCTACGCGCGCGGCCGAATCCAGCCCACGCGACTTCAGCCACGCCACCGCCGCGCCCTGCTCCTGGCCGAGTGCAGCCTGCTGCAGGGTTTCCAGCGAAGACAGGCGCCCGCGCAGGCCATTGACCTGCTTGCGCAGCTCGGCCAGCTCGTTCTGCCCGTTGCGCTGCTGCTCCTGCACGGCGGCGACACCGTGCTTGCGCTCCTCGACCTGCTCGGTCAGCTCATCCAGCGCGGCCTTCTGCGTATCGTGCTGCAGGTGCAGCTGCTCGAAGACTTCATCCAGTGCATCCACGTCCAGCCCGGCACGTTCGGCCGCCAGCGCTTCGCGGCGGCGATCGGCATCAAGAATCTGCTTGTCCAGGTAGTCCACGCGGGTGCGCTCGACCTCGCCGGCGCGCGAGGCTTCCGAGCTCTGCGAGGTGTGCTGCTCCCAACGCTGCTGCCAATCGGACAACCGCGCTTCGGCCTCACGCAGGCCTTCCTGCTTGATCTCGTTTTCTTCCTGCAGCGCTTCCAGCTGCGGGGTAGCCGCATCGACCGCTTCGCGCAGCACCATCAGCTTGGCCTCGTCGCCGCTGATGTGCTGGCCCAGTTCGGCCAATGCCTGGCGGGTTTCATCGCGCGCCTTGTGCAGGCGCTGCGACAGTTCGCGCTGGTGCTGGATCTGCTGTTCGAGGCGGGCCAGCGTGCTGCCCACCTGGTAGACCTCGGCCTGCGCAGCATTGAGCGCGTCGGCAGCCTCCTCACGGCGCACGCGGGAAGTCTCGATCCGCGCCTCGGCGTCGCGCTGGTCGGCAATCAGCTGCTGCAGCTTGGTTTCTTCCTGCGACAGCCCTTCGCGCAGCTTGGACAGGCGACCATCAAGGCCACGGTATTCCAGCGCCTTCCACTCCGCATCCTTGACCCGGCGTTCTTCCTGCAACGCCTGGTACTGCTCGGCCTGCTTGGCCTGCCGCTTGAGGTGCTCGAGTTGCTTGGTGATTTCCTCGCGCAGGTCGCCAAGACGGTCCAGGTTCTCGCGGGTGTGGCGGATGCGGGTCTCGGTTTCCTTGCGGCGTTCCTTGTACTTGGAGATGCCGGCGGCCTCTTCCAAGTACACGCGCAGGTCTTCCGGGCGCGCCTCGATGATCTGGCTGATCATGCCCTGCTCGATGATCGAGTAACTGCGCGGGCCCAGGCCGGTGCCAAGGAACAGGTCGGTGATGTCGCGACGGCGGCACTTGGTGCCGTTGAGGTAATAGTTGCTGCTGCCGTCACGGCTGACGGTGCGCTTGACCGAGATCTCGTTGAACGAGGCGTACTCGCCGGAGATCGTGTGGTCGGAGTTGTCGAAGATCAGCTCGACGGTGGCCTGCGAGACCGGCTTGCGGGCATTGGAACCGGAGAAGATCACGTCGGTGAGCGAGTCACCACGCAGGCGGCTGGCCGAACTTTCGCCCATGACCCAACGCACCGCATCGATGATGTTCGACTTGCCGCAGCCATTGGGGCCCACCACGCCGGTCATGTTGGTCGGCAGGTGCAGGGTGGTCGGATCGACGAAGGACTTGAAGCCGGACAGCTTGATCGTGGAAAGACGCATGGCGTGATTGGGTTCCGGGCAAGGGCCTTACGGCCGCCACCATAGTGGATGTCAGGTCAGCCAGCACCTCAAGCCCTTGATTTCAAAAGAATTCAACAAGGCCAAGGGTGACGCAATGGAATGAGTATAGCGGGGCCAATGTTCCACGGGCGGGATGACCGTGGGAGGAGACTCAGCGCTCACGCCCGCTCGTGCTTCCCGGCTCTGCCGGAGGCCGCCCCGTAAACCGACCCGGGTCCGGAAAATGAGACCAACGCATTGATCTTCATGGATTCATCCAGGATCTATCGGCACGGGCGCGGCAGGCCAAGCACCGGCCCGGCCGGACGGGCCGCCCCAAAACAAAACGGGCACCCTTGCGGGCGCCCGTTCTGGTGATACCAGGCCTTGCGGCGTGGGATCAGGCCTTTTCGGCTTCAACCACGACCTTGACGGTGGTCTCGACGTCCGCGTGCAGGTGCACCAGGACTTCGTACTCGCCAATGTTGCGGAAGGCGCCTTCGCCCAGGATGACTTCGCTCTTGCTCAGCGCCAGGCCGGCAGCGGTGAAGGCATCGGCGATTTCGCGCGCGCCGACCGAGCCGTACAGCTTGCCTTCGGTCGAAGCGTTGGCGGCGACGGTCACGCTCGCGCCTTCCAGCTTGGCCTTGCGGGCTTCGGCTTCAGCGTGGATGGACTGGGCCTTGGCTTCGTAATCAGCGCGCTTGGCTTCGAACTCGGCCTTGTTGCTCTCGGTGGCCGGAACGGCCTTGCCCTGCGGCACGAGGAAGTTACGGCCGTAGCCCGGCTTCACGTCGACCAGGTCGCCCAGGTTGCCGAGGTTGGTGACTTTCTGCAGGAGGATCAGCTGCATGGTATTGCTCCAGATAAGTTATTCGTTAGCGAGGCGCGGGCCCCGCAACAAAGGCTGTCCGAATAGCTGGCACAGCGGGGGCAGCGCGAAGCTGCCCCGCCGGCATCAGACGTCGTGGTTGTCGGTGTACGGAATCAGGGCCAGGAAGCGAGCGCGCTTGACGGCGGTCGCCAGCTGACGCTGGTACTTCGACTTGGTACCGGTGACGCGGCTCGGCACGATCTTGCCGTTCTCGGTCAGGTACTGGCGCAGGGTGTTGAGATCCTTGTAGTCGATCTCCTTGACACCTTCGGCCGTGAACTTGCAGAACTTGCGGCGACGGAAGAACTTGGACATGTCAGTGCTCCTTAGGCGGCCGAAGCGGCGTCGTCGCCGGCATCGTTGTCAGCGGCGGGGGTGGTTTCGCCTTCTTCGTCATCACGACGACGACGCTCACCACGCTCGGGCTTGTCGCCCTTCTCGTCCTTGCTCTTCATGATCAGCGACTGCTCGGTGTCAGCCTCGTCACGCTTGATGACCAGGTTGCGCAGGACGGCGTCGTTGAAGCGGAAGCTTTCGGTCAGCTCGGTCAGCACGGCCTGGTCGACTTCGATGTTCAGCAGCACGTAGTGCGCCTTCACCAGGTTCTGGATCGGGTACGCCAGCTGGCGGCGGCCCCAGTCTTCCAGACGGTGGATGGTGCCGTTGCCGTTCTCGACCAGCGACTTGTAGCGCTCGATCATGGCCGGGACCTGCTCGCTCTGGTCCGGGTGGACCATGAACACGATTTCGTAATGACGACTCATGTTTTTCTACCTTTCGGATGTGGCCTTGCGGCCGGACAGCCCCCCGCCGTTGATACCGCGGTGGGGCAAGGGATCCTGCCAGGGAGGCAGGAAGCCGCGCATTATGGCGCAGATTGGGGGGCGTGAACAAGGCACGGACCTTCAGGGTCCACCGAGGGTCCGCAGGAAGCGCCCCGAAATCCAAAACATTCCCTTAAAATTCAATTACCTGAACTACCCCAGATCCACATGCAGGCGGTGCTGGCCGCATTGCAGGCACTGGAACAGGCACCCCACCAACATCCCCTCACGAGTCAGGTGCTGCAGCACCCAGCCAGCATCACGCGGGTTGACCGCTTCCACGTCGGGCCGGACCTCGTCCAGGATCGGCGCCAGGTCATCACGGCCGGCATAGCCCAGGAAGGCACAAGGAGTATTGCAGTGGGTCAGCCAGACCGGCTGCTGCCAGGAGAAGTAACCCGGGGTACGCTCGCAGATCTCCAGCAACTGCTCGCGGGGAATGGTCGGCGGCGGATCGGCCGGGTCCGGCGACACGCCCTCGATGTCGCTCCAGCCGATGAAATCGCCCTGGAAACGCTCAACCGCCCGGCCATCGGCGATGCACCAGGGGCACAGGTAGTCCGGCGCATCGCCGGCACAATGGAAGCTGCACAGGTAGCGCAGCGTTCGCGGCTCGCCACAGCAATCGCAGACACCCGCCACCTCCTCGAAGGAGATCGCGTAGGCGTTGGGAGAATAAGCAAAAACCGGTCGTTCCATCCGTGGATCCTCTGCGCTAACGTCCAGCCATGGACCGCCTCACACGAATCCGACGCTGGATCAACCGCGACGATGGACGCCTGTTCCGTGTGGGCAACGGCCCGATCAGCGGCGCTACGGCCCTGGGCTCTCTGAGCTTGGTGGCGGCACTGCTGATGCATCTTCTGCGCGAAGCCACAGGGTTGCCAGGTAGCTATGCGGCGGCCTGCCTGACGATAGCCGGCGCGTTGCTGGCCTGGGATGCCTGCCGCAACCACCGTTGACCACGGCAAGGGGCGCTCCAACGTCGGTGCCAACCAAGGTCAGCACCCACCCAAGCGGGGCTCAGGCCTTGTCGGCGTCGGTTGTGAAGCTCTCGCCGCAGCCGCACTCGGCGGTGGCATTCGGGTTGCTGAACGTGAAGGTCTCGCTCAGGCCGTGCTTGCCGAAGTCGATCACGGTGCCGTCCACCAGGGCCAGGCTCTTGGCGTCGACATAGATCTTCACCCCGTCCTGGTCGAACACGGTGTCGTCCGCGCGCTCGTCGCGGGCCAGGTCGGTGATGTGGCCCCAGCCCGAGCAGCCGGTCTTGGTCACGCCAAAACGCAGGCCCAGCGCGCCGGGGGTCTGGGCGACGAAGCGCTGCACGCGCTCGAAGGCAATAGGGGTCAGGCTGACAGCCATGGTGGATCACTCCAGAGGTACCGGGACATTATAGGGAGCCGATGACCGCAGAAATGCCTCGCAAGCAGAACGCTGCAACCGGTAAACTCCCGTGTTCATAGATCGAGTCGATCAGCAGAGGATTCAAGTCATGACGGTGGTCAGCGTTGAACATGCGCTTGCCGGGAAGATCCCGGAAGGTGGCGAAGTCACGGTACGCGGTTGGGTGCGCACGGTGCGCGGTTCAGCAAATCTGGCTTTCGTGAATGTGACCGACGGTTCCTGCTTCGCCCCGATCCAGGTCGTGGCCGGCGACGGGCTGGCCAACTTCGACGAGATCAAGCGCCTGACCACCGGCTGCTCGCTGGTGGCCACCGGCACGCTGGTGAAGTCGCAGGGCAAGGGCCAGTCGTTCGAGATCCAGGCCAGCGCGGTCGAGGTGGTCGGCTGGGTCGAAGACCCGCTCACCTACCCGATCCAGCCCAAGCCGATGACGCCGGAGTTCCTGCGTGAAGTGGCGCACCTGCGCCCGCGCACCAACCTGTTCGGCGCGGTCACCCGCATCCGCAACTGCCTGGCCCAGGCCGTGCACCGCTTCTTCCACGAGAACGGCTTCAACTGGATCAGCACCCCGATCATCACCACCTCCGACGCCGAAGGCGCCGGCCAGATGTTCCGCGTGTCCACCCTGGACATGGTGAACCTGCCGCGTGACGCCCAGGGCGGGATCGACTTCAGCCGCGACTTCTTCGGCAAGGAAACCTTCCTGACCGTGTCCGGCCAGCTGAACGTCGAGGCCTACTGCCTGGCGCTGAGCAAGGTGTACACCTTCGGCCCGACCTTCCGCGCCGAGAACAGCCACACCACCCGCCACCTGGCGGAGTTCTGGATGATCGAGCCGGAAATCGCCTTCGCCGACCTGGCCGAAGACGCACGCCTGGCCGAGGAATTCCTGAAGTACCTGTTCCGCGCGGTGCTCAACGAGCGCGGCGACGACCTGGCCTTCATCGCCGAGCGCGTGGACAAGAACGCGATCACCAAGCTGGAAGACTTCATCAACGCGCCGTTCGAACGCATCGATTACACCGATGCGGTCAGCCTGCTGCAGAAGTCCGGAAAGAAGTTCGACTTCCCGGTCGAATGGGGCCTGGACCTGCAGACCGAGCACGAGCGCTGGCTGACCGAGGAACACGTCGGTCGCCCGGTGGTGGTGACCAACTACCCCGAGCACATCAAGGCCTTCTACATGCGCCTGAACGATGACGGCAAGACCGTCGCGGCGATGGACGTGCTGGCCCCGGGCATCGGCGAGATCATCGGTGGCAGCCAGCGCGAAGAGCGCCTGGACGTGCTGGATGCACGCATGGCGCAGTTCGGCCTGGATCGCGAGCACTACAGCTGGTACCGCGATTTCCGCCGCTACGGCTCGGTACCGCACGCCGGCTTCGGCCTGGGCTTCGAGCGCCTGGTGGTGTACGTCTGCGGTCTGTCCAACATCCGCGATGCGATCCCCTACCCGCGCGCCCCGGGCAGCGCGGACTTCTAAGCCCACACGCACGACCACGGAGGTACTGCCCCCATGACCCTGTTCTTCGCCCTGTGTTTCGTCGGCGTTGCAGTGGCCGGGTTCAGTGCCTTCGTGATTTTCTGGCCGCTGACCCTGGTGCATGTGCGCGATCGCCATCCGGCGCTGGCGCAGCGCTTCGGCAGTGGCGCCTTCCTCAAGCCCGATGCGCTGGGCTGGCTGCTGCGGCGCGAATACCGCACCCAGCCGGACCGCTCGCTGTCCGGGCTGGCGACGCCCGCCTGGGTATCGCTGCTGACCCTGCTGGCCGGACTGGGCATGGCTGCCCTGCTCTGGCTGGCCTCGCTCTGGTAAGACACACATGAACGACCTTTCCCACGTCCGCGACAGCTGGTGGCTGGCCAGCCTCGGCAACACCCTGATCTGGGCGCGCCTGCGCATCCGCGAGGCCGGCACTGCCGAAGTGCTGGACAGCGATGGCAATACGCTGAGCTACGACAGCGAAGACACTGCACGCTCGCAGCTGTTCGATGCCGAGTTCGTCGAGTACGACGGCCTGGATGAAGAAGATGCGCTGGTGCGCGGCTTCTCGCTGCATGAAGTGCAGCCACCGCAGGCAGGCAGCGACGAAGGCCTGCGCGGGCGCATGGTGCAGTCGCTCGGCAGCCGCGCCTGAGGCCAACCGATGTTCGCCCCGCGCGCTTTCGCCGAGACCGACCTGCTGTGGCTGGATCGCCTGCTGGCGCGTGATCCATTCGTCACCGTGCTGACCGCCGGTGGCGATGGCCTGCCGGAACTGACCCGGCTGCCGGTGCTGTACCAGCGCAACGGCGACCACATCGAGCTGCGCGGCCACTGGGCCCGTGCCAACCCGCAGGCACGCCACAGCGGTGCGGCCAAGGTGCTGGTGGACGGGCCGCATGGCTATGTATCGGCCAGCTGGTACCCGGACAAGGAACCGATGGCACGGGTGCCCACCTGGAACTACGCCGCCGCCGAGCTGCGCGGCCAGTTGCAGCCCTTCGACGATACCGATGCCCTGGCCCAGCTGGTCAGCGATACCGGCGACCACTTCGAAGCCAGCGTCGGCCAGGACTGGCGGTTCGAACCCGAGCGTGACGACCACCGCCGCCAGCTGCGCGGCATCGTCGGCTTCCGTTTTACCGTCGAACAGGTGCAGCTGACGCTGAAGCTGAGCCAGAACCACCCCGAGGCCAACCAGCAGGCGGTGATGGCCGAACTGGAACGCCTGGACAATCCCCATTCCACCGAACTGGCGCAGTGGATGCGCCGGTATCGCGACGAAGCCGCCGCAGGCAGCTGAGCGCTCTGTTTCCCGCGACGACGCGACCAGAACGGCCGCGCCTTGCCCCCACCCGACGTCAGGGACCCCGAACATGAAAGACATCCACAAGCTGCTGCAGAACAACCGCGAATGGGCTGACCGGATCGAGAAGGAAGATCCGGACTTCTTCCATCAGCTGGCCAAGCAGCAGCATCCGGAATACCTGTGGATCGGCTGTTCCGACTCGCGCGTGCCAGCCAACCAGATCATCGGCATGGCCCCGGGTGAGGTGTTCGTGCATCGCAACGTGGCCAACGTGGTGGTGCATACCGACCTGAACTGCCTCAGCGTGATCCAGTACGCCGTGGACCAGCTGAAGGTGAAGCACATCCTGATCGTTGGCCATTACGGCTGCGGCGGCGTGCACGCCAGCCTGAACAACACGCGGGTGGGCCTGGCCGACAACTGGCTGCGCCATGTCGGTGACGTGGCACAGAAGCACGCCGCGATCATGGATGCGATCGAGGAGCCGGAGCTGAAGCATGCCCGCCTGTGCGAACTGAACGTGATCGAGCAGGTGGTCAACGCCTGCCGCTCGACGATCGTGCAGGATGCCTGGGCCCGCGGCCAGAAGCTGATGGTGCACGGCTGGGTGTACAGCCTGAAGGACGGCCGCGTGCGCGAAATGGGCATCGACGTGGGCGCACCGGAAGAACTGCAGCCGGCCTACGAGAAGGCCCTGTCCTACGTTCCGCGCCGCGGCCGGCGCGACTGACCCTCCCTTACGGACACCCCCATGCTTGCCTCCCCCATCAACCTGCTGGGCTGGATCGAGGAAAACCGGCATCTGTTGAAGCCGCCGGTCGGCAACAAGATGATCGACAACGGCGATTTCATCGTGATGGTGGTCGGCGGGCCGAACAGCCGCACCGATTTCCACTACGACGAAGGCCCGGAGTGGTTCTATCAGCTGGAAGGCGAGATGGTGCTGAAGGTGCAGGAGGATGGCGCGGTGCGCGATATCCCGATCCGTGCCGGCGAAATCTTCCTGCTGCCGGGCAAGGTGCCGCACTCACCGCGGCGCCCGCCCGGTGGCATCGGCCTGGTGGTGGAACGCAAGCGCCTGCCGCATGAACGCGACGGCGTGATCTGGCATTGCGAACGCTGCAACCACAAGCTGCACGAAGAGTACTTCACGCTGCAGAACATCGAGACCGACCTGCCGAAGGTGTTCGCGCACTACCAGGCCAGCCTGGAGCTGCGCACCTGCAGCGCGTGCGGCCACGTGGATCCGTTGCCGGCGCCAGTGGCGGCCTGACGGCGCTCCGCCCCCGGTAGATGCCCACCTTGGTGGGCGCTTGTTCGCACGTGCGCCAACCAAGGTTGGCCACTACCGGATCATGCGGCGCTGGCGCTGGGTGCGCAGCTACCGGGTGATGCCCCAGGCGCTACACTGGCAACCCCGTTGCAGCCTGTTGCCCGACCATGTCCGACCTGCTCAGCCGCACCCACGCCATTGCCCTTGATGCCGCCGATCCGCTGCGGCCGCTGCGGCAGGAATTCCTGATTCCGCGCCACGGTGGCGGTGAGCAGACCTACTTCGTCGGCAACTCGTTGGGCCTGCAGCCACGCGGCGCACAGGCTGCAGTGCAGGAAGTGATGAAGCAGTGGGGCGAACTGGCGGTGGAAGGCCACTTCACCGGGCCGACCCAATGGCTGTCGTACCACCGCCTGGTCAGCGCACAGCTGGCCCGCGTGGTCGGTGCGCTGCCCAGCGAAGTGGTGGCAATGAACACGCTGAGCGTGAACCTGCACCTGATGATGGTCAGCTTCTACCGGCCCACGGCCGAACGCCCGGTGATCCTGATGGAAGCCGGTGCGTTCCCGACCGACCGCCATGCGGTGGAGGCACAGATCCGCTTCCATGGCTTCGACCCGGCCGACTGCCTGGTGGAAGTGCAGCCGGATGAAGCCAACGGCACGATCTCGATGACCGCCGTCGAACGCGCGATCGCCGCGCACGGTCCGCGCCTGGCGCTGGTGCTGTGGCCCGGCGTGCAATACCGCAGCGGCCAGGCCTTCGACCTCGATGCGATCACCCGCGCCGCTCGCCTGCAGGGTGCGCGCATCGGCTTCGACCTGGCGCACTCGGTCGGCAACCTGCCGCTGCGCCTGCATGACATCGCGCCGGATTTTGCCGTGTGGTGCCACTACAAGTACCTCAACAGCGGCCCCGGCGCAGTGGCCGGTGCCTTCGTGCACGAGCGCCATCATCGCGACACCACGCTGCCGCGCTTTGCCGGCTGGTGGGGCCACGACGAAGCCACCCGCTTCCAGATGGCACCGCAGTTCACGCCGGCGGTCGGTGCCGAGGGATGGCAGCTGAGCAACCCGCCGATCCTCGGCCTGGCACCGCTGCGGGCATCGCTGGACCTGTTCGAACGTGCCGGCATGGAATCGCTGCGCAGCAAGTCGCTGGCACTGACCGGCATGCTCGACGCACTGGTACGCGCGCGCCTGCCGCAGGTGCTGGAGATCGTCACCCCGGCCGAGCCGGAGCGCCGCGGCTGCCAGCTGTCGCTGCGGGTGATCGGTGGCCGCGAGCGTGGACGCGCCCTGTTCGAACACCTGCGCGCCATCGGCGTGCTGGGTGACTGGCGCGAACCGGACGTCATCCGCATCTCGCCCACCCCGCTCTACAACCGCTACCTCGACGTGCACCACTTCGTCGAGGAAGTGGAAGCCTGGGCTGGCCTGTAAGCCGCCCTCCCCTACTGCTGGACAGTTCGTTGATCGCACATGCATCCCGCTCGCTGAGCATTGTCGGCGCCGGCCTGGCCGGATCCCTGCTGGCCATCCTGCTGTCACGGCAGGGCTGGCGCATCACCCTGTACGAACGCCGTGGCGATCCGCGCATCGCCGATTACGAAAGCGGCCGTTCGATCAACCTGGCCCTGGCCGAGCGCGGGCGCAACGCGTTGCGCCAGGCCGGCGTGGAAGACGAAGTGATGGCGCGGGCGGTAATGATGCGCGGGCGCATGGTGCATCCGCGCGAGGGCGAGCCGCAGCTGCAGCGTTATGGTCGCGACGACAGCGAAGTGATCTGGTCGATCCATCGCAGCGATCTGAATACCACGCTGCTGGAACTGGCCGAGCAGGCCGGCGCCACCGTGCATTTCCACCGTCGCCTGCACACCGTCGATTTCGATGCCGGCTACGCACGCTTCATCGATGATCGTGACGACAGCCCGCACGATATCCGCTTCGATACGCTGGTGGGTGCCGATGGCGCCGGCTCGGCGCTGCGCGCGGCGATGAACCGGCGCGAACCGCTGGGCGAGGACATTGCCTTCCTCGACCATTCCTACAAGGAACTGGAGATTCCGCCGAGCGACGAGGGCGGCTTCCGCATCGAGCGCAATGCCCTGCATATCTGGCCGCGTGGCCACTACATGTGCATCGCCCTGCCCAACCACGAGGGCACCTTCACCGTCACCCTGTTCCTGCCCAACGATGGCGATCCGAGCTTCGCCACGGTCACCACCGGCGCCCAGGCCGAAGCGCTGTTCGCGCGTGAGTTCGCCGATACCCTGCCGCTGATTCCCAACCTGCGTGCAGACTGGGAGCAGCATCCGCCCGGCCTGCTCGGCACCCTCACCCTGCAACGCTGGCACCAGCAGGCACGTGCCGTGCTGATCGGTGACGCAGCGCATGCGATGGTGCCGTTCCACGGCCAGGGCATGAACTGCGCGTTCGAGGACTGCGTGGCGCTGGCCCGCCATCTGATGGAGGCGGACGACCTGCAGAGTGCGTTCGCCGCATTCGAGGCCGAGCGCAAGCCGAACGCGCGTGCGATCCAGCAGATGGCGCTGGAAAACTATCTGGAGATGCGTGACAGGGTGGCCGATCCGGCCTTCCTGCTGCAACGTGAGCTGGAACAGGAACTGCAGCGGCGCTGGCCCACGCGTTTCGTCCCGCACTACACAATGGTGACGTTCCTGCACACGCCCTATGCCGAGGCACTGCGCCGGACCGACCTCCAGCGCGCGATGCTGATCGCCGCCACCGCAGGCCACGACACCCTGGACAACATCGACTGGAACGCACTGGAAGCGCAGATCCATGCGCAGCTGCCGGTGCTGGAGGGCGCGCACTGATGGCCGACAGCTTCCTGTTCTACGACCTGGAAACCTTCGGCCAGGATCCACGTCGTACCCGTATCTCCCAGTACGCGGCAATCCGTACCGACAGCGACCTCAATGAGATCGATACGCCGGTCAGCTTCTTCGTTCGCCCAGCCGATGATCTGCTGCCCTCGCCGATGGCGACGATGGTCACCGGCATCACTCCGCAGCAGGCGCTGGCTGAAGGCATCAGCGAAGCCGAGGCGTTCGATCGCATCAACGAGCAGCTCTCGCGTCCCGGTACCTGCGCACTGGGCTACAACACCCTGCGCTTCGACGACGAGTTCATCCGCTACGGCCTGTTCCGCAACTTCCACGACCCGTACGAACGCGAGTGGCGCAACGGCAACTCGCGCTGGGACCTGCTGGACATGCTGCGGCTGATGCATGCCATCCGCCCGGACGGCATCCACTGGCCCAAGCGCGAGGACGGCGCCACCTCGTTCAAGCTGGAGCATCTGGCCGAGGCCAACGGCGTGCGCGAGGGCGATGCCCACGAAGCGCTGTCGGACGTGCGCGCGACGATCGGCATGGCGCGCCTGTTCAAGCAGTCGCAGCCGCGCCTGTGGGACTACGCGCTGAAGCTGCGCGACAAGCGTTTCGTCGGCAGCCTGCTCGACATCACTGCATTGAAGCCGGTGCTGCATATCTCGATGCGCTACCCGGCCAGCCGCCTGTGCGCGGCACCGGTGTTGCCGCTGGCGGTACATCCGACCATCAACAACCGGGTGATCGTGTTCGATCTCGACGGCGACATCGATGACCTGCTGGAACTGCCCGCCGAAGTGATCGCCCAGCGCCTGTACCTGCGCGCCAGCGAACTGCCCGAAGGCGTGGCCCGGGTGCCGTTGAAGGAAGTGCACCTGAACAAGGTGCCGGCGCTGGTGGCCTGGAACCACCTGCGCGCTGATGACCACGCACGACTCGGGCTGGACGTGGCGGCGATCGAAGCCAAGGCCGAACGCCTGCGCGCGTTCGCGCCGCAGTTGGCCGAGAAGGCGCGCCAGGTCTACAACCAGCCGCGCGCGGCGAGCGTTTCCGATGTGGATGCGTCGCTGTACGACGGCTTCCTCGGCGCCGGCGACAAGCCGCTGCTGGCACTGGCACGGACCACGCCCGCCGAGCAGCTGGCCGCACTGGAAGGCCGCTTCCGCGATCCGCGCTTGCCCGAGCTGTTGTTCCGCTACCGCGCCCGTAATCATCCCGACAGCCTCGCACCGGAAGAACGCGAGCGCTGGAAAGCCTATCGCCGCCAGCGCCTGTTCGGCGAGGAAGGCATGGGCGAACTCAACCTGACCCAGTACCAGCAGCAGCTGGATGCGCTGGCGGCCGAAGCACCCGACGACGCCCGCCGCGCCGCGCTGCTGCAATCGCTTCGCGACTGGGGTCAACACCTGCAGGAGGAGCTGTGAGCACCTATTTCTCCGATGCCAGTTTCAAGTTCCTGCGCAGCCTGGCGCTGCACAACGACAAGACCTGGTTCAACGACCATCGCCAGCAGTACGAAGACCACGTGCGGCAGCCGTTCCTGCGCCTGCTGGGCGACCTGCAGCCGGCGCTGGCCGAGGTCAGCGGACACTTCCGCGCAGACACGCGTGGCGTGGGCGGCTCGCTGTTCCGCATCCACCGCGACGCGCGTTTCTCCAACGACAAATCGCCGTACAAGACCTGGCAGGGCGCGCGCCTGTTCCATGAGCGCCGCCGTGAAGTGGCCGCGCCCTCGTTCTACGTGCACCTGCAGCCGGGCGAGAGCTTCGTCGGTGCCGGGCTGTGGCATCCCGAACCGGAAACCCAGCGCCGCGTCCGCCACTTCATCCTCGACAACCCGGGCAGCTGGAAGGCGGCTGCGCACGCACCGGCGCTGCGCAGGCGTTTCGACTTCGAGGAAACCGAGAAGCTGGTGCGCCCACCGCGCGGCTTCCCGGCTGACTTCGAGTTCATTGATGACCTCAAGCACCGCAACTGGGTGATGTGGCGTTCGCTGGACGATGCCACGATGACCGGCCCGCGCCTGCTGTCCACGCTCGGCAAGGACCTCGCGGCGTTGGGCCCGTTCGTCGACTACCTGTGCGCTGCGCTCGATCTGGAGTTCTGACCGGCGCCGGTGGCATTGCTGGGATCACCCGCCGTTCACCACCGGCAGCCGTACTTGCGGCAGGCTGTGCACCATGAAGAAGCTCATTGGCGCCCTCGTTCTGCTGATCGCTGTGGTGGCCGCCTGGTGGTTCGGCGGCCCCTACCTGACCGTGCATGGCCTGTCCAAGGCCATCGAACAACGGGACACCGCCCGTCTGGAGCGCTACGTGGACTTCCCACGCGTGCGTACCAGCCTGCGCGCCCAGCTCAATGATTACCTGGTGCGCCAGGCCGGCCCCGAGGTGGCTGCCAGTCCCTTCGGCGCGCTGCTGTACGGGTTGGGTGACCAGCTGGGCGGCGCCGCGGTGGAAACGATGGTCACCCCCACCGGCATCGGCGCGATGTTGCAGGGCCACGTGCTGTGGAAGCGCGGCCGCAATGAACTGCAGGGCGGCGAGGCCTTGGGTGCAACCGAGCCGGCACGCCCGCTGAAGAACGCCGAACACCACTTCGAAGCCCTGGACCGCTTCGTGGTCGACGTCGATCGCGGACCCGGCCAGCCGCCGTTGAAGGTAGTGCTGGAACCGCAGGGCCTGCGCTGGAAGGTGGTGGACCTGCAGTTGGGGATGTCAGACACTCCGTAAGCGGTATGCCCACCTTTGAGGACACTGATACAAACGACTGCCAACCAAGGTTGGCAACTACCGGGGCAAGCATCACCCCTCGTTGGCGACACCATGCGGCACGTGGCCGGCGGCTACGTGTTCACGCGCACTGTCGATGTTGTGCTGCGAATCGTCAAAGAAGATATCGGCACCAAACGCCTGCAGGAACGGGCCCTTGTGTCGACCACCCAGGAACAGCGCCTCGTCCAGGCGCACGCCCCATTCGCGCAGGGTGCGGATCACCCGCTCGTGCGCCGGTGCCGACCGCGCAGTCACCAGCGCCGTGCGGATGGGCGCGCTGTCGCCGGCCGGGAACACTTCCTGCAACGTGTGCAGCGCAGAGAGGAAACCGCGGAACGGACCGCCACTGAGTGGCTCGCGCGCACGCTCGCGTTCGTGCCGGCCGAAGGCTTCCACTCCCTGCTCGCGCGAGATGCGTTCGCTCTCATCGCCGAAGATCACCGCATCACCATCGAACGCGATGCGCAGCTGCCCGGCCGGGCGGGTGATGTCGATCTGGTCGGCGGCAGCAGCAGCGGTCTCGCCCGGTGGCTTGGGCAAGATGGTTGCCGCGGCGATGCCGTGGCGCAGCGCGCTGCGCACCGATTCCGGATTGGCCGACAGGAACAGGTCGGTACCGAATGGCTTCACGTACGGCCAAGTGGGCTCGCCGGCGGTGAAGGTCGCGCGGATGATGCCCAAGCCGTAGTGCTGGATGGAATTGAAGATGCGCAGGCCGGTATCGGCCGAGTTGCGCGACAACAGGATCACTTCCACGCGCGGGTTCTCGGGGCTGGCGCCCTGGTTCAGCGCCAGCAGCTTGCGCACCACCGGGAAGGCTACGCCCGGCCCGAGGATGTCGTCCTCGTGCTGGCGCTGGTACTCGGCATAGGCAGCCACGCCATCGCTCTCGAACAGCGCATGGCTTTCTTCCAGGTCGAACAGCGCACGCGAGGTCACCGCGACGGTCAGCAAACGGGGGGAGTTGTCGCCCATCGGTGGGGTCCTTCAAGCGGTCGGCAGTGCCGGCCGCCTATTGTCGTCAAAAAACGAACTGTTCGCTCAGGATCCGGTCTTCAAGGTTGTGCTCCGGGTCGAACAGCAGGGTCACCCGGTGCTCGCGCGACTCGCGGATCGTCACTTCGACCACATCGCGGGTCTCGTGCGAATCGGCGGTGACGCTGACCGGACGCTTGTACGGATCGAGCACGCGGAAGCGCACTTCGGTGTCGGCCTTGAGGATGGCGCCGCGCCAGCGCCGCGGACGATACGGGGCCAGCGGCGTCAGGGCGATGGTGTGCGAGCCCAGCGGCAGCACCGGCCCATGCGCGGAGTAGTTGTAGGCGGTGCTTCCGGCCGGGGTGGCCACCAGCACGCCATCGCCGATCAGTTCGCCCACCCGCTCCTGGCCATTGAGGTCGATGCCGATATGCGCCGCCTGCCGGGTCTGGCGCAGCAGCGAGACGTCGTTGTAGGCGAGCGATCCGGTGGTGGTGCCCGATTCGGTCAGCGCCATCATTTCCAGCGGGCGCAGGTGGGCCGGCTCGGCACGGGCGATACGCGCGTGCACGTCGTCGTCGCCGCGGTACTGGTTCATGAGGAAACCCACCGTGCCCAGCTTCATACCGAATACCGGCCTGCCCAAGTGTCCGTGACGATGCAGGGTCTGCAGCATGAAGCCATCGCCGCCCAGCGGGCACAGCACATCGGCCTGGTCCGGGGCGTGGTCGCCATAGCGCGAGACCATCGCTGCGCGTGCCATCTGTGCAGGTTCGGTGGTACTGGCCAGGAAAGCGATGCGGGGGGTGTCGCTCATCGGTGGATCCGGGTGGGTGTGCCAGCAAGAGCATACCCGGTAGTGCCGGCCGCTGGCCGGCAACCGCCTATCTGCGGAGAGGCCCAAGAGGTTGCCGGCCAGCGGCCGGAGCTACCCCCAAAACAAGAACGGCCCCGCTTTCGCGGGGCCGTTCCGGTTCACGCATGCCAGGCGTGGCCTGGCACTACATCACTTACGCGCCGTGGGCAGCGAGCTGACCCAGGCGCTGCACCGCGACCGAAACGGTCGGATAGTCCAGGGTCTTCTGCTCGGCAAGTTCGGCCAGCATCGCCAGGGTGAAGCGCAGGCTGCTGTCGTCACGACCGATCCACGCGGCCACCTTGGCTTCAGCGGTGCTGCCCTTGGTGGCCAGCACCTGACCGGCCAGGCTGCGGTGGTGTGCAGCCAGCTCGTCGCGCAGCACGCCACGGGCCACGGCGTGCCAGCGGCCATTGACCTCCAGCGCGTCGATCTGCTCGAACAGCCAGGGCAGCTGCAGGGCATCGCCCAGGCGGAAGTGGATCTTGGACACATCCACCGGCTTCAGCTTGCGGGTACGGGCCAGTTCGATGATGTCGAACGCCGGTTCCAGGAAGTGCAGTTCGGCCAGCTGCTGTGCCAGCGCCGACGGCAGGCCCTTTTCCTTCCACTCGGCCACCAGGGCTTCGTAGGTCGGACGCTGCGAATCCGGCAGCACACCCGAAGCAACACGGATGTCGTTGAACGGACCCTGGTAGCGGTTGACCGCCTCGGTGATGCCCGGCATCGGGCCCGGGCGCGACAGCAGCCAGCGCACGAACGAACGCTGCAGCTTCCAGATCACTTCCAGCGCGTCGATCTGCACCGACTCCGGCAGGGTGCCGTCGAGGGCGTCGATCTGCGCCCACAGCGCGCGGGCGTCCAGCGTTTCGCGGCTGATGGTGTAGGCCTTGGCGACCTCGGCAATGGAACGGCCGGTGTCTTCCTGCATGCGCATCAGGAAGGTGGCGCCCATGCGGTTGATGGTCTGGTTGGTCACGGCCGTGGCGATGATTTCGCGCTTCAGGCGGTGACGCTCCATCGCGTCGGCGTACTTCTTCTGCAGCGGCGTCGGGAAGTAGCGCTGCAGTTCCTTGGACAGGTACGGATCTTCCGGGATGTCCGAATCCAGCAGCTGGGCGAACGCCACCAGCTTGGAATAGGACAGCAGCACCGACAGTTCCGGACGGGTCAGGCCCTGGCCGCGTGCCTTGCGCTGGGACAGCTCGGCATCGGACGGCAGGAACTCGATCTGGCGATCCAGCAGGCCCTGCTGTTCCAGGGTACGGATGAAGTGCTGCTTGGACCCCAGGCGCTTGACCGCCATCCGCTCCATCAGGCTCAGGGCCTGGTTCTGGCGGTAGTTGTCGTTGAGCACCAGCGCGGCGACTTCGTCCGTCATCGACGCCAGCAGCTTGTTGCGCTGCTCGACGGTCAGCTTCTTGGCCCGCACCACATCGTTGAGCAGGATCTTGATGTTGACTTCGTGGTCGGAGGTATCCACACCGGCCGAGTTGTCGATGAAGTCGGTGTTGAGCAGCACGCCGGCCTGGGCGGCTTCGATGCGGCCCAGCTGGGTCATGCCCAGGTTGCCGCCCTCGCCCACCACCTTGCAGCGCAGCTCGCCACCGTTCACGCGCAGGGCGTTGTTGGCGCGGTCGCCGACATCGCTGTGCTGCTCGCTGGCGGCCTTGACATAGGTACCGATGCCGCCGTTCCACAGTAGGTCGACCGGCGCCTTCAGGATGGCGCTCATCAGATCGTTCGGCGACAGCGCCTTGACGCTCTCGTCCAGGCCCAGCACCTCACGCACCTGCGGGGTGATCTCGATCGACTTCAGGCTGCGCGGATACACGCCGCCGCCCTTGCTGATCAGCTTGGCGTCGTAATCCGCCCAGCTCGAACGCGGCACGGTGAACAGACGCTCACGTTCGACGAACGTGGTCGCTGCATCAGGGTTCGGGTCCAGGAAGATGTGGCGGTGGTCGAACGCAGCGACCAGGCGGATGTGGCGCGACAGCAGCATGCCGTTGCCGAACACGTCGCCGGACATGTCGCCGACGCCAACCGCGGTGAAGTCCTGGGTCTGGCTGTCACGGCCCAGTGCACGGAAGTGGCGCTTGACCGACTCCCACGCGCCGCGCGCGGTGATACCCATGCCCTTGTGGTCGTAACCGACCGAACCGCCGGAGGCGAACGCATCGCCCATCCAGAAGCCGTGCGCGATGGCCAGGCCGTTGGCGATGTCGGAGAAGGTCGCGGTGCCCTTGTCGGCGGCCACCACCAGGTACGGATCGTCCATGTCATGGCGCACGACATCCACCGGCGGCACGATCTTGTTGTTGACGATGTTGTCGGTGATGTCCAGCAGGCCCTGGATGAACAGCTTGTAGCAGGCCACGCCGTTGGCGAAGATCGCGTCGCGATCGCCGTTCACCGGCGGCATCTTGGCGAAGAAGCCGCCCTTCGCACCGACCGGCACGATGACGGTGTTCTTGACCATCTGCGCCTTGACCAGGCCCAGCACTTCGGTGCGGAAATCTTCGCGGCGATCCGACCAGCGCAGGCCGCCACGGGCGACGGCACCGAAGCGCAGGTGGGTACCTTCCACGCGCGGGCCGTACACGAAGATTTCGCGGTACGGGCGCGGCTTGGGCAGGTCCGGCACCAAGGCCGAATCAAACTTGAAGCTGATGACATGGCCGTGCTGGCCGTTGGCATCGGTCTGGTAGTAGCTGGTGCGCAGGGTCGCATCGATCACGCCCATGAAGGAACGCAGGATGCGGTCCTCGTCCAGGCTGGACACGCGGTCCATCAGCTTCAGCAGCGCTTCGCGCGCGGCCTGCATCTGCGCATCGCGGTCACCCTTGCGGGCGTCGACCACGGTCTTGAGCACCTTCAGGGTGGCCTCGTCGCCGGCAGCCAGCACGTCGAGGTGGGCCTTCAGCTGCGCCTGGCCGGTGGCGATGTCTTCCTTGCTTTCATGACCGGTGGCCGGATCGAAGCGGGCTTCGAACAGCTCGACCAGCAGGCGTGCCAGCAGCGGGTAGCGGGTGAAGGTACCTTCGACGTAAGCCTGCGAGAACGGCACGCCGGTCTGCAGCAGGTACTTGCAGTAGCCGCGCAGCATGGCGACCTGGCGCCAGTGCAGGCCGGCAGCCAGCACCAGGCGGTTGAAGCCATCGTTCTCGGCATCGCCGTGCCAGACGCGGGCAAAGGTCTCACCGAAGGCTTCATCGACGCTGGCCGCATCGATCGCACCGGCAGTCGACTCGACCTCGAAGTCCTGCACGTACACCGGCGCGTTGTCCACCGACAGGCGGTACGGGCGCTCGGCGATCACGCGCAGGCCCATGTTTTCCATCATCGGCAGCGCGTCCGACAGCGGGATGTCATCCAGCTGGCGATACAGCTTCAGGCGCAGGCCATCGCCGGATTCGCGCGGCACGGCCTGCAGGCTCAGGCGCAGGTCGTCCGGACCGGTCAGCGCATCGAGCTGGCTGACATCGTTGGCGGCAACGGCGGTGCTGTTGTCTTCGATGTAACCGGCCGGCAGTGCCTTGCCGATACGCGCAGCGATGCGCAGGCCTTCGGCTTCGCCATGGCGGGTGACCAGCGCTTCGCGCAGGTCGTCCTGCCAGTTACGCAGCACCTGGGCCAGCTTCTGCTCCAGTTCGGCGGTGTCGACGTCAAGCATTTCGCCCGGCTTCGGACGCACGATCAGGTGCACCTGGGCCAGCGGCGATTCACCCAGCACCACCGAGCTGTCCACGTACTCGCCGTGCAGCGCTTCCTTGAGCATCGCTTCGATGCGCAGGCGCACGTCGGTGTTGAAACGCTCGCGCGGCAGGTAGACCAGCGCGGAAATGAAACGGCTGTACTTGTCGCGGCGCAGGAACAGGCGGCTGCGCACACGCTCCTGCAGGCCCAGCACGCCCATTGCGGTGCGGAACAGTTCGTCCTCGCTGGACTGGAACAGTTCTTCACGCGGCAGGGTTTCCAGGATGTGGCGCAGGGCCTTGCCGCTATGGCTGGAGCCAGCCAGGCCGGACTGCTTCATCACGTGCTCGTAGCGCTGGCGCACCAGCGGGATTTCCCACGGGCGGCGGTTGTAGGCGCTGGAAGTAAACAGGCCGAGGAAGCGCTGTTCGCCGATGATCTTGCCCTTGGCGTCGAATTCCAGCACGCCGATGTAGTCCATGTAACCGGCACGATGCACGCGCGAACGGGCGTTGGTCTTGGTCAGGATCAGCGCGTCCTTCAGCCCGGACGTGGTGTTCAGGCCCTGCGCGGCCAAGGTCTTGACCGGACGTGCAGCGGACTTGTCCTTGCCGCGCATCAGGCCCAGGCCGGTGTCGTTCAGCGGCGCCAGCACGTCTTCCTTGCCCTGCTTCTCGACGCGGTACTCGCGGTAGCCGAAGAAGGTGAAGTGGTTGTCGGCGGCCCAGCGCAGGAATTCCTGTGCTTCCTTGCGCGAGGCAGCGTCGACAGGCAGCTGGCGGCTGCCGAGGTCGTCGGCCAGCGCCAGCGCCTTGTCCTGCATCGGCTGCCAGTCGCGTACGATGGCGCGCACTTCATCCAGCGCCTTGTTGATGGCCTGCTCGATGTCTGCCATGGCTTCGGCCGGCTGGCGGTCGATCTCCAGCAGCATCACCGATTCCAGCTGGCCCTCGCCGACCTTGGTCAGCTTGCCAGCCTTGTCACGGGTGAAATGCAGCACCGGGTGGCCCAGCACATGCACGCCAACACCATGCTCGGCCAGCGACATGGTTACGGTGTCGACCAGGAACGGCATGTCGTCGTTGATGATCTGCAGCACGGTGTGCGGCGATTCCCAGCCATTGGCCTTCACCGTCGGGTTGAAGACGCGGACGTTGGCCTTGCCCGATTTGCGGGCGCGGGCAAATTCCAGCGTTTCGGCGGCAAGCGCGGCCCATTCCTCAGCGCTGTGATGGGGGAACTCGTCGGCCTCCATGCGCTTGTAGAAGCTGGAGGCAAATGCCACTGCCTCGGCCTGAGCGGCCGCGGGGTAACGCTTGCGCAAGGCCGTGTACACCGGCTCCAGGGAGAAACCAGCGGTCACTGCGACCTCCGACTCAACTGGTTTGCTTTTGTTTTTCACGGTCTTGGCTGCGGTTTTTTGCGGTTTCATGGCAGAGCGGCGCGCTTGCTCAGTTGGGAAAATGAAATTGTAGCCCTACCGCACGAAAAGGCCTTGCTGCAGGACGGAATAACCAGATTCGGGTTTGCTGCGGTTTAGACGCCCTATTCAGTTCGCACCGGTATGGGCATCGCAGTCGCACAGCGTTGCCGACAGGATCGGCAAAACGTGTTACCGGAAGACACATGCGGCAACATCGGCGCGATTCCACAATCCTGAACTGGACGGTATAGTCCACCGCGTGAATCCGGCCTACCTTCCTGTCGCCCTCGACGCGCGTGATGAGCGCGTGTTCGACGCCGTGCGCGAACTGCTTGCCCAACAGGGCATGCAGATGAGCATGGACGCGGTCGCCCAGCATGCAGGCTGCTCGAAGCAGACCCTGTACTCGCGCTACGGCAACAAGCAGGCCCTGCTGCGGCGGGTGATGCAGCGCCACGTGGGCCACGCCACCGGGGCCATGCTGCGTGCACTCCGCGGTGACGACCTGCGTGGCAGCCTGCTGCAGTTCGCCACCGACTTCCTGGAGCACTTCAACCAGCCCCACGTCGGCCAGGCCTGCCGCCTGATCGCCGCCGATGCAGCACAGTTTCCCGAAGAGGCGCGTACGCTGTACCGGCATGGCGCCGGCGCGTTGACGCTTCATCTTGCTGAATGGATTGAAAGCGTTTGCAGTCGCGGTCTGCTGCGGCATGACGACCCGCACTTCATGGCCGAACTGCTGCTGAGCATGATCGCCGGTCAGGATTTCGACAAACAGCGCTTCCATACCCCCCATCGTGATGACGCAGCGTTGCGTCGGCGCTGGGCAGAGTTCTCCGTCGATGGCTTCCTGCGCGCGTTCGCGCCGCAGCCCTCGCCGGCCCCGTCTTCAAACCAACCCCGGAGTTCCTCCTGATGACCGCCCCACTCCGCACCCTTGCCTTGACGTGCGCCGTTGCTGTCGCCGTAGCTGCCTGCAAGAAGCCGGAACAGCCGACGCCCCCACCGCCGGAGGTGGGCGTGATCGACGCCAAGCCGCAGACCCTGCCGCTGCAGCGCGAGCTGGTCGGTCGCCTGTCGCCGTTCCGCAGCGCCGATGTGCGCGCCCGCGTGCCCGGCGTGCTGCTCAAGCGCGTCTATCAGGAAGGCAGCGAGGTCAAGCAGGGCCAGACCCTGTTCCTGATCGACCCTGCGCCGCTGCGCGCCTCGCTCAGCGCCTCCGAAGCCCAGCTGGCTTCGGCCCGCGCGACCTACGCCAACGCCAAGGTCGCCGCTGACCGCGCCCGTTCGCTGGCACCGCAGAAGTTCGTGTCCAAGGCTGACCTGGACAACGCCGAGTCGGCCGAGCGCACCGCGCTGGCCGCGGTCAAGCAGGCCGAAGCCTCGGTGACCAGCAGCCGCATCAGCCTGGGCTATACCAACGTCACCGCTCCGATCAGCGGCGTGGCCAACAAGCAGCAGGTCACCGAAGGCGCGCTGGTCGGCCAGGGCGATGTGACCCTGCTGACCACCGTGGACCAGCTCGACCCGCTGTACGTGAACTTCTCGCTGAGCGTGGATGAACTGACCCAGCTGCGTGCGCAGCAGGCCAAGGGCACCTTGGCCCTGTCCGGCGACGGCAAGGCCACGGTCAACGTCAAGCTGGCCGACGGCAGCACCTACAGCGAGCCGGGCACGCTGGACTTCTCCTCGACCACGGTCGACCCGGCCACCGGCGCGGTGTCGCTGCGTGCGGTGTTGCCGAACCCGCAGAAGATCCTGCTGCCGGGCGCCTTCGTCAGCTTCCAGGCCAACCTGGGCGAGCGCAACAACGCCTACCTGGTGCCGCAGCAGGCCCTGCTGCGTGACACCACCGGCGGCTATGTGATGGTGGTGGGCGCAGACGGCAAGGTCGTCCGCAAGAACGTCAAGACCGACGGCGCGCAGAACGGCAACTGGCTGGTCAGCGAGGGCCTGGCTGCCGGTGACAAGGTGGTCGTCGCCGGCGTGCAGAAGGTCAAGGAGGGTACGCCGGCCACGGCCAAGCCGTGGACCCCGGGCCAGGACGCCAACGGCAAGCCTGCCGCCGGCGGTGCTGCTCCGGGCGCGCCTGCCGCAGCTCCGGCCGACGCCAAGGCACCGGCCAAGGCTGACCAGGCCGACAAGGCCGAGCCGGCCGCCACCGAATCGAACAAGCAGTAACGGGACCTTCCGTCATGCCTAAATTTTTCATCGAACATCCAGTCTTCGCCTGGGTGGTAGCGATCCTGATCTCGCTCAGCGGCGTGATCGCGATCCTCAACCTCGGCGTTGAGTCCTACCCCAACATCGCCCCGCCGCAGGTGACCGTCTCGGCCACCTACCCGGGTGCAAGCGCGGACACCACGGAAAAATCGGTCACCCAGGTGATCGAGCAGCAGCTGACCGGTATCGATCACCTGCTGTACTTCAGCTCCTCGTCCGCGTCCAACGGCCGCGCCTCGATCACCCTGACCTTCGAGACCGGTACCGATCCGGATATCGCCCAGGTGCAGGTGCAGAACAAGGTCTCGCTGGCCACGCCGCGACTGCCTTCGGAAGTCACCCAGCAGGGCGTGGTGGTGGCCAAGGCCAACGCTGGCTTCCTGATGGTGGTGGCCCTGCAGTCCGATACGCCGACCATCAACCGTGACGCACTGAACGACATCGTCGGTTCGCGCGTGCTCGACCAGGTCTCGCGCATCCCCGGCGTCGGCAGCACTCAGCAGTTCGGTTCCGAGTACGCCATGAACATCTGGCTCAACCCGGAAAAGATGCAGGGCTATGGCCTGTCGGCCAGCCAGGTGCTGGCGGCGGTACGCGCGCAGAACGTGCAGTTCGCCGCCGGTGCGCTGGGCTCCGACCCGTCGCCGGAAGGCCAGCACTTCACCGCCACGGTGTCGGCCGAAGGCCGCTTCAGCTCGCCGCAGGAGTTCGAGAACATCATCCTGCGCGCCAATGCCGATGGCTCGCGCGTGCTGTTGAAGGACATCGCCCGCGTCGCCTTCGGTGCCAACAACTACGGCTTTGATACCCAGTACAACGGCAAGCCCACCGGCGCCTTCGCCATCCAGCTGCTGCCGGGCGCCAACGCCCTGAACGTGGCCGAGGCGGTGCGCGGCAAGATGGACGAGCTGCAGCCCAGCTTCCCGGCCGGCGTCACCTGGTTCTCGCCGTACGACAGCACCACCTTCGTCAAGATCTCGATCCAGGAAGTGGTCAAGACCCTGTTCGAAGCGGTGTTGCTGGTGTTCCTGGTGATGCTGATCTTCCTGCAGAACTTCCGCGCCACCCTGATCCCCACGCTGGTGATCCCGGTAGCGCTGCTGGGTACGTTCCTGGGCATGTGGATGATCGGCTTCACGATCAACCAGCTGACCCTGTTTGCGATGGTGCTGGCGATCGGCATCGTGGTCGATGACGCGATCGTGGTGATCGAGAACGTCGAACGCATCATGACCGAGGAAGGCCTGGCGCCGAAGCCGGCCACGCAGAAGGCGATGACCCAGATCACCGGTGCGGTGGTGGCCATCACCGTCGTGCTGGCGGCGGTGTTCATCCCCTCGGCCCTGCAGGGCGGTGCGGCCGGTGAGATCTACAAGCAGTTCGCCCTGACCATCGCCATCTCGATGGCGTTCTCGGCGTTCCTGGCGCTGGGTTTCACCCCGGCGCTGTGCGCGACGTTCCTCAAGCCGACGCACAACGACAACCCGAACATCGTCTACCGCACCTTCAACAAGTACTACGACAAGATCAGCCACACCTATGTGGGCCACATCACCTCCGCGGTGCGCCATGCACCACGCTGGATGATCCTGTTCGTGGTGCTGACCGCGCTGTGCGGTTTCCTGTTCACCCGCATGCCGGGCAGCTTCCTGCCTGAGGAAGACCAGGGCTATGCACTGGCGATCGTGCAGTTGCCGCCGGGCTCGACCAAGAGCCAGACCAACGAAGCGTTCGCACAGATGCGCGGCATCCTGGAAAAGCAGGATGGCTATGAAGGCATGCTGCAGGTGGCCGGCTTCAGCTTCGTCGGCTCCGGCGAGAACGTGGGCATGGGCTTCATCCGCCTGAAGCCGTGGGAAGAGCGCAAGTTCACTGCTCCGGAATTCATCCAGAACATGAACGGCGCGTTCTACGGCATCAAGGAAGCGCAGATCTTCGTGGTCAACCTGCCGACCGTGCAGGGCCTTGGCCAGTTCGGTGGCTTCGACATGTGGCTGCAGGACCGCAGCGGTGCCGGTTACGAGCAGCTGACCCAGGCCCGCAACATCCTGCTCGGCCAGGCCGCGCAGAAGCCGGACCACCTGGTGGGCGTGCGCCCGAACGGCCTGGAAAACGCCCCGCAGCTGCAGCTGCACGTGGACCGCGTGCAGGCGCAGTCGATGGGCATGTCGGTGTCGGACGTGTACAGCACCATCCAGCTGATGCTGGCCCCGGTGTACGTCAACGACTTCTTCTACGAAGGCCGCATCAAGCGCGTGACCATGCAGGCTGATGGTCCGTACCGTACCGGCCAGGAATCGCTGAAGAGCTTCTACAGCCCGTCCAGCCTGACCACCAATGCCGATGGCACCAACGCGATGATTCCGTTGAGCACGGTGGTCAAGTCCGAATGGGTCTCGGCACCGCCGTCGCTGAGCCGCTACAACGGCTACTCGGCGATCAACATCGTCGGCTCGCAGGCACCGGGCACCAGCTCGGGTGAAGCGATGCAGACCATGGAAGGCATCGTCAACGACGACCTGCCGGCAGGCTTCGGCTACGACTGGTCCGGCCTGTCCTACCAGGAAATCCTGGCCGGCAATGCCGCGACGCTGCTGCTGGTGCTGTCCATCGTGGTGGTGTTCCTGTGCCTGGCCGCGCTGTATGAAAGCTGGTCGATCCCGGTGGCGGTGCTGCTGGTGGTGCCGCTCGGCGTGCTGGGCGCACTCGCCCTGTCGATGATGCGTGGCCTGCCGAACGATCTGTTCTTCAAGATCGGCCTGATCACGGTGATCGGCCTGGCCGCGAAGAACGCGATCCTGATCGTGGAGTTCGCGGTGGAGCAGCGTGCAGCGGGCAAGACCCTGCGCGATGCCACCATCGAAGCGGCGCGCCTGCGATTCCGCCCGATCCTGATGACGTCCTTCGCGTTCATCATGGGCGTCATCCCGATGGCGATCTCCACCGGTGCCGGCGCCAACTCGCGTCACGCCATCGGTACCGGCGTGATCGGCGGCATGCTGTTCGCCACCCTGCTCGGCCTGCTGATGATCCCGGTGTTCTTCGTGGTGGTGCGCCGCATGCTGGGCGACAAGCTGGATGAACCGTCGAAGGAATTCCTCGGCCGCCAGCGTGATGCGGAAAGCGCCCACCGCCCGGATCGTTGATCCGACGGTAAGTTGAAACGAGGAAGGCCCCGGAGCGATCCGGGGCCTTTTTCTTTGCTGCTTTTGAATTCATGCCAACCAAGGTTGGCATCTACCAAAGCAGCGGCATGCCCGGTAGCCGCCAACCTTGGTTGGCGCTCTCCAAGGCGACGTGTCAGCGCAGCAGCGCGATCACGGCGCACACCGCCACGAGAACCAGCGCGGCCCATTGCATGGGCACGAAGAAGAAATGATGGGGTGCGGCCTCACCCTTATGCCGCGGCGCACGGTTAAGCCACAGGCCCAGCAGCACGTTCACTGCCGCACCGATGCCACCACCCAGCAGCACCTGCTGCAGCGGGATGTTGCCCTTGGGGCCGTCGTGCGGGAAGAAGTACGCCAGCAACAGGATGCCTGCGATCGGCGTCACCAGCGTCATGAAGCCCCAGCCGCGGTAGATCATGCGGTATCTCCAGAAAAACGATCCGCATTGGAGCAGCATGAATCCTGGCAGGCAAGAGGCGGACACGCCATCTGGACACCTGATTCCCGCAGCAGTCGCTCGGCGCTAGACGTTCCAGCCTGCGCGGGCTACGGCCAGTCGCAGTTGTTCTTGTAGTTGCGCCAGCGAGTGCGCCTGCGCGCTGAACAGCGGGACGTCCCAATCGGTTCCGTCGATCAGCAGGATCCGGAAGCTGCCAGAAGCATCAAACTCGGGATACCAACCGACGTCGAGCACCTTGCCGCCAGGCAACTGCCACTGCAGAAGATCTTCTTTCAACGCGTCCAGCTGTCCCAGCAAGGGCAACCCGGGATCCACATGGAAATCCAGAAACGCACCTGGCGCACTCAGCTGGTCGATGCGTTCGATCAACGCGTCCATGACTCGTTTCCTCTTCCAGTTCCTGGCCGACGGATGGGCAGAAGCACTAGGCAACGACCTCATCCACGCATGGCGTGGATCTACTGCCGCGCCGCCATTGCAGCGGCGCGGCACGGGAAAATCAACGCAGACCGGTTTCGTTGCGGGCGATCACCAGGCGCTGGATCTCCGAGGTGCCTTCGTAGATCTCGGTGATCTTGGCATCACGGAAGTAGCGCTCCAGCGGCATTTCCTTGGAATAGCCCATGCCGCCATGGATCTGTACGGCCTGGTGGGTGATCCACATCGCCGCTTCCGAAGCGGTCAGCTTGGCGATGGCGGCCTCGTTGCTGAAGCGCTTGCCCTCGCCCTTCACCCATGCTGCACGCAGGGTCAGCAGCAGCGCCGCGTCCAGCTTGCACTTCATGTCGGCGATCTTCGCCTGGGTCATCTGGAAGGTACCGATGGCCGCACCGAAGGCCTTGCGGTCCTTCACGTACTCCAGGGTCGCTTCATAGGCGGCACGGGCGATACCGATCGCCTGCGAGGCGATGCCGATGCGGCCGGCGTCGAGTACGCCCATGGCGATCTTGAAGCCCTCGCCTTCCTGGCCCAGCACGTCTTCCGGCTGCGCCACGTAATCGTTGAACTCGATCTCGCAGGTGGCCGAGGCACGGATGCCCAGCTTCGGTTCGGTCTTGCCGCGGCCGAATCCGGCCTTGTCGGTGTCGATCATGAACGCGGTGATGCCACGCGCGCCCTTGTCCGGCTCGCTCATCGCGAACAGCACGATGTACTTGGCCACCGGGCCGGAGGTGATCCAGCTCTTCTTGCCATTGATGACGTAGCTGCCATCGGCCTGTTTGATCGCACGGCAACGCATCGCAGTGGCGTCCGAACCGGACTGCGGCTCGGTCAGCGCGAACGCGCCGATGGCGGTACCCTCGGCGATGGCCCGCACGTACTTCTGCTTCTGCGCTTCGCTGCCATGGGTCAGGATGCCGTTGCAGAACAGCGAATTGTTGACCGACATGATGGTCGAGTGCGCAGCATCACCGGCGGCGACCTCCACCATCGCCAGCACGTACGCGATCGGGTCCATGCCTGCGCCGCCATATTCGGCCGGCACTTCGATGCCCATCAGGCCGTTCTCGCCCAGCAGGCGGATGTTGTCCAGCGGGAACTCGCCCGTACGGTCATGGTGCTCCGCACTCGGGGCGATCTTTTCCTGCGCGATGCGACGCGCCACGTCCTGCAGCATCAACTGCTCTTCGGTAAAGCTGAAATCCACAACACCCTCCCGGGTACATGATGTTATGGGCCGCGCAGCGCGCGCCCAGGTGCCCCGATTGTACCGGGGCCGGGCATCGGCGGCTGACTCGCGGGGAGCCGCGGCTTGACCGGAAGAGGGCTGGTCGGCGAATATATCTCTATATCGCGATAGGTAGATGTTTATGGATCTGGAAGACTGGTCGACCCGCCTGAAGGTGTTCGCCGATGCTACCCGTGTGCGCCTGCTGGCGCTGCTGGAGCAGGAAGAGCTGACCGTGGCCGAGCTTTCGGCCATCACCCGGCTGGCGCAACCGCGGGTATCGACTCATCTGGCGCGCCTGAAGGAAGCCGGCCTGGTGCGCGACCGCCGTGCGGGCGTGTCGGCCTATTACCGCTTCGACGAGGCCCAGCTGGACCCGGCGCAGCGTGCATTGTGGCATGCCCTGAGCAACGGAAGCGACGACCCGTTGCTGCGCCAGGATGCTGAACGGGTCGCTGCAGTGCTCGCCCACCGCGCTTCCGACCAGAACTGGGCCGACAGCGTGGCTGGCGACATGGAGCGCCACTATTCCCCAGGGCGTACCTGGGAAGCATTGGCGCGCACCGCGCTACCTTTGCTGGAAACCGGCGACGTGCTGGATATCGCCTCCGGTGACGGCGTGCTGGCCGAACTGGTCGCCCCGCATGCACGGCGCTACGTGTGCATCGACACCAGCGCACGCGTGGTGGCTGCCGCCAGCGAACGCCTGCGCCGCCTGCCGAACGTTGAAGTGCGCGAGGGTGACATGCATGCCCTGCCCTTCAAGGACCGCAGCTTCGACCTGGTCGTGCTGATGCACGCGCTCACTTACGCCAGCAAGCCGGCGCAGGCGGTCACCGAGGCCGCGCGCGTGCTGCGCCCGGGCGGTCGCCTGCTGCTGTGCAGCCTGGCCCGTCATGAGCACAAAGCCGCGGTCGATGCCTATGGCCACGTCAACCTCGGCTTCAGCGACAAGGAGCTGAAGAAGTTCGTCGACAAGGCAGGCCTGCAGGTATCCAACCTGGAAACAGTCACCCGCGAAAAGCGCCCGCCGCATTTCGAAGTGATTTCGCTGATCGCCAACAAGCCCTGAGGCCGACATGCCCGCCCTGCCCTGGTTGCACCCGGAACGCGTGGAATCGCTGCTCGCTGCCCTGCGTGATCGCATCCTGATCATCGACGGCGCGATGGGAACGATGATCCAGCGACACGGCCTGCAGGAAGACGATTACCGGGGCGAGCGCTTCGCCGGTGGTTACGACCACGCCCATGGCCCCGGCTGCGACCATGGCGGGACACCCGAAGGCCACGACCTGAAAGGCAACAACGATCTGTTGCTGCTGACCCGACCGGAAGTCATCGCAGGCATCCACACCGCCTACCTGGAAGCGGGCGCGGACCTGGTGGAAACCAACACCTTCAATGCCACCTCGGTCAGCCAGGCCGACTACCACCTTGAACATCTGGTGTACGAGCTGAACAAGGCAGGCGCTGCCGTTGCCCGTGCCTGTTGTGATGCGGTGGCGGCGACCACGCCGGGCAAGCCGCGCTTCGTCATCGGCGTGCTCGGCCCGACCAGCCGCACCGCCTCGATCAGCCCGGACGTCAATGATCCCGGCTTCCGCAACACCAGTTTCGATGAGCTGCGCGGTACCTACCGCGAAGCCATTGACGGGCTGATCGATGGCGGCGCCGACACGATCATGGTCGAGACCATCTTCGATACGCTCAACGCCAAGGCCGCACTGTATGCCATCGAGGAAGCCTTCGATGCACGTGGCGCGCGGCTGCCGATCATGATTTCCGGCACCATCACCGATGCCTCCGGGCGCACCCTGTCCGGGCAGACCGCCGAAGCGTTCCAAGCGTCGCTGGCGCATGCACGGCCGTTGTCGATCGGCCTGAACTGCGCGCTCGGCGCCGATGCCATGCGTCCGCACGTGGAAACCCTGTCGCAGGTGTCGGACTGCTACGTCAGTGCCCATCCCAACGCCGGCCTGCCCAACGCCTTCGGCGAGTACGACGAAACGCCCGAGGAGATGGCCGCCACCCTGCGTGGCTTTGCCGAAGATGGCCTGCTCAACCTGGTCGGCGGCTGCTGTGGCTCCACCCCGGACCACATCCGCGCGATCGCGCTGGCGGTGGCCGGGCTGCCGCCGCGCGCCCTGCCTGCCGCCCAGGTGCAGGCGGCATGAACACCTCCGCCCCCTCCCGCACGCCCCCCTGTTGCCGCTGAGTTGCCGCCGATCATGACGCCTGTCCGCCCTACCCGCCTGTCCGGCCTGGAACCGCTGGTCATCACCCCGGACCTGCTGTTCGTCAATGTCGGCGAACGCACCAACGTCACCGGCAGCGCGCAGTTCCGCAAGCTGATCAAGGAAGGCCGTTACGAGGAAGCGGTGGATGTGGCCCGGCAGCAGGTGGCCAGCGGCGCACAGATCCTCGACGTCAACATGGACGAGGGCTTGATCGATTCGGAAGCGGCGATGACCCGCTACCTCAACCTGATCATGTCCGAGCCGGACATCGCGCGCATTCCGGTGATGGTCGACTCCTCCAAATGGAGTGTGATCGAGGCTGGCCTGAAGTGCCTGCAGGGCAAGAGCGTGGTCAATTCGATCTCGCTGAAGGAAGGCGAGGACGTGTTCCGCGAGCATGCGCGCAAGGTACTGCGCTACGGCGCGGCCGCAGTGGTGATGGCCTTCGATGAGAGCGGGCAGGCCGACACCTGCGCGCGCAAGGTTGAAATCTGCACCCGCGCCTATCGCCTGCTGGTCGATGAAATCGGCTTTCCGCCGCAGGACATCATCTTCGACCCGAACATCTTCGCCGTCGCCACCGGCATTGAAGAGCATGACAACTACGCGGTCGACTTCATCGAAGCCACCCGCATCATCAAGCAGACGCTGCCGCACTGCCATGTGTCCGGTGGCGTATCGAACGTTTCGTTCTCGTTCCGTGGCAACGAAACGGTACGCCAGGCCATCCACTCGGTGTTCCTGTACCACGCCATCGCCGCGGGCATGGACATGGGCATCGTCAATGCCGGCACCATGCCGATCTACGACGAACTGGAGCCGGACCTGCGCGAGCGGGTGGAGGACGTGATCCTCAACCGCCGCCGCGACGCTACCGAGCGCCTGCTTGAAATCGCCGAGCGCTACAAAGGCAGCAAGGGTGCGGCGAAGACCGAAGACCTGGCCTGGCGCGAGAAGCCGGTGGATGCACGATTGGCGCATGCGCTGGTGCATGGCCTGGATGCCTGGGTCGAAGCCGATACCGAAGAAGCCCGGCAACGTTCCAGCCGCCCGCTGGACGTCATTGAAGGCCCGCTGATGGCCGGCATGAACGTGGTCGGCGACCTGTTCGGTGCCGGCAAGATGTTCCTTCCGCAGGTGGTGAAATCGGCACGGGTGATGAAGAAGGCAGTGGCCTACCTGCTGCCCTACATCGAAGCCGAAAAGGCCCGCAGCGGCGACACCGCCAAGAGCAACGGCAAGATCATCATGGCCACGGTGAAGGGCGATGTGCACGACATCGGCAAGAACATCGTCGGCGTGGTCCTGGCCTGCAACAACTTCGAGGTGATCGATCTGGGCGTGATGGTGCCGGCGCAGAAGATCCTCGATGCCGCCCGCGAGCACCAGGCCGACATCATCGGCCTGTCCGGCCTGATCACGCCGTCGCTGGAGGAAATGAGCCATGTCGCCCGTGAAATGCAGCGGCAGGGCTTTGACCTGCCACTGATGATCGGCGGCGCGACCACCTCGCGTGCGCACACCGCGCTGAAGATCGACCCGCACTACAAAGCCCCGACGGTCTGGGTGAAGGACGCCTCGCGCGCCGTGGGTGTGGCGCAGTCGCTGATCTCGCGCGAGCTGCGGGATGCGTTCGTCGCCGCCAACGAGGCGGACTACGCCGAGATCCGCACCCGCCACCGCAACCGCGGTGACGCCAAGCGCCTGGTCTCGCTGGAACATGCACGTGGCCAGAAGTTCCAGTGCGACTGGCAGGCGTACACGCCACCCGCACCGAAGCAGCCGGGCCTGCATGTATTCGATGATTACCCGCTGGCAGAACTGGTGCCCTACATCGACTGGACACCCTTTTTCCAAGCGTGGGAGCTCGCCGGCAAATATCCGGCGATCCTCACCGATGAGATCGTCGGCACCCAGGCCAGCGAGCTGTACCAGGACGCGCGCGCGATGCTCGACCGCATCGTCAACGAGAAGTGGCTGCGGGCCAAGGCCGTGTTCGGCCTATGGCCTGCCAACAGCATCGGCGACGACGTACGTGTGCAGCATCCCGATGGCGAGACCACCCTGCACTTCCTGCGGCAACAGGTGGACAAGCCTGCTGAACGCCCGGATTTCTGCCTTGCCGATTTCATTGCCCCGGCTGATAGCGGCAAGCAGGACTGGATCGGCGGCTTCGCAGTCACCGCCGGCATCGGTATCGACGCGCACGTGGCCCGTTTCGAGGCCGACCACGACGACTACAACGCGATCCTGCTGAAGGCGCTCGCCGACCGCTTTGCCGAAGCCCTGGCCGAACGCCTGCACCAGCGCGTACGCACCGGGTTCTGGGGGTACGACCACACCGAAACGCTCGACAACGAAGCGCTGATCGACGAAAAGTACCGTGGCATCCGTCCCGCGCCCGGTTACCCCGCCTGTCCCGAGCACAGCGAAAAACGCCGGTTGTTCGACCTGCTGGGCGCCGAAACCAACGCCGGCATGCGGCTCACCGAAAGCTTCGCGATGCTGCCGACCGCGGCGGTATCGGGCTACTACTTCAGCCACCCGCAGAGCCAGTATTTCGTGGTCGGCCGCCTCGGCCGTGAGCAGGTCACCGACTACGCACGCCGCAAGGGCGTGGACCGCGCCCAGGCCGAACGCTGGCTGGCGTCGAACCTGGACTACGATCCGGAATGATCGCCGCGCCTGGCAAGGATCAGGCGCCAGCGTCCACGACGAACCGATAGGCACCCCAGGAAGCGGGCCAACCCGGACACTGCGACCCGTAACTGATCACGCGCCCCCGATCAGGGGGCGACCGCCGGTGCCGGCGACGACGCCTGCAGACGCTGCAGCTGATTCTGGAAATCAGGCAGCAGCAGACGGTTGCTGTATCCGCTGAGATGGTCGCCATCGAAGAACAGCGGCTTGCCGTCGCGGGTGGGAAGGCACTGCTCGCCCGGGCACAGCAACGGCATCGGATCCCATATGGATGCACCCGGCAGACCTGCGGCGACCTGCTGCAGGCCGGCCAGCACCGGCTCGCGCAACTGCTCGATCTCGCTGCGCGCAACCGTCATGCCGTTGGCACAGATCGGGTTGTGCCGGTTGAACACATCCGAGCAGCGGTACGGCGGTGCCGGCAGCACCGGCTTGGGTGCTTCCAGCACGATGCGCACGCCGCGTTCTGCCAGCGGTGTGAGCTGCTCGATCCAGTGCCCGATCTCGGCTTTGCGACCCGCGCTGGCCGTCTCGCTCAGATGCTCGGCACGCACCTGGGCAATGTCGAACAGCGCGTACGACTCAGACAGGCGTGGCAGGCGCAGCCCTGCCAGCAACACCACATCCCCCGGCTGCGCGCGTGCCTGGATATCTTCCAGCACGTTACGCGTATAGGCCTCGCAGGACGGATTGGGGCCCTGCCAGGCTCGTAACCCGACCAGCGCGCAGCCGCCACTGCTGTACAGGTGGATCGGCGCCCCATCGAGCACGGCAAGGCGCTGCAGCATCTCGTGGTAGGCCAGTGCATGCGAATCGCCGGCCACGAACAACTGGCGGGTGGATGCAGTGCGTCCGGGGCACTCGCCGCGCTCGTAAAGGCGGGCCTGTCCGCCCAGTACCGGCACGTTGCTGACCCGCACGCGGCAGTCCGGGATTTCCTTCTTCAGCCCCTTGGCATACGGGTACCAGTCCAGCGAGGCACGGCTGACCACGCTGAGCGAGGTGTACCGCTGGGTCTTGGTCAGCGCCGACTGCAGGCCGGCACCGAGCACCAGTACGCCCAGCCCGACCACTACCCAGCGCGCGTTGCTGACGCGCCAGCGCGCACCATGCCGCAGGGGCTGTTCCACCCAGCGCCAGGACAGCCAGGACAACACTGCCACGCACAGCAGCGCGGCGCCGCCGGTGGCCACCGTCTCCAGGCCCACCGTCCAGCGGAACAGAACGAAGACCGGCCAGTGCCACAGGTACAGCGAGTAGGACAGCCGGCCGATCGTCACCATCGGTGTGGTCGCCAGCGTGCGCCCGATCCAGCCCCCGGGTGAGCGCTGCAGCAGGCCCAGCAATCCCAGCGTGCCCAATACCGGCCACAGCCCATCAATCCACGGCGAATGGCCCGGGCGCGCAGACCAGAGCCCATAGCCCAGTGCCACCACGCTCAGCAGCAGCAGAGGCGAGCGCCAACTGATACCCCGTGGCGGCACCGGCGGCGGCGTGAACCGGCCGCTCAGCGACAACAGCTGGAACAGCAGCACGCCAGCGCCAAGCTGCCAGAACCGCGTGGTGGTCAGGTAGAACGCATCGATCTCATGACCGCCCTGCCCCGCGCGGAACACCGCATACCCCAGCGATGCCACAGTTGCTGCGCCAAACAGCCCCACCGACAGCCAGCCGCCGCGCCGGCCTTTGGCCCAAGCAAGGAACAGCAGCGGGAACAGCAGGTAGAACTGCTCTTCGACACCCAGCGACCAGGTATGCGTGTAGGGATTGAACTCGGTTCGCGGCGAGAAATAGTCGTTGCCGGTGCTGGCCAACACCCAGTTGCTCAACCCGAAGAACGCCATGCGGCCAGTCTTGTCGCTGGTCTCGCTGAGCCAGGATTCGGGAATCAGCAACGCGCTGAACATCGCCGTCACCAGCAGGCACACCACCAGCGCCGGGGCGATGCGACGCATGCGGCGTGCATAGAAGCGCGCCAACCCTGCCCAGCCTCCGATCGCCGGCAGACGATCCACCGAGGCACTGACCACGAAGCCGGAGATGACGAAGAACACGTCCACGCCGGTAAAGCCACCCGGCAACCAGCTCGCCTTGAGGTGGTAGAGGATGACCGCCAGCACCGCGATCGCACGCAGGCCATCGATATGCGGGAAATATCCGGGACTGCGTTCCTGCATGGCCCTGCTCCTGACATGCAACGGGCGCCCTTCGGCGCCCAGTGCGTTCAACAATGGACGCGTCGACTTACCAGACCAGGTCGTCGGGCACCTGGTACTGCGGGTCGGCGTAGGGATCGTCCTCGGCCGGTGCATTCGGGTCGACCTTCAACGCCACCGAAGCGGCGAACACCGCCTCAGACTGGGCCAGGACTTCAGCCGTCACCAGCAGGTAGCGACCGTTGAGCTGGACCACGCCCAGTTCACCGGCATTGAGTGCCTTGAGCTGCTCGGCGGTGACGTAGATGCGCTTGATCTTGCCGCCGTAAGGGAAGTGGCGCGCGATATCGGCCGCTTCGGCATTCAGGCTCTTGTCCTTCAGCAGTTCTTCCAGCTTCACCTTGGCCTCGCGGCGCTGGCGGGCTTCTTCCTGCTTCAGGCGCTCGGTCTCGATGCGCTCTTCCTTCTCCCGCTGCGCACGGATCGCGTAAGCCTTGGCCAGATCCATTTCCTCGGCGGTACGCGGCTTGCGCGGCCCCTGCCCGTGGCCCTGGCCACGCTGCTGGCCAGGCTTGCCCGGGCCGCCATTGCCATGCGCCCGCCGCTCGCCGGGTTTGTGTTCGCCCTTGCCAGCGTGCTGCGGCTTTCCATTGCCAGCGCCACCCTTGCCCTGCGGGCGGCCATCACGGCGGGGGGCATCATTCTTGCGCTCGGGCTTGGGCGCGGGCTTGAAGCCCAGGCCCATCAGCTGGTCGCGGAGGGTATCGCTCATAGGATATGGATCAGTAGTGCGGCGGCGGCGGTTCGCTCGCCGGATCAGAAGAATTCAATGCATTGCGGACCTTGCCCAGGTCTTCCAGCAGCACGCGCAGGATGCCGGCATTGCGGCTGCCTTCCATGCGCGCGTCTGCAAGTGCATCGCTCAGTTCGGCCAGCGCGTGTTCCTGGAAGGACACGCGCATCTCCAGCTCGACCAGGCGCGCTTCCAGCGCCTGCTCACGTTCGGTCGGTACTTCAGACATGCAGCGAACGTCCCCGGCCAATGCCGTAATACGCAAGGCCGGCGGCCTCGACTTCAGCCGGCTCGTACAGATTGCGGCCGTCGAACACCACCGCATCCTTCAGCCGCTCGCGCAGCATCTGGAAATCGGGGCTGCGGAACTGCTTCCACTCGGTCACCACGACCAGTGCATCGGCGCCCTGCAGCGCATCGTCGGCACTGTCACAGAACACCAGATCGTCGCGCTCGCCGAAGATCCGCTGCGATTCATGCATCGCCTCCGGATCGTAGGCACGTACTCTCGCACCGCCTTCCCACAACTGGGCCAGCAGGCGGCGGCTGGAGGCCTCGCGCATGTCATCGGTGTTCGGCTTGAACGCCAGGCCCCACACGGCAAACGTCCTGCCGCGCACGCCTTCGTCTTCGCCCTTGTCGTAGTGGCGCTGGATCAAGGCAAACAGGTGCCCCTTCTGCGATTCATTGACCGCCTCCACCGCGTTCAGCAGCTTCGGCTCCAGGCCGGCCTGCTGCGCGGTGCGCGCCAGTGCCTGCACGTCCTTGGGGAAGCACGAACCGCCATAACCGGCACCCGGATAGATGAAGTGCCAGCCGATACGCGGATCCGAACCGATGCCCTGGCGGACCTGCTCGACGTCTGCTCCGACGCGCTCGGCGATGTTGGCGATTTCATTCATGAACGAAATCTTGGTTGCCAGCATTGCATTGGCGGCGTACTTGGTCAGCTCGGCCGAACGCACATCCATCTCCACCACGCGATCGTGGTTGCGATTGAACGGTGCGTACAGGCGACGCATCACGGCGACCGACTCGGCGCTGGTCGCACCGATGATGATGCGGTCAGGCCGCATGCAGTCGGCAACGGCGTCGCCTTCCTTCAGGAATTCGGGGTTGGACACCACATCGAAGGCGATATCCGCTCCACGCGCTGCCAGCTCCTCGGCAATGGCCGCACGCACCTTGTCGGCGGTGCCCACCGGCACCGTCGACTTGTTGACCACCACGGTCGGCACCGAGATGTACCGGCCGATGGTGCGGGCCACGGCCAGCACGTACTGCAGGTCCGCGCTGCCATCCTCGTCCGGCGGCGTGCCCACGGCGATGAACACCACCTGGCCGTGGCCGATGGCGGTCGCCGCGTCGGTGGTGAACACCAACCGCGACGCGGCGTGGTTGGCCTTCACCATCGGCTCCAGGCCGGGCTCGTAGATCGGGATGATGCCCCGGTTGAGGCCATCCACCTTGGCTTGGTCGATATCGACGCAGACCACCTGGTGGCCAACGTCGGCCAGGCAGGTGCCGGTCACCAGACCTACGTAGCCGGTACCAAAAATCGCAACGCGCATATCCGTGCTGACTCCGTGTTGGCTTACGGCAGAACGCCCAGCAGCTCGACGTCGAAGGTCAGGGTGGAGTTCGGACCGATCGGACCACCCGGGGTGCCGTTCTCGCCGTATGCCAGTTCACCCGGGATCCAGAAGCGGTACTTCGAGCCGACCGGCATCAGGGCCACGCCCTCGGTCCAGCCCTTGATGACCTGGTCCAGACCGAATTCGGCCGGGCCACGGCCCGCGGAACTGTCGAACACCGTGCCGTTGAGCAGCTTGCCTTCGTAGTTCACGCGCACCTTGCTGGAGGGCAACGGACGCTCGCCACTGCCCGGACGGATCACCTGGTACTGCAGGCCCGACGGGGTGGTCACCACGCCCGGCTGGGTCTTGTTCTTGGCCAGGAACGCGTTGCCTTCCTGACGGTTGGTCTGCGCTGCCTGTGCGGCCTTTGCCTGCATCTCGGCCTGCTTGGCACCCATGAACGACTGGATGGTGGCAGTGGCATCGGCTTCGCTCATCTTCGGCTGGCCCTTGCTCAGGCCAGTGTTGATCGCGTCAAACAGCGAGGCGGTATCGATATCGTCCTTCAGCTGTGCCAGCGACGGACCCACCGAATAAGCACCGATCATCTGCGCGACCTTGACCCGATCAACCTTCGCCGGCTGCGAGCCCGGCGCGACGCCCGGCACCTGCTGGCCGCTGCGGGCCATCACCACCTGGCGCAGGGCGGCATCGGTCGCCTTGGCCTGTTCCTGGGTGATCTGCGGCTGCAGGCCTTCGAAGGAACGCTCCACGGCAGTGCGCAGCGCGGCTGCATCGATTTCATCGGCGATCGGCGCGAACGACTTGGCCACATCCAGACCAATGGCGTAGCCGAGCTTCTGCTTGGGGGAATTCAAGGGTGCGGTCTCCTTGGCGGCCGAGGGAGCGGCCGGTTGTTGCGACAGGGCGACACCGGAGGTGCCCATCGCCAGAATCAGAACCGACGCCGCGGCGCCGCGCATTCCCATTTTCATTCGCTGCATTCCTGGAAGTGACTGGACGCCGACGTCGGCGCGAAAACACGTATTGTCGCACGCATGCCGTCGATGTCGAGGCATCCGTGCCGGCGTTCAATGTACAGCTGGTGCTGCAAGCGCCTTGTCGATGGCTGCTTTCAGCTGCGGATCATCCGGAGTGACCTTGCTGGCGAACTGGGCAATGACCGTGCCATCGCGCCCGACCAGATACTTGTGGAAATTCCAGGCCGGCGCCACGCCGGTGGCGGCGGTCAAGCGCTGATACAGCGGCGTGGCCTGCGCGCCGGTCACGTGCACCTTTTCGAACATCGGGAACTTCACGCCATAAGTAAGCGTGCAGAAATCCTGGATCTGCTTTTCATCACCAGGTTCCTGCCCCTTGAAATCGTTGGACGGGAAGCCGAGCACCGCAAACCCCTTGCCGGCGTACTGCTTCTGCAACGCTTCGAGGCCTTCGTACTGGGGGGTATAGCCGCACTTGCTGGCGGTATTGACCACGAGCAGCACTTGACCGTGGTAGCGCTGCTGCAGGTTGACCTGCTGCTTGCCCGCCAGCGGCCGATACGACAGATCCAGCAGATCGGCGGCAAACGCCCCGGCCGAAGTGGCCAGGCCAGTGGCCAGCAGGGTCAACAGGGACAGGCCGCGAAGGCGGCGCGAGGAGGCAGGCGACAAAGGCATGGGAGACGTTCCGCGGTAGCCGTTCCAGGGGTCCGGCCGTGACCGGCCGGGAATCGGCCGAACTATAGCACCGGGGTCTGCATGCCTCTGGAGCGCACGCGCTGTCGCGCTTTGCACGGCGTGGCGGGAGTCGCTGGCAACGCGCCTCAGCCCTCAGCTGATGACATAGCATGGACATGGCTGAATGGGAGGCCGACAGAAAACGCGCCTCCGCAGTTTCATTTTTTCGATGCATATCAAGCGGTTGAACGAATATTGCAGCGCCATGACCACCCCTGCCATCAGTTGGGTGGGGGCAGGACTTGCACACAGGCGTGCCGGTGTTATAGTTGCATACAACACCAGTCACCTGAGACAGGGGGAACCATGAACAGCCGGATGCGTCGCAGCCTTGCCGCCCCCGCGGTCACCGCGGTATCAACCCTGTTCGTGCTGGTCTGGCTGGCCATGCCGGCACCGCCGGCCGCGTCCTCCCCCGCCCTCTCCGGAGACGGTACGCAGGACGCAGCAGCACCCACGGCAGGGAATGCCGCTCCCTCCCCCTCCCCCCCGCGTCGGCTGCACAGCTCCCTGTCCATGCCGTATTTCTCGTTCGCACAGCCGCTGACCCCACGGAGCTGAATATGAGCGACATCCAGTGGAGCGACGGCGCTCCCATCTACCGCCAGCTGAAGGAACGCGTGATCGCGATGATGCTTGACGGAATCCTCAAGCCGGGCGATGCCCTTCCTTCGGTGCGCCAGGTGGCCGCCGATTACCAGCTCAACCCCATCACCGTTTCGCGCGCCTACCAGGAGCTGGCCGACGAAGGCCTGGTCGAGAAGCGCCGCGGGCTGGGCATGTTCATGACCGAACAGGCGGCCACGCAGCTGCGCAGCAGCGAGCGCGAACGCTTCCTCAATGAAGAATGGCCGGCCGTACTGGAACGCATCCAGCGACTGGGCCTGAGTCTCGACGAATTGTTGCCCCAGGGGAAATTCTGATGAATGCCAGTCCCACTACCGCTGTGCCAAGCGACGCTGTCATTACCGCCCGTGGCCTTCGCAAGGCTTACAAGAACACGCTCGCGCTCGACAACGCCAGCTTCTCCATTCCGGCAGGCCGCATCATCGGCCTGATCGGCCCCAATGGTGCCGGCAAGACCACCGCGCTGAAGGCGGTGCTCGGCCTGACCTCGGTGGAAGGCGAGCTGAGCGTGCTCGGCCGCGACCCGCGCGTGCACCGCGACGATCTGATGAACGACATCTGCTTCATCGCCGATGTCGCCGTGCTGCCGCGCTGGCTGAAGGTGCGTGAGGCCATCGACTTCGTCGCCGGCGTGCACCCCCGCTTCGATCGCGCCCGTTGCGAACGCTTCCTGGCCAACACCAAGCTGCAGCCGAAGCAGCGCGTGCGTGAACTGTCCAAGGGCATGATCGTGCAGCTGCACCTGGCCCTGGTGATGGCCATCGACGCCAAGGTGCTGGTGCTGGACGAACCCACGCTCGGCCTGGACATCCTGTACCGCAAGGAGTTCTACCAGCGCCTGCTGGAAGACTACTTCGACGAGCAGAAGACGATCATCGTCACCACCCACCAGGTGGAAGAGATCGAGCACATCCTCACCGACGTGATGTTCATCCGCGATGGTCGCATCGTCCTCAATGCGGAAATGGACGAAGTCGGCGACCGCTATACCGAACTGCTGGTCGGTGCCGACCAGCTTGAAACCGCCCGCGCACTGAAGCCGATCGACGAGCGCAGCCAGGCCTTCGGCAAGACCGTCCTGCTGTTCGACGGGGTGCCACGCAGCCAGCTGGCCAGCCTGGGTGAAACCCGCAACGCCGGCCTTGCCGATCTGTTCGTCGCTGTCATGAAGGGGACCTACGCATGAATGCCGTCAACCATCCTGTCAGTCCCGCAGGCACCCTGCGCTGGCTGCTCAAGCGCGAATACTGGGAAAACCGCGGTGGTTTCCTGTACGCCCCGGTGATCGCCGGCATCGTCTCGCTGCTGATGAGCGGCATCGGTATCGGCCTGGGCCTGTTCGCCCTGCATCGTGCCGCCCGCGACGGCGGCCTGCACATCGACGGCGAGAGCGTGAACATCAACGGCCTGGATCTGGCCGTGCTGACCCGCGACATCAGCGCCAAGGACATGGCCGACCTGGGCAACGGCCTGGACCTGGCGATGGTATTGACCTCGTCCTGGCCACTGATCGTGCTTGCCTTTGTGGTGTTCTTCTATTGCCTGGGCGCCCTGTATGACGATCGCCGCGACCGCAGCATCCTGTTCTGGAAGTCGCTGCCGCTGTCGGACACCCAGACCGTGCTGTCCAAGGTACTCAGTGCACTGATCGTCGCACCGCTCATCGCCATCATCGCGTCCAGCCTGACCCTGCTCGTTTTCATGCTGATACTGTGCCTGGTGGTGGTCTCCCACGGCGGCGATGCGATGCAGTTGATCGTGGGACCTGCCAATCCGATGAGCCTGGTCATGGGCATGTTCGTGTCCATCCCGGTGTACGCCCTGTGGGCGCTGCCCACTGCGGGCTGGCTGCTGCTGTGCTCGGCCTGGGCACGGAGCAAGCCGTTCCTTTGGGCGGTGATGCTGCCGCTGTTCGCCGGCATCATCGTCAGCACCACCAAGCTGATGCACCTGTTCGACCTGACCACCGGCTGGTTCTGGCAACACATCGTCGGCCGTCTGCTGCTGGGTGCGATGCCGGGAATGGATCTGCTGTACCGCGCCGGTGGCGGTGAATCCAGGCAGGATCTGGACTCGATCGTGGCGCTGATGGCGCCCTCTGCCCAGCTCAAGTCGCTGGCGATGCCCGACCTGTGGATCGGCGCGGCCTTCGGCGTGGCCTTCATCTTCATCGCCATCCGCCTGCGCAAGCGCGCTGGCGAAATCTGATCGTCAACCTGGAGGCACCACCCATGCGTTCCTTGATTGCCTGTACTGCACTGTTGCTGTTGCCGCTGTCGGCGCTGGCCGCCGATGCACCGAACTGCAAGTTCTCCGCGCCGCGCGCGTTGAAGATCGACGCGGCCGGTGCCAAAGCGGTGGTGTTCGAGATCAACCAGCATGACCTGAAGGTGGTTGCCAGCGCGGGTGGCGGCCAGCTCGAAGGCCGCGCGTGCGCGTCCAACAAGGACTGGCTGGACCAGCTGGTGCTGGACCAGCGCCGCGTGGGCGACAAGCTGGTGGTGAGCCTGCGCCGCGACAGCCGCGACGCGCTGTCGATGGGTAACAGCTACGCCTGGCTGGACATCCGTGGCAGCGTGCCGGACAACCTGCCGCTGCAGTTCAAGATCGGCTCGGGCGATGGCAGCATCGAGAACGCGCAGTCGCTGAGCATGGACGTGGGCTCCGGTGATGGCATCGCCCGCGGCACCCGTGGCAGCGTGCATGCCGCCGTGGGTTCGGGCGACCTGGACGTCGATGGTGCCGCATCGTTCAACCTGCTCTCGCTGGGTTCGGGCGACGTCAACGCCCGCAACATCGGCGGTGATGCCAGCGTCGGCACCGTCGGCTCCGGTGACCTGAAGGTGACCGACGTGCGTGGCAACGCACGGCTGGATACCGTCGGTTCGGGCGACATCGGCTTCAAGCAAGTGCAGGGCAACGTCGAGGTCGGCGTGGTCGGCTCCGGCAACGTCGATATCGAGCAGGTCGGCGGCAACGTCCGCGTGCGCAGCCACGGCTCGGGCGACATCGATGTCGACGGCGTGCGCGGCAACCTCACCGTCGAGCACAGCGGCAGCGGCGATGTCCAGCATCGCAACGTGTCCGGCACCATCACCCTGCCGCGCGGCAAGTAACGCCCAACCATCCGATTCGAGGGGAATGCCATGAACCTGCTGCGCCTGCTGCCTGCTGCCCTGCTGTGCCTGCCGTTGATCGCCTGTGGCGACACGTCCAGCCCCGACAAGACCGCCGGCAAGGCGGTGGCCGAGACCGCGGGCGGCGTCGGCCAGACCGTCAAGGAAGCGATGGATGACGCCCGCAAGGAAATCGCCGAAGGCAACATCAAGATCTCGGCCGACAACCAGCCGCGCGCGGAGATCACCCCGCAGGGACAGCTGCTGATCGGTGGCAAGCAGGTGGCGCTGGACGATGGCCAGCGTCGCCAGCTGCTTGATTACCGCGGCCACGTGGTGGCGGTGGCGATGGACGGCATGGATGTCGGCCTGGCAGGCGCCAAGCTCGGCGCCAATGCCGCCGGTGAAGCACTCAAGGGCATCTTCAGCGGTGACAGCGAAGGCATCGAGAAACGGATCAACGCCGAGGCCGCCAAGATCGAAGCGCAGGCCAAGCGCATCTGCGACCGCATGCCGGCCATGCTGGCCAGCCAGCAGGCCCTGGCTGCCTCGCTGCCGGCGTTCAAGCCCTATGCCACGATGGACCAGAGCGATGTGGACGACTGCGGCAAGGACACCGTCGTCAACCGCTGACCCCTGTGACAGATCAGCGCACCCGGCCGGCCGCGCACCTGCGTTGCCGGCCGCTGCGCCCCGGCGGGCTTACAATGGCAGCCCCGGATGCACTTCATCGAACCGCCATGAAAAAGCTGTTTCTGCTGCTGGCCGCCCTGCTCTGCCTGGGCCTGGTCGGCTGTGACCAGGACTACCGCAACCACCGCGCCGAGCGTGGCAAACCCAAGATCTCGGTCAGCGAGAGCATCGTGACCGTTCGCCGCCAGCCGGCACCGAACATCATCATCCTGCCGGACGGGCAGATGAAGATCGACGAGATCCTGATCCCGCTCAACGCCGAACAGAAACAGATGCTGCAGACGATGTTCGGCAAGCTGCAGGTGCTGCGCCAGAACACGCTGGTGGCCGCACCGGCCGACCCCAACATGCAGCCGGTGAAGATCGTGCCGCCGGAGGGTATGCAGGTGATTCCGCCGGACCTGGTGCAGACCATTCCCGAGTTCAAGGACTACACCGAGACCTTCGGCAACATCGTCGCCGACCGTCGCTGAAACAAACAACGCCGCCCTCCCGGGCGGCGTTCTTCCTTCTCGCCTTTGGTGGCTGCGGACCTCGGCCCGCACACCGCTCGATCAGCCGCCGGCACCACCGCCACCGGCCTGGATGCCACCGGCCGTCAACGCGGCCGGATCCAGCAGGCGGCGCAGCTCGGCTTCGGCCAGGCCGCTGTCTTCCAGCGCCACGTCCAGCACCGGGCGCTGCTCCTTGTAGGCGCGCTTGGCAATCGCTGCGGCCTTCTCGTAACCGATGATCGGGTTCAGCGCGGTCACCAGGATCGGATTGCGCGCCAGCGCCTCGGCCACACGGTCCTCGCGCACCTTCAGGCCGGCGATGGCGCTGTCGGCCAGCAGGGTCGACACATTGGCCAGCAGGCCGATGCCATCGAGCAGGTTCACCGCGATCAGCGGCAGCGTCACGTTGAGCTGGAAGTTGCCGGTCTGGCCGGCCACGGTGATCGCCGTGTGGTGGCCGATCACCTGCGCGCAGGCCATCACCGTCGCCTCCGGGATCACCGGATTGACCTTGCCCGGCATGATCGAGGACCCCGGCTGCAGTGCCGGCAGTTCAATCTCGCCCAGGCCCGCCAGCGGGCCGGCGTTCATCCAGCGCAGGTCGTTGGCGATCTTGATCAGGGCTACCGCCAGCGCATTGAGCTGGCCCGACAGCTCCACTGCATCGTCCTGCGCGGCCAGGCCTTCGAACTTGTTCTCTGCGCTGTCGAACTTGAAGCCGGTCTGCTGCTTCAGCGCCTTGGCAACCTGTGCACCAAAGCGCGGGTCGGCATTGATGCCGGTGCCGATGGCGGTACCGCCGAGCGGCAGGCGGCGCACGCGCTTGAGGCTGTCCTCGATGCGCTCCTGCGCCGAGGCCAGCTGCGCCGACCATGCACCGAATTCCTGTTCGAAGGTCAACGGCATCGCGTCCATCAGGTGGGTGCGGCCGGTCTTGACCACCTTGCGCAGGCTGCGGCCCTTCTTGTCCAGCGTCCTGCGCAGGTGCACCAGCGCCGGCAGCAGCTGCTCATGGGTGGCCAGCACGGCCGACACGCGCAGCGCAGTCGGAATCACATCGTTGGAGCTCTGCCCCTGGTTGACGTGATCGTTCGGGTGCACCGTGGCCTTGCCGGCCTTGCCGGCGCGATTGGCGAGGGTGGCGATGACCTCGTTGGCATTCATGTTCGAGGACGTGCCCGAGCCGGTCTGGTAGACGTCGATCGGGAACTGCGCGTCCCACGTGCCGTCCGCCACTTCAGCCGCGGCAGACTGGATGGCCTTGGCCACGGTCTTCGGCAGGTGGCCCAGCTCGGCATTGACGCCGGCGGCAGCGCCCTTGACCAGGCCCAGCGCACGGATGAAACCGCGCGGCATGCGCTGGCCCGACACCGGGAAATTCTGTACAGCGCGCTGGGTCTGCGCGCCCCACAGGGCGTCGGCAGGCACCTGCAGCTCGCCCATGCTGTCGTGCTCGATCCGGAACCCCTTGGGGGCACGCTTGCTTGCAGCTTTGCTCATTGCATCAACTCCGCACTACTTCAGTTGGGGAAAGGAAAGCGGCGGCTGGCAGGGTGTCGCTTCCCGGGCTGGCGGCTGCGACAACGATACTCCCTTGTCCGATGCTCGGTAGTGCTGGCCGCTGGCCGGCGTCCCCGCGGGGTCCGCGATTCCATGGGTTGCCGGCCAGCGGCCGGCACTACCTCACCGGCACGTCGTAGAATATGGCCCCCGCCGCTCGTCCCAGCCCTGCCGACATGTCCGAATCCGCCCTGCTCGCCCTGTCCCCGCTCGATGGCCGCTATGCCGGCAAGGTCGACGCCCTGCGCCCGATCTTCTCCGAGTACGGCCTGATCAAGGCCCGTGTCACGGTCGAAGTGGAGTGGCTGTTGGCCCTGGCCGCCGAGCCGGGCATCGTCGAGCTGGCCGCGTTCTCCGACGCTGCCATCGTCCGCCTGCGTGCACTGGCCAGCGGCTTCAGCCCGGCCCAGGCCGCGCGCGTGAAGGAGATCGAGCGCACCACCAACCATGACGTCAAGGCGGTGGAGTACTTCATCAAGGAACAGCTGAAGGACGATGCCGAGCTGGCGCCGGCGCTGGAGTTCGTGCATTTCGCCTGCACCAGCGAAGACATCAACAACCTCAGCTACGGCCTGATGCTGGAACAGGCCCGTCGCGAGGTGCTGCTGCCGACCCTGGACGGCATCGCCACTGCACTGCGCACGCTGGCCCATGCCCAGGCCGGCCAGCCGATGCTGTCGCGCACCCACGGCCAGACCGCCTCGCCGACCACGCTGGGCAAGGAGCTGGCCAACGTGGTCGCCCGCCTGGAGCGCCAGCGCCGGCAGATCGCCGCGGTTGAACTGACCGGCAAGATCAACGGCGCCGTCGGCAACTACAACGCGCACATCGCCAGCTACCCGGATGTGGACTGGCCGGCCTTCGCCGAGCGCTTCGTGACCGGGCTGGGCCTGGTGTTCAACCCGTACACCACCCAGATCGAACCGCACGACAACATCGCCGAGATCGGTGATGCCGCCCGCCGCGCCAACATCATCCTGATCGACCTGGCCCGCGACATCTGGGGCTACGTCTCGCTGGGCTATTTCAAGCAGCGCCTGAAGGAAGGCGAAGTCGGTTCGTCGACGATGCCGCACAAGGTCAACCCGATCGATTTCGAGAACGCCGAAGGCAACTTTGGCATCGCCAACGCGCTGTTCGAGCATTTCAGCGCGAAGCTGCCGATCAGCCGCTGGCAGCGTGACCTGACCGATTCCACCGTGCTGCGCGCGCTGGGCACCGCGTTCGGTCACAGCCAGGTGGCGCTGGATTCGCTGGCCAAGGGCCTGGGCAAGCTGGAAGTGAACCCGCAGCGCCTGGACGCCGATCTGGATGCGGCGTGGGAAGTGCTGGCCGAGGCCGTGCAGACGGTGATGCGCCGCCACGGGCTGCCGAACCCGTACGAGCAGCTGAAGGCGCTCACCCGTGGCCAGGGCATCACGGCCGAGTCGATGCGCACCTTCGTGCAGGGGCTGGAACTGCCGGCCGATGCCAAGCAGCGCCTGCTGGAGATGACCCCGGGCAGCTACACCGGCCTGGCCGAGTCGCTGGCGAAGAAGATTTAAGGATTTTCCTTGCGGCGGCGGCCGCGTGCGCTGCCTGCGGCAGGCAAAAGCAACGGCAACAGCAACGTCAAAAGCGGCTCTGGATTACTGCTAGCTGGGCGGGTCGGGATGGGCCAGCGGGACACGCCGTGAACCCATCCATGGGGGCTCGATGGCGCCATCCATGGCGCCAACGGTCCCGCTGGCCCATCCCGCCCCACCTCTGACAGATTCCCGGTGACGGATCGAAGAGCGTTGGGTTGTCGGGACGGAATTGAGAGAGGGACGCGGCTTCGCCGCGTCCCTCTTTGTTTATGGCGCAGGCAGGGCGAAGCAAGCGCAGCGCGCGACCCGCTGTTGCCTTTGATTTTCTTCTTCCATTCCGTGGCGGGCCACCCAGGAAACTGTCAGAGGCCGGGCGGGTGGGCTGCGCGGGGGTGTCCGCCGCATGGATGCGGCGGCCAAGCTTACAGGGACGTACTTGCAGCGTCCCCCGCGCAGCCCACCCGCCCGGCCAATCCCGGCTTCGGCTTTTGCCTTCAGCGCTACCCCGCCACGAGGGGCTCAGCCGTTGGCCGGACCCCGCGACAAACCAGCACACGTGCGCAATCCCATCGAACGTCGGACAATGGAGCCCTTGGCGGCCCGCCACGCCGCCCCTCCCGCTTTCCGCTGCAAGGAACTCCCCCATGGCCGCCCGCAAGTCCTCCTCCCCCCTGATCGAAGTCACCGCCCGCCGCGGCCAGCCGCTGGGCATGGCACCGGCCACCTTCCTGCGTGACTTCTGGCAGAAGCGCCCGCTGCTGATCCGCAATGCCTTCCCGGATTTCCAGACCCCGGTACAGCCGGAAGACCTGGCCGGCCTGGCCTGCGAAGAGGGCGTGCTGGCCCGCCTGATCGAGCACGACAAGGCCCAGGACAGCTGGCGCGTGCGCAGCGGCCCGTTCCAGGAAGACATCTTCCCCGCCCTGCCCGACCACGACTGGACCCTGCTGGTGCAGGACGTGGACAAATGGGACAAGGACGTGCGCGCCCTGATCGAACACTTCAGCTTCCTGCCGCGCTGGCGCATGGACGATGTGATGATCAGCTTCGCCGCTACCGGTGGCTCGGTCGGTGCCCATGTCGACCAGTACGACGTGTTCCTGCTGCAGGCCCACGGCCACCGCCGCTGGCAGATCGATGCCAGTGAATCGATCAAGGGCAAGCGCCCGCCGCTGGGCTTCCGCCCCGACGTGGAACTGAAGCTGCTGGAAGTGTTCAAGCCGACCCACGACTGGGTGCTGGCGCCGGGCGACATGCTGTACCTGCCGCCGAACGTGCCGCATCACGGCGTTGCCGAAGACCCGTGCCTGACGTTCTCGTTCGGCATGCGCGCACCGTCTTCGGCCGAGCTGATCAGTGACTATCTGGACACGTTGATCGCCGACGCCGACGAGAACATCCGCTACCAGGACGCCGACCTGAAGGCACCGGCCGACCCGAACGAGATCGACACCGTGGCGATGGCGCGGGTGATCACCGCGCTCAACGCCATCCGCATGAACGATCCGGACAAGCTGGGTGACTGGTTCGGCCGCTTCATCACCACCTACCGCGCCGCCGGCGAGGTGATGGCCCACCAGGCCGCGCCGCCACAGGAAGAAGTGCTCGAGGCCCTGCAGCCGGGCCTGCTGCTGCAGCGCCACCCGTGGGCGCGCCTGGCCTGGCGCCGGGCCAAGCGCGGTGCCAGCCTGTATGTCAGTGGCCAGGACTTCGCCCTGCCGGTCAAGGACGCGCAGCGCCTGGCAGGTGCCGAGCAGCTCGACGCCGCCGCCTACCGCGGCCTGTCCGACAAGGGCCGTGCGGTGGTCCAGCAGTTGCTGGTCGGCGGCGTGTTCCAGCTGATCGATCCGAACGAGGTGTACGCCGACGAGGAGGAAGAGGTGCTGGGTGAAGTGATCGAGGGCCACGAGCAGGTCGAGGTGATCGAGGCTGACTCGATGTCCGATGACGTCCATCTGGTGACCGTGCACGACGACGGTATTGAAGTGATCGTCAACTTCGATGACCACGACGAAGACGACAGCGACGCCGGCCGCGGCTGAGCCATGAGCCCGCTGCGGGTCCAGCAGGTCAGTCACGCCGAGGCCCACGTCGCCATCCACGACGTGCGCCAGCGGGTGTTCGTGCAGGAACAGGGCATCGACGCCGCCCTGGAGCGCGATGCCCTGGACCCGGTCTGTGCCCACGTGCTGGCGCTGGATGCCGACGGGCATCCGGTCGGCACCGGGCGGCTGGCGCCGGATGGCCGCATCGGCCGCATGGCGGTGCTGGCGGCGTATCGCGGCCACGGCATTGGCGAGGCCCTGCTTGAGGCACTGGTGCAGGCCGGGCGCCAGCTCGGCCTGGCCGAGCTGCACCTGCATGCGCAGCTGCCGGCACGCGACTTCTACGCCCGCCAGGGCTTCCTTCCGGAAGGCCCCGAATTCGAAGAGGCCGGCATTGGCCACCAGCAGATGCGGCGCCGGCTGCAGGCCGTTTCCGCCATCGACAGCCGCGCTGAAGCGGTGGCGATCACCACGGCGATCATCCACCGCGCCCGCCGTCGCTTGTGGCTGCACAGCCGGCAGCTGGACCCCGGCCTGCTGGACGCGCCACCGGTACAGGCAGCCCTGCGCCGCTTCGTCACCGCCCGCCACGACAAGCAGCTGCGGGTGATCGTGCATGACGCCGCAGCCATCGCCAGCGCCGGTGCGCCGCTGCTGGCGCTGTTCCAGCGCCTGCCCAGTGTGATCCAGTTCCGCGAGGTCGCAGACCCCATCGATCGCGCCCTGGCCTCGGCCTGCCTGCTCAACGATGCAGGCGACTTCTACTTTCGTCTCATCGGCCATCGCCTCGACGGCGAATCGGCAATCGCGCTGCCGGCACGTTCGCAGCCGTTCGAGCAGCAATTGCAGCGTGTCTGGGACCGTTCGCGCGAATGCAGCGAATTGCGGGCACTCGGCATCTGACCGCGACCGGTGCGCTCAACCTGTCTGGGACCGACACCGGGGGACGCCCGATGCCCTCGTCGCTGCCCCTTCGTGTCCGGATGGGGGTACAATTTGGCCGTTTGAACGCGCCCGTGCATGGCTATTCATCTTCGTGCCGGGTCCTTCTGAAGCCATACCCCACAAAGCGAATCAGCACCCTCCATCGTGGACAATCAACTGAAGCAGTTTGCGCAATCTTCGCAACTCGCCGGCGGCAACGCCTCCTATGTCGAGGACCTGTACGAGCAGTACCTGGTCTCCCCGGATAGTGTCGATCCCAAATGGAAAACCTACTTCGACGGCTTCAAGGGCCGCGAAGCGGGCGACATTCCGCACTCGGCCGTCATTTCCCACATCGCGGACGCGGCCAAGGATGCGCTGAAAGCAGGCACCGGCACCGGTGCAGGCGATGAGCGCGAGCGCAATGTCGGTCGTCTGATCACCGCCTACCGTTCGCGTGGTCATCTGGACGCCCGCCTGGACCCGCTGGGCCTGGCCTCTCCGGTCAACACCCCGGACCTCGGCCTGCCCTTCCACAACCTGTCCGATGCTGACCTCAACAGCGAGTTCAGCACCGGCGGCGTGGGTGGCCAGCCGCGCATGAAGCTGCGTGACCTGCTGGCGCGCCTGAAGGCGACCTACACCGGTTCGATCGGTGCGGAGTTCATGCACATCTCCGAGGTCGAGCAGCGCCAGTGGATCTACAAGAAGCTGGAACTGGCCGGTGGCAACTACCAGCTGGACGCTGACACCCAGCGCCGCACGCTGGAGCGCCTGACCGCCGCCGAAGGCCTCGAGCGCTACCTGCACACCAAGTACGTCGGCCAGAAGCGCTTCTCGCTGGAAGGCGGCGACTCGCTGATCCCGATGATGGACACCATCATCCGCAGCGCCGGCAAGGATGGCGTCAAGGACGTGGTGATCGGCATGGCCCACCGCGGCCGCCTGAACGTGCTGGTCAACACCCTCGGCAAGAACCCGCGCAAGCTGTTCGACGAATTCGAAGGCAAGTTCGAGCACGACGAGCACGCCTCGGCCGGCGATGTGAAGTACCACATGGGCTTCTCCGCCGACGTGGCCACCGAGGGTGGCCCGGTGCATCTGGCCCTGGCATTCAACCCGTCGCACCTGGAAATCGCCGATCCGGTGGTTGCCGGCTCGGTGCGTTCGCGCCAGGAACGCCGCAAGGACACCGCACGCAAGCAGGTGATGCCGATCCTGATCCACGGCGACGCGGCCTTCTCCGGCCAGGGCGTGGTCATGGAGCTGTTCCAGATGTCGCAGGCCCGCGGCTTCGCCGTTGGCGGCACCGTGCACATCGTGGTCAACAACCAGGTCGGCTTCACCACCTCCAATCCGCAGGACACGCGCTCCACGCGCTATGCCACCGACGTGGCGAAGATGATCGCCGCCCCGGTGCTGCACGTGAACGGCGATGATCCGGAAGCTGTGGTGTTCGCCGCGCAGCTGGCGTTCGAGTTCCGCCAGAAGTTCGCCAAGGACGTGGTCATCGACCTGATGTGCTACCGCCGTTGGGGCCACAACGAGGCCGACGAGCCGGCGATCACCCAGCCGCTGATGTACCAGGTGATCCGCAAGCACGCCACCACCCGCGAGATGTACGCCGAACAACTGGAGAAGGCGGGCGTGATCGCCGCCGGCGCCGGCAAGGCGATGGTCGATGCGTACCGCGAAAAGCTCGATGCCGGTGAAGTGACCACCGAGCTGGCCAAGGTCGAAAAGACCCCGCCGACCAGCCCGCTGTTCGTTGATTGGCCGAAGCTGCTGGAAGGCAAGCTGTCCGATCCGGTGTCGACGAAGGTCGACAAGGACAAGCTGGTCGCGCTGGCCAAGCTGATCAACACCGTGCCCGAAGAAGTGCAGCTGCACTCGCGCGTGTCCAAGGTGTACGACGACCGCCGCAAGATGGCTGCCGGCGAGATCCCGGGCGACTGGGGCTTTGCCGAGAACCTGGCCTACGCCACCCTGCTGGATGAAGGCAGTGCGCTGCGCCTGGTCGGCCAGGACGTCGGCCGCGGCACGTTCACCCACCGCCACGCGATCCTGCACGACCAGAAGACCGACAACTACTACCTGCCGCTGCGGCAGCTGGTGGATTCTCCGGAGAAGGCCACCGTCATCGATTCGCTGCTCAGCGAAGAAGCAGTGATGGCCTACGAGTACGGTTTCTCGACCACCGATCCGAACACCCTGTGCATCTGGGAAGGCCAGTTCGGCGACTTCGCCAACGGCGCCCAGGTGGTGATCGATCAGTTCATCGCCGCCGGCGAAGCAAAGTGGGGCCGCATCTCCGGCCTGACCCTGCTGCTGCCGCATGGCTATGAAGGTCAGGGCCCGGAACACAGCTCGGCGCGCCTGGAGCGCTTCCTGCAGCTGTGCGCGCTGGAGAACATGCTGGTGGTGGTGCCGTCGACCCCGGCGCAGGCCTTCCACATGCTGCGTCGCCAGCAGCACCTGACCACCCGCAAGCCGCTGGTGGTGATGTCGCCCAAGTCGCTGCTGCGCCACAAGCTGGCCGTGTCGACCCTGGACGAGCTGGCCAATGGCGAGTTCCAGCACCTGATCGGCGATGCCAATGCAGATGCCAAGAAGGTCAAGCGCGTGGTGCTGTGCTCGGGCAAGGTCTACTACGACCTGCTGGAAGACCAGACCAAGCGTGGCCAGGACGACGTGGCGATCATCCGCGTGGAGCAGCTGTACCCGTTCCCGCGTGCGCTGCTGGCTGCCGAACTGAAGAAGTACGGCAAGGCCACCGACGTGGTGTGGACGCAGGAAGAACCGCAGAACCAGGGCGCGTGGTACCAGATCCGCCACCACCTGCAGTTCTGCCTGGCCGATGGCCAGAGCCTGCACTACGCCGGTCGCGCACGTTCGGCTTCGCCGGCTGCCGGTCACATGGCTGACCATGTCCGCGAACAGCAGCAGCTGGTCGCCGATGCACTGGTCAACCCGTTCAACGACTCGTTCGCTGAATAACTCTCCCCCTATTTAGAAGACAAACCAGGAAGCTCCCGCATGGCCACCGAAGTCAAAGCCCCGGTACTGCCCGAATCCGTCGCCGACGGCACCATCGCCACCTGGCACAAGAAGGTGGGCGACGCCGTCAAGCGCGACGAAAACCTGCTTGACCTGGAAACCGACAAGGTCGTCCTGGAAGTGCCGTCGCCGGTCGATGGCGTGATCAAGGAAATCAAGTTCAAGGAAGGCGACACCGTCACTTCCAGCCAGGTCGTGGCGATCATCGAAGAAGGCGCCGTGGCTGCTGCACCGGCCCCGGCTGCCGAAGAGAAGAAGGCTGAGGCCGCTCCGGCCGCTGCTGCTCCGGCCGCCGCCGCTGCCCCGGCCCCGGCTGCCAAGTCGGCTGCCGACGCGCTGCCGCCGGGCGCCCGCTTCACCGCCATCACCGAAGGCGTGAACCCGGCCGACGTCGACGGCACCGGCCGTCGTGGCGCCGTCACCAAGGAAGACATCGTCAACTTCGCCCGCAACGGCGGCGCCGGCAAGGCCGGTGGCGCACGTCCGGAAGAACGCGTGCCGATGACCCGCATCCGCAAGCGCATCGCCGAGCGCCTGATGGAGTCGAAGAACTCCACCGCCATGCTGACCACCTTCAACGAAGTCGACCTGTCCAAGGTGTCGGCGGCGCGCAAGGAACTGCAGGACGAGTTCGTCAAGGCACACGGCATCAAGCTCGGCTTCATGAGCTTCTTCGTGAAGGCCGCCGCCAACGCGCTGCAGCGCTTCCCGCTGGTCAATGCCTCCATCGACGGCGACGACATCATCTATCACGGCTACTCGGACATCTCGATCGCCGTGTCGACCGAGAAGGGCCTGGTCACGCCGGTGCTGCGCAACGTCGAGCGCATGTCGTTCGCCGACATCGAAAAGACCATCGCCGACTACGCCAAGAAGGCCCGTGACGGCAAGCTGAGCCTGGAAGAACTGCAGGGCGGCACCTTCACCGTGACCAACGGCGGCACCTTCGGTTCGCTGCTGTCGACCCCGATCATCAACCCGCCGCAGAGCGCCATCCTCGGCATGCACGCCATCAAGGAGCGCCCGATCGCCCAGAACGGCCAGGTCGTGATCGCGCCGATGATGTACCTGGCGCTGTCCTACGATCACCGCATCATCGACGGCAAGGACTCGGTGCAGTTCCTGGTGGACATCAAGAACCAGCTGGAAAACCCGGGCCGCATGCTGTTCGGCCTGTAAGAGACCTCCCGCCCCTCCGCGCCTGCGCGGAGGGGTTCTGGTAATGCAACAAGGACTATTTCAATGGCTGAACAATTCGACGTCGTCGTCATCGGTGCCGGCCCGGCCGGTTACCACGCTGCCATCCGCGCGGCCCAGCTTGGCCTGAAGACCGCCTGCATCGACGCAGCGCTGGGCAAGGACGGCAAGCCGGCCCTGGGTGGCACCTGCCTGCGCGTGGGCTGCATCCCGTCCAAGGCGCTGCTGGATTCCTCGCGCCAGTTCTGGAACATGGGCCACATCTTTGGCGACCACGGCATCAGCTTCAAGGATGCCAAGATGGACGTCGAAGCGATGGTTGGCCGCAAGGACAAGATCGTCAAGCAGTTCACCGGCGGCATCGCCATGCTGTTCAAGGCCAACAAGGTCGCCGCCTATTACGGCTTCGGCGAACTGCAGCCGGGCAACGTGGTCAAGGTCACCCAGCATGACGGCTCGGTCGTCGAGCTGAAGGGCACCAACGTCATCATCGCCGCCGGCTCGGATTCGATCGAACTGCCGTTCGCCAAGTTCGACGGCGAGACCATCGTCGACAACGTCGGCGGCCTGGACTTCACCGAAGTGCCGGCGCGCCTGGCCGTGATCGGCGCCGGTGTGATCGGCCTGGAACTGGGCAGCGTGTGGAAGCGCCTGGGTTCGGAAGTGACCATCCTGGAAGCGCTGCCGGACTTCCTGGCTGCGGCCGATACCGAAGTGGCCAAGACCGCCGCCAAGGAATTCAAGAAGCAGGGCCTGGACATCCGCCTGGGTGCCAAGGTCTCCAAGGCCGAAGTGACCGGCAAGGGCAAGAAGAAGGAAGTCGCCCTGACCTACACCGACGCCGAAGGCGAGAAGTCGCTGGTGGTGGACAAGCTGCTGGTGGCCGTTGGCCGTCGCGCCGCCACCAAGGGCCTGCTGGCCGAAGGTACCGGCGTCAAGATCAACGAGCGTGGCCAGATCGAAGTCGACGCGCACTGCCACACCGGCGTCAATGGCGTCTGGGCGGTCGGTGACTGCGTGCGCGGCCCGATGCTGGCGCACAAGGGCTTCGAGGAAGGCATCGCGGTTGCCGAACTGATCGCCGGCCTGCCGGGCCACGTCAACTTCGACACCATTCCGTGGGTCATCTACACCGAGCCGGAGCTGGCCTGGGTCGGCAAGACCGAGCAGCAGCTGAAGGCCGAGGGCATCCCGTACAAGGCCGGCAGCTTCCCGTTCGCCGCCAACGGCCGTGCCGTGGCGATGATCGAGCCGGCAGGCTTCGTGAAGGTTCTGGCCCACGCCGAAACCGATCGCATCCTGGGCATGCACCTGGTGGGCGCCAACGTGTCCGAGCTGGTGCACGAAGGCGTGCTGACCATGGAGTTCAGCGGTTCGGCCGACGACCTGGCGCGCATCTGCCACGCCCACCCGTCGCTCTCGGAAGTGGTGCACGACGCGGCGATGGCCGTTAGCAAGCGCGCGATCCACAAGGCGAACTGATCCATCGGGCAGTGCCGGCCGCTGGCCGGCATCGCTGGATGCTGAAAACCCCGCCTCGGCGGGGTTTTTTGTTGGCCGCTTGACCGCCCGCCTGCAACCCGGCCCAATGCAACCGGCCAGGGAATGCTGTGGCCGCCGCCGATTTCCATGGAGCCGTACGATCATGCACCTGTCCCGCTTCTGCCGCCTGCCATTGCTGCTCGGCTTCGCCTTGGCCGGGTGCAATGCCACCCCAGCCAGAACCGACTACCGCGCAGCCGAGGTGCAGCCGGTCGAAGTGATGCCCCAACGCGATGGCGACGTGCTGATCCGCTACCACGTACCTGCCGAGACGCTCTTCCACTCACCCGGCGCAGATGTGCACACGGCCAGCGATGGCAGCCTTGAAGTATCCCTGCGGCGCTGTGGGATCAAGCAGCCCTGCACGGTGACCCATCCGGCGGCAGCCACCGCTGGGGCGCCGCTGCAGGTTGAATTCGTAGTGCGCCCGCGTAGCCGCATCATCATGGTCTACCGCGATCTGCGCGAACAGGTGTTCCCGGCACCGCCGGCCGCCGCGGCCCCCTCATCCTGAAGCCGCCGCCGTACCGGCAGATTGCGGATCAACGCTGCATCGGCCGCGGCGCCGGCTTGGCGGCAGCCCTCTTCGGCGGATCGTCACAGATGCGGTGCTGGACGACCGTTTCCCCTGCCTTCCACTCCTTCACCACCCGGCAGGATTCCTTGGGCGCATCCTCTGCAGTCGCGGCGGTGGCGGCCAAAGCAGGATCGTGCCCGCGCTCCAGGTAGGCCGACGGCGGCTCCTTGCCGGACGCGGGCGCCGCCACCAGCAGCGCCACCATCGCAATGACGAGCGGCCTCATGCGGTCACCGGGCCGCCGCCCAGCAGGCGTGCCGGCAGCATGAACAGCGCGCGCAGGAAGGCGAACAGTGCCGAGAAGGTGATGCCGAGCAGGCGGAACGGCAGGCTCAGCAGCCACACGAACGGCCAGGCGACCAGCGCCAGGATCGCCAACGGCCAGCACAGCACGAACAGCAGGCACCAGACACCAAGCGCAAACAAGGTCTTCATCAGAGGCTCCCTCGGCGGCACCCCGCCGCCTGCAACCACGTTGCTGCCCCGCCCTGTCGCCCGCAAACGGTTTGCGACGAAACCCGGTTGGGGGGCGATGAAACCTGCCGCTGGGGAGCAGATCCGCCGGGCATGGCCCGGCGCTACCGTAACGCCGTCGGCGCTATTCGAACGAACCGACCGAGTCGTGGGCCAGGTTGTCGAAACGGGTGTATTCGCCGAAGAACTTCAGCTTGCACGAGCCGGTGGGGCCACCACGGTGCTTGCCGATGATGATCTCGGCCAGGCCCTTGTCCGGCGAATTTTCCTTGTTGTAGTAATCGTCGCGGTAGATGAAGACGATCATGTCCGCATCCTGCTCGATTGCGCCCGATTCGCGAAGGTCGGCCATCACCGGGCGCTTGTCGGTACGCGTTTCCAGCGAGCGGTTGAGCTGGGACAGCGCGATGACCGGCACGTGCAGCTCCTTGGCCAGGCCCTTCAGCGAACGCGAGATCTCGGAAATTTCGGTCGCGCGGTTCTCGCTGTTGCCCGGCACGCTCATCAGCTGCAGGTAGTCGATCACGATCAGGCCCAGGTCGTGCTCGCGCTTGAGGCGGCGGCACTTGGAGCGCAGGATCTCCGGCGACACGCCTGGCGTATCGTCGATGAAGATCTTGGTTTCCTTCAGCATCTTGATCGCACCGGTCACCCGGCTCCAGTCCTCGTCCTCCAGCTGGCCGGTACGCAGGCGCTGCGCGTTGATGCGGCCATTGGAGGAGATCAGGCGCATCGCCAGCTGCGATGCGGACATTTCCATCGAGAACACCGCCACGCCCTTCTTCGACTTGATCGCCGCGTACTCGGCGATGTTCAGGGCGAAGGTGGTCTTGCCCATTGCAGGACGCGCGGCAAGGATGATCAGGTCGGTCGGCTGCAGGCCGGCGGTCATCGCGTCGAAATCAGTGTAGCCAGTCGGCAGGCCGGTGATGTTGCCGCCATTCTCGAAGCGGTTGCGCAGCTCTTCGAATGCGTCCTTCAATGCACCGGGCATGGCCACGAAGTCGGTACGGCCGCGCGCGCCCTGTTCGGCAATGGCGAACACGCTCTTTTCCGCAGCGGACAGCAGCTCGCTGCTGTCACGGCCCTCGGGCTGGAAACCATCGTTGACGATGTCGGTGCCGACCTGGATCAGCTGCCGCAGCACCGCCTTGTCGCGCACAATCTCGGCATAGGCCACGATATTGGCTGCCGACGGCGTGGTGCTGGCCAGTTCGATCAGATAGGCGCCATCGCCCACCAGCTCCATCTTGCCCTGCGATTCGAACCACTCGCCCAGGGTCACCGCATCGAAGGGGCGCTCGCGCTCGGACAGCTCGCGGATCGCCCGGTAGATCATCTGGTGGTCGCGGCGGTAGAAGTCACCCTCGGTCAGCTGATCGTTGACCCGGTCGTAGGCATCCGGTGCCAGCATCAGGCCGCCCAGCACCGCTTGTTCGGCCTCCACCGAGTGCGGCGGCACGCGCAACTGGTCGATACGCGATTCATCGCGATCGCGATCGAAGCCATCGCCGCGCTCTCTGCGGTTGGAACGGAAGCCGGAACGGGCGGACATGCTGCGGTGTTTCCTGCAAAAGGGGCCAGACGAGTGTAGGCATGCGCCGACCCCGGCGACCATGGACAAATCTGTGGATAAGCCGTGGAAAAACGGGGGATATCCGCCTGAGCCTGTCCAGACTGGCGCGAGGGCGTCGCATTGCCTGCGACGGGCGTCGTTGCGACGCCCGCAGCGGAGCATTATCGCAGATGGGGACCGCCGCCGCTGGCGTCAATCGCCCTTGGCATGTACCGCGATCAGGGCGAGGAACCGATCCACATAGCCTTGCAGGAACGTCTGCGTGCCCTCGTTGTGGATCGTACCGTCGGCATCGATCAGGCCATCCTTGAAGTGGATGAACGCCTCGGGCTGGCCAAGCACGTGCATGTCCAGGAAGGCCAGGCTGTTGCGCAGGTGCTGCTGGGCCACCGCCGTGCCGATCTGGCCGATGGAAGCACCGATCACCGCCGCTGGCTTGCCCGCAAAAGCGCTGTCGCCGTAGGGGCGCGAGCCGATGTCGATGGCATTCTTCAACACGCCCGGCACGGAACGGTTGTACTCGGGGGTCACGAACAGCACGGCGTCGGCGGCGCGTACCTGGTCCTTCAGGCGCGTGCCCTGCGCGGGGTAGCTGGCGTCGAAATCCTGGTCGTACAGCGGCAGGTCGCCGATCTGCACATACTGGAAGCGCGCCTTGTCGCCCGCAAGTTTCTCCAGCGCGCGGGCCAGCTTGCGGTTGCATGAGTCCTTGCGCAAGCTGCCGACGAATACGGCAATGGTGGGGACGGACATCAGGACATACTCCTCACGGTGCGGGAGGGCCAGCCTAGCCGCCGCGGCCTTCCCCGCCGGTGAAGATCAAGCGCGCTTCACGCCTGCACGCACCTGCCGCCAGTGGTCCTGCCAGGCCTGGAACATCAGCACGTTCCACAGGTGCGTGTGCCACTTGCGCTGGCCGCCCAGGAACTGCTGCCACAGTGGCTGCACGGCGGCGGCCGACAGCACGCCTTCGCGTTCCAGTCGCGCCGGCTGCAACAGTTCGTCCGCCCAGGGCTTCAGATCGCCCTTCAGCCAATCACTGACCGGGGCACCGAATCCACGCTTGGGCCGGTGCACCATCGACTGCGGCACGTACCGCCCCAGCACGCGCTTGAGCAGCACCTTGCTGGTCGACTCACTGCGCTTGAAGCCCAGCGGCAGCGACCAGGCGAACTCGGCCACGCGCCAGTCCAGCAAGGGCGCACGTGCCTCCAGGCTGACCGCCATCGAGGTGCGGTCGACCTTGCACAGCAGATCGTCGGGCAGATAGCTGACGAAGTCGGCCAGCATCATCGCGTCGGCCGGCGTACCGGCACCATGCAGCGGATCGGCCAGATCGTAGAAGCTGCCCGCCTCGCGTGCACCGATCACCGCGGCCGCCGGATCGCGCCAGCGCGAGATGCGGTTGCGATACACATCGCCGATACCACGTGCGCCGGTTTCGGCCAGCAACGCGGCCAGCCCGCCGGTGCGCGACGCCTCGCCCTGCTGGTGCGCACGTGCGCCCATCCAGCGCCGCAGCGGCGCGGGCACCCGTCCCAGCATCTGCCAGTTGCGCAGCGCACGCACATAGCGGGTATAGCCGAAGAACAGCTCATCGCCGCCATCGCCGGACAGTGCGACGGTCACGCCCTGGCGGGCGAGGCGGGCGACTAGCGCGGTCGGCACCTGCGAGGCATCGGCAAAGGGTTCGTCGAACATCGCCGGCAGCTGCGGCACCACCGCCAGCGCATCGGCGCCACTGACATACAGCTCGGTGTGATCGCAGCCAAGGTGGGTGGCCAGTTCCCTGGCCAACGGTGCCTCGTCGTGGTGGGAACCGCTGAAACCGATGCTGAAGCTGTGCACCGGCTGCCCGCTCTGCGCCTGCATCAGCGCCGCCACCAGCGACGAATCGGTGCCGCCGGACAGGAACACGCCCACCGGCACATCGGCAACCATGCGCAGCGCCACCGCATCGCGCAGCAGGCCATCCAGCTGCTCCTCGGCCTCTTCGATGCGGCCCTGGAACGGTGTGGCCAGTGCCGCCTGCATGCGCGCGCGCGCGTCCCAGTACGGACGCTGCGCCTGCTCGGGCCGATGGGCGCTGGCCCCGGCCGCCACCGTCGCCGCATCCAGCCGCAGCACGCGCCCGGGCATCAGTTTGTAGCAGCGCTGGTGGATGCTGTGCGGTGCCGGGATGTAATCCAGCCGCAGCAGCAGCGTCAGCGCATCGCGGTCGATATCGTTGTCGAAATCCGGGTGCTGCCACAGCGCCTTCAGCTCTGAGCCGAACACCAGGGCATCACCGGCCCAGCCGTAGTACAGCGGCTTCTTGCCGACCCGGTCGCGGGCCAGCCACAGGCACTGTTCCTGGCGGTCCCAAAGGGCGATGGCAAACATGCCGTTGGCGCGCTGCAGGGTGTCCTCGACGCCCCACTGCAGGATCGCGGCCAACAGCACCTCGGTATCGGAATGGCCACGGAACGCATGCCCCAGCGGCTCCAGTTCGGCGCGCAGTGCGGCGAAGTTGTAGACCTCGCCGTTGTAGGCCATCACATAGCGGCCGTCAGCCGAGGCCATCGGCTGGTGGCCCAGCGGTGAAAGATCGAGGATGCTCAGGCGCCGGTGGGCCAGGGCAATACCAGCGGCGGCATCTACCCAGGTACCGCCGTCATCCGGCCCGCGATGGTGCAGCGCCTGGCCCATGGCCTGCGCCTGCGCCTGCAGGACCTCGGCCGGCGTCTGTGCCGCCGGCAACAACATACCTGCCAATCCACACATGCATCAGGGTTCCTGCGCCAGGTCGAGGGCGGCGCCAATCACCGCATTGTCGCTTGGAAGCCCGAACATTGCTGCCCCCGCCAGTGGCGTATAGGTATCGGCACCGCAGACCCGGCGCACGGGCAGGTGGCCATGGCCGGCCTCGACCAGCGCGGTGATCACGCCCTCGCCGACGCCCCCGCTCTGGCGCCCTTCATCCAGCACCAGCACCCGTTGCGCGGTGGCGGCCTGGGCGCCGATGAAGGCCGCATTCAACGGCACCAGCCAGCGCAGGTCGACCACACGCACCTGCCAGCCCAGCTGCTGCTCGATGGCGACCGCTGCGCGCAGCGCCATCGGCACACCGTTGCCATAGGTGAAGATCACCAGATCGCTGGCATCCGGCGCGTACACCCTGCCCTCGCCCAGCACCAGCGCGTGCCCGGGCGCGGGGTAGTCGAACAACCACTGGCCGTCGCCGGCCGCGTGCAGATCCTTGGTCATGTAGAGGGCGATCGGTTCCAGGAACACCGCTACCCGGCCATCCACTCGGGCCAATGCCGCCAATGTGCGCAGCATCATCACCGCATCATCGCCACGCGACGGACAGCCCACCACCAGCCCCGGGATGTCACGCAGCGCCGTGATCGAATTGTCATTGTGGAAATGGCCGCCGAACCCCTTCTGGTAGCCCAGCCCGGCCACCCGTACCAGCATCGGGTTGCGGAACTGGTCGTTGGAGAAGAACTGCAGCGAGCAGGCCTCGCCACGTACCTGGTCGATGGCGTTGTGCAGGTAGGCCAGGTACTGGATTTCCGGAATCGGCAACATGCCCATGTTGGCCAGTCCCTGGGCCATGCCCAGGATCATGGTCTCGTCCAGCAGCGTGTTGAACACCCGGCGCGGGCCAAAACGGCGCAGCAGGTCGCGCGTCACCGTGTAAACGCCGCCTTTCTGCGCCACGTCCTCGCCAAACAACAACGCCTGCGGGTACTTGCCCAGCAGCTCCTGCAGCCCGTGGTTGATCTGTATCGCCAGATGCCGCGGCGGTTGCCGCTCGGGCAGCGCGTCGGCGCCGCCGTACAGCGCCTGCCGGGCCTCGATGGGCGCCACGCGCTCGGCCTCGGCCTGCACCGCTGCGGGCGTATAGGGTGCCAACGGCGTGACCACTTCCTGCAATGTCTGCAGCTTCGGCCGCGTATCAGCATCGATGGCGGCGGCCATGCAGCGCGCGCGCAGGGTTTCATAGGCGGCCTCGACGCCCGCCGCATCCATCCAGCCTGATTCCAGCGCAATCTGCGCCGAGCGCAGCAGCGGGTCCTGCGCCTCGGCCGCACACAGCTCGGCCAATGCGCGCCATTCCACTTCGAAGTCGGTACCGGCGTGGCCCATCAACCGCGTGGTGCGCAGGTGCAGGAAGGTGGGCCGCCGCATGCGCCGGCAATGCTCGACCGCCGCCTGCACCTGCGCGTGTCCGGCCGCCAGATCCAGGCCATCGGCAAAGAAATAGTCCAGGCCCGGTTGCCGGCTGAAGCGCTCTGCGATCCAACCCTCGGGCGTCCTCACCGAAATGCCGAGGCCATTGTCCTCGCAGACGAACAGGATCGGCACCGGCAGCTTCTGGTAGGCCGACCACATCGCGGTATTGAACGCGGTCTGCGCGGTGGCGTGGTTGGCCGAGGCGTCGCCGAAGGAGCACATCACGATGCTGTCGGCGGGAATCGGCAGCGGCTGGCTCAGTCGCCTGCCACTCTCGATCGCCAGCGCGGTACCCACCGCCTTGGGCAGGTGCGAGGCGATGGTCGAGGTCTGCGGCAGCACCCACAGCGGCTTGCTGCCCCACACTTTGTGACGGCCGCCGCTGGCCGGATCATCGGCACTGGCGGCGAAGGACAGCGCGGCGTCGCGCACCGGATCCATGCCGGGCACCAGCCGCGCACGCTCGGCCATGAACGCGCCGGAACGATAGTGCAGGAAGGCGGGGTCGGTGTGGCGGCAGGCGCGCGCAAGCAGCGCGTTGCCTTCATGGCCGGACGAGCCGATGGTGTAAAAGACCTTGTTCTGCACGCGCAGCACACGCGCCATCAGGTCCAGCTGGCGACTGACCAGCTGCGATTCGAACAGCTCGCCGAAGGCGGCGGCGGTGAGGGTGCTGCCCGGCAGGATCGGCGAATCCGGCGCCGGGCGCGGACGCGGGATGCCGCGCCAGGCGAGTACGGCCTCGAGGAAATTGACGTCACAGACCTCGGCGCGATTGAGACCGCGCATGCGTGCGGGAATGGGATCAGGAACCACAGCGAACATCGAACACCCTCCGTGTCGTTGTTGCAGACCGTAACGCCAAGGCTGCCCGACCCTTCCGCTGGTCGAGCACGCCCGACGCTGCAGGGGAATCAATCCGGTGCGTTGAACCGCGCGCGCACCTCGGCGGTCACCGCAGGCATGGGCACGAAGCGAGGCTGCGCTCGCACCCGCTGCAACCAGGCCCGCACCTGCGGGAATGGATCCAGTGCGATGCCACCGTCGGCGGCGACATCGGAATAGGCAAACAAGGCGATATCGGCGATACCGTAGTCATCGCCGGTGAACCACTGCGCCTGGCGCAGATGTTGCTCCATCACCGCCAGCGCGCTGGCAGCGCGCTCATGCAGGCGCGGCAGTTCAGCACGGCGTGGTGAGTCAGCGGGCGTCCAACCACGGATGAAGCGTGCCACCGCCACGCAGGGCTCATGCGTGTACTGCTCGAAGAACATCCAGCTCAATGCCTGCGCACGCTGCCAACCGTCGGCCGGAAGGTAAGGCGTACCCTCGGCCAGCCAGAACAGGATCGCATTGGACTCGGTCAGCACGCGGCCGTCGTCGCGCACGATCAACGGCACCTTGGCATTGGGATTGAGTGCGAGAAATTCCGCGGTATGGGTCTGGCCGTGGGCACTGTCCACCTCCACCCAGCGGTAGCGGCTGCCGAGCTGTTCGAGCAACAGGCGCACCTTGTGGCAATTGCCCGAGACCGACATGCCATGCACCGTCAACGCAATGCGTTCTTCCACCATTGCCTGCTCCAGGGAGGTCCCGGCCTGCAGCCGGCTGTCCGCAGTCTGGCAAGCAGCTTGGCGATTGCCAAGCGCGGGTGCAGCATGGCGATTCGGTCGTGCCGGCCGCTGGCCGGCAACCTCGATGCAGCTGGATTTGTGCGAATGTCGGCCAGCGGCCGACACTGCCGGGCAGCGCTCAGCGTGCGCGCTGTTGCCACTGCCCGCGCGATTGCCCCCAGATTTCAAGCGGCTTGCCTTCATAGGGCGGTGGCAACTGCCCCATGCGCAGCAGCGTACTGCCGAGCTTGCGTGCAACCACCTTCGAATTTTCGTTGTCTTCGGCGATGGTGTGGATCACCTCGTCCCAACCCAACGTATCGAACGCCCAGTCGATGGCTGCGATCGCCGCCTCCGGTGCGTAGCCCTTGCCCCAGCTGGCCCGTCGGATGCTCCAGCCGACCTCGGTGCCGGGCCAGTCCTGCGGCTGCCACGGCCCCATGCGACCGATCCATTCACCGCTGGATTTCTCGATCACGCTGAACATCGAGAAGCCGAACAGCTGCCATGCGCCGGCCAGGCTGCAGAAGCTGCGCCATGCCACCGAGGGTGCCTGCACACCGCCCAGCGTGCGCATCACCTCCTCATCGGCGCAGAACGCCAGATAGGGGGCGTAGTCCTGCCGCTGCGGCGGGCGCAGGATCAGGCGTTCGGTTTCGATGCGCAGGTCGAAGATGCTCATGGCGTCATGGTAGAGCCACGCCACGCGTGGATGAACCCCACCCATAAAAAAACAGGCCAGCAGAGGCTGGCCTGTTCGTTACCGATGTTGCCGGAGAATTACTGACGGTTCGCGGTCGCGTCGCCGGCTGCAGCCGTCTGGGTGACCAGCTGCCCATCCACCACCGGCAGGCGATCGCTGGCCGGCTTGTTGTCCATACGCACGGTCTTCTCTGCGCCGTCGTAGCGGTAGGTCACGTTGTAGCCCTTGACCACGTCACTGGTGCCCATGGCAATGCGGTTGCCCGGCTTGCTGCCCATGCGCATGGTGCCGGTGGTGCCGTCTTCATTGCGGTAGGTCACGTTGTAGCCGGTGACACGGCTCGACTCGGAGGTCGCCGTTTCGGTGTGGCACTGGCGCTCGGTGCGGTTGACCACGCGGCCACCCACATGGCGCTTGTCGACCTGGTTGCCGATGAAGCCACCGGCCACGGCACCGGCAGCGGTCGCGGCCTTCTTGCCATTGCCGCCGCCCACCTGGTTGCCCAGCAGGCCACCGACCACGGCACCGACCACGGTGCCACCGACGTTGCCGTCACGCTCGGGCAGGCGTTCCTGCACCACCACGTCCTGGCAGACCTCATGCGGGGTCTGGGTGGTGGACGTCTCGCGTACCGGATCGGTGCCGATCACGGTGGCATAGGCCTTCTGCTTCTCGGTGATCGGATCGACCTTCAGCACATCGGCGTATTCCAGGCCACGCGGCGCACTGGCGTCCACTGCGTCGCCACGTGCGCCATCGTCGGTGGCATTGCCATCGACCAGGCGCGATTCACTCGGATTTCCGGCGCTCAGCTGCTCCGGCGACTTGTCGCCGCTCTTCATGAAGGCGGCGGTGGCGATACCACCGACCAGCAGCGCGCCCGCTGCGACCAGGACAGTTGTAGTTGTGCTTTTCATGACCTGCTCCTTGCGGACCGTCCGCAACGTTCTCAGGCCAGATTGCAGCATGCGGTGCCTGAACGGAATCTCCACATTTCCTGCTCACTGCCGTAACCCATTCAGCATCTGGAAATGCTGGGCCCGTGGTAGCGTTTGCACATTCCCCAGGAGGACCTCCGCCATGGCCAACCCGATGCTGCTGCCGGTCCTGCAATGGGCGCGCCGGCTGCGCTACCCCACCCTGTTCAAGCTGACCGCGGGCCTGTTCGCGCTGACCCTGTTCATCCCCGACCCGATTCCGTTCGTCGACGAACTGGTGCTGGGCTTGGGCACCCTGCTGCTGGCCAACTGGAAGAACCGCAGCGCGACCACGCCACCGCCGCTGGAGCAGCGTTGAACCTGCTGGTCGACAGCCACTGCCACCTGGATGCCAGCGAATTTGATGGTGACCGCGCGGCGGTCATCGACCGCGCGCGCGCTGCCGGCGTGCAGTGGCAGGTGGTTCCGGCAGTCACTGCGGCCAGCTGGCCAAAGCTGCGCGAGGTCTGCCAGCAGGCGACGGGGCTCTACCCCGCCTATGGCCTGCACCCGATGTTCCTGGACCAGCACCGGCCCGAACACCTGCCACAGCTGCGTGAATGGATCGAACAGGAGCGGCCCTGCGCGATCGGCGAATGCGGGCTGGACTTCTTCGTCGAGAGCCTGGATGCCGAGGTCCAGCATCAGTATTTCCTCGGCCAGTTGACGCTGGCGCGCGAGTTTGACCTGCCGGTGATCGTGCATGCCCGCCGTGCAGTGGATGCGGTGATCAGCGCGATCCGTCGCATCGGTGGCCTACGCGGGGTGGTGCACAGTTTTTCCGGCAGCCCGGAACAGGCCGCACAATTGCACAAGCTGGGATTCCTGCTTGGCCTGGGCGGACCGTTGACCTACGAGCGTGCACAGCGTCTGCAGCGGCTTGTCCGCACGATGCCGCTGGAGCAGTTGCTGCTGGAGACCGATGCGCCGGACCAGCCCGACGCGGGTATCCGTGGCCAGCGCAACGAGCCGGCGCGGCTGGGGGTCATCGCCCGCCACATCGCCGCACTACGCGGGATGGAACTGGACACCGTGGCGCAGGCCACCACGGACAACGCCCGGCGGTTGTTAAACCTGCCTGCACCGTGAAGGTAGTGCCGGCCGCTGGCCGGCAACCCCGGAACGTTTGAATCAGCGCAGATGCCGGCCAGCGGCCGGCACCACCGGATCACACCCCGGTCTCTGCCTCAACCACTTCGGCCTTCACCTTCTTCGGCTCCAGCAGCATCTCCAGCGCCTTGCCCACGGCCGCGAACGCGAACGCGCCGGTGATGTGGGTGGCCGCACCCAGGCCAGCGCCGCAATCGAGCTTCAGGGCCGCATCCGCGCCCAGGTTCGGCCGCAGGCCACAGACGCTGCCATCGGCCTGCGGATATTTCACGTTCTCCAGCGAATACACCGCCGGCACGCCGAAATAGCGCTTGGCATTCTTCGGGAAGTTGAATTCGCTGCGCAGCTTCTTGCGGATCAGCGCCAGCATCGCGTCATGCTCGGTGCGCGAGACATCACGGATGCGCACCAGGGTGGGATCGGTACGACCGCCGGCCGCGCCGACGGTCAGCAACGGCAGCTTGCGGCGGCGGCACCAGGCGATGGTTTCCACCTTCACCCGGAAGCTGTCGCAGGCATCGATCACCAGGTCGAATCCGCGGTCCAGCAGTTCGGCCATGTTGGCCGGGGTCAGGAACGCCTGCACGGCGTCGACCTCGATCTGCGGATTGATCGCCCGGCAGCGCTCGGCCATGGCCTCGGCCTTGTTGCGGCCGTAGTTGCCTTCCATCGCCGGCAGCTGGCGGTTGGTATTGGATACGCAGATGTCGTCTGCATCGATCAGGGCCAGATGGCCCACCGCCGAGCGCGCCAGCGCCTCCACCACCCACGAGCCGACGCCGCCCATGCCGACCACGGCAACACGGCTGCCCTGCAGGCGCTCGAGCGCGCCGACGCCATACAGCCGTTCAATACCGGCGAAGCGTTGTTTGACCTGTTCGTTCATCGGGCTATTTTAGCGTGCAGGTCCCCTGACTACAGCACGACGACGCCGAACCCACCGTTGCACGCCCGGAGCGCCCGCCATGAGTGCCAGCCCACCCCGCAGCCCGTCCACCGCCTACCGCTATCTGTTCGTGCTCGGCCTGGGCCTGCTGATCGGCCTGATTGCCACGGTGATGGTCGGCCGCGCACTGCAGGCACGCCGCGATCCGTTCCCGGACAGCCTGATGCAGGTAATGCAGCGGCAGGCGGATCTGCTGCAGCAGGCGCAGCAGCAGAACCGCTGCAGCCTGGCCGACAGCGTCCCGCGCCTGCAGGTGCTGCGCCTGCTGTCCAACGATCTGGACCAGGCCTTCCCCGGATTGAAGGACAGCCGGCAGTTCCAGCAGCACGCCAGCGAGTACCGCGCCGACCTCAATACGGCCTTGGCCAGCCCTCCCACCGACTGCGCCGCGATGGCGCAGCAGGTGCAGGCACTGCAGGACGATTGCCGGGCCTGTCATCAGGACTTCCGCTGATTCATCTTCGAGTGGGTGAAGGCCGAGGTGGTTGGCGCCTTGTTCACGTTGGAAAGAGGAGGATTCGCTCACCCTGCTGCATGACGCAGTACCACCCAACGCACCCGCCTTCACGGCCAGGAGATGCCCCATGAAGATCCAGCTCATCGCCGCCAGTGTCATTGCAACCGTCGGCCTGGCCGGCTGTGCCACCTCGCCGGGCTACGGCGGTGGTGGTTACAACAACGGCTACAACAACGGCGGCTACGGCAACAACTCCGGTTACAACCAGGGCCGTTGCGCCGACTGCGGCATCGTCACCCGCATCAATGCCGTGCAGTCTGGCCGTACCGCGCCCTCCGCCACCGGCGCGATCCTCGGCGGCATCGTCGGCGCGGTTGCCGGCCATGAGATCTCCGACCACACCGGCGGCAGCCGCGGCAACAAGAACATCGCCGCCGCCGCCGGCGCCGTGGGTGGCGCGCTGGCGGGCAACCAGATCCAGAAGAACGTCACCAGCGATACGTATGACATCAGCGTGCGCATGGATGACGGCCGCACCATCGTGGTCAACCAGCGCGACCTCGGCGGCATCCGCGAAAACACCTATGTCCGCGTGGTCAACGGCAAGGTCATCCTGCGCTGAGCCGCATCGGGCCCCGGCCGTTCAGAACCGGAGCAACAAAAAAAGGCCCGCTTGCGCGGGCCTTTTTCATGCCGGCAAGCGGCAGGTATTACGCCGGCTGGACCTTGTCAGCCTGCAGGCCCTTCTGGCCCTGCACGACTTCAAAGCTCACAGCTTGGCCTTCCTTGAGGCTCTTGAAGCCCTGGGTCTCGATGGCACGGAAGTGCACGAACACGTCCTCGCCATTCTGCCGGCTGATGAAGCCGAAGCCCTTGGCATCATTGAACCACTTCACGGTACCGTTCTCGCGATCAGCCATCTCACTAACTCCCTTTGACTCTCTACTTGTTGTTGGATACGCCTGTTGGGCGGCTGACAAGCAAGGGGGAAGCGAGGTGCATCGATGCAGCGGATCGGAACGATCTTGCTTCATCAGGCCACGATCCACGGTGACCTTGCCAAGCTCAGCGACTGCAACTTAACCCGACCAAAACGAAAAAGCAACTGGCAAAAACCTTTCACTGTCAACCCCAAAAAGACAACCATACTGGACAGCATGGACCTCTCATTCATCTTGTATCTGCTAGCGGTCATTTTTGTCCTCATCGGCATCGCAGGCATCGTCCTGCCGGCCCTGCCGGGTATCCCGCTGGTCTTCATCGGGCTGGTACTGGCGGCCTGGGCAGACGGCTTCGTCCATGTCGGCTGGCCCACCCTGCTGATCCTCGGCGTGCTGACGGCGCTGTCGCTGCTGGTCGACGTGCTGGCGACCGTGGTCGGCGCCAAGCGCGTGGGCGCCAGCCGCAAAGCGCTCTGGGGCACCTTCATAGGCAGCATCGTCGGCCTGTTCTTCATGCCGATCGGATTGTTCGCAGGGCCGTTGCTGGGCGCGCTGCTGGGCGAGTACTGGCATACCCGCGAGCTCGGCCGCTCGACCAAGGTCGGGCTGGCCACCTGGCTTGGCATCCTGCTGGGCCTGGCACTGAAGCTGGCGCTGGTGATCGCGATGCTGGGCCTGTTCGCCTTCGCCTGGTTCCTGTGAGGCATGCGGCCTTCACGCAGCGCGCACGTACACGCCGGGCATAAACCCGTGGGGCTGGCCGTTACCGGATGCAGCCGCCACACTGTCCCTCTTTCCGCATTCATTCCGAAGGGCCTGCTGCAATGACCCTCTCTCCGCTGTTTCCCCGTCTTGCACCGCTGGCGTTGGCCCTGGCCAGCGCGCCACTGGCAGCTCAGGAATTCGCGCCCAGCGCCGAGGCCTCGCCGGCCGCCTGCGCAGCCATCACTACCGATGCGGCACGTCTGGCCTGCTACGACCGCCAGTTCGGGCGCACGCCGCAGGCCACCGCCGAAGCTGACGCCGCCGCCGAAGCCGCCGCACAGGCGCGCCGTGAGCAGCGCGACACCACGCGGGTAAGCCAGGGCGAGGAAAAACTGCGCGAACGTGTCAGCGATCTTTTCCGTTCCGAAGCGCCGGACAGCGCACTTGCCAACGCCGGCCGTGGTTCGCTGCTGGACAGCCGCTGGGAACTGGCCGAGGACTCCAAGCTGGGCCCGTTCCAGCTGCGTGCGTACAAGCCTGTGTACCTGCTGCCGGCCTTCTGGACCAGTGATCGCAACACCATGCCGCACTCGCCGAACCCGGCCAACAGCGTGACCACCCCGCAGGTGCTGGACAGCGCCGAGCTGAAGTTCCAGATCAGCTTCAAGACCAAGATCGCCGAGAACCTGTTCGGCGACAACGGCGACATCTGGGCTGGCTACACCCAGAGTTCGCGCTGGCAGGCCTACAACGGCGAGGACTCGCGCCCGTTCCGCGAGACCAACTACGAGCCGGAAGTGATGATGGTGTTCCGCAACGGCTACTCGATCGGTGGCTGGCGTGGGCGGATGACCGGCATCAGCCTCAACCACCAGTCCAACGGCCGTGCCGATCCGCTGTCGCGCAGCTGGAACCGGGTGATCCTCAACGTCGGCCTCGACCGCGAGAACTGGGCACTGGTGCTGCGCCCCTGGTACCGCATTCCCGAGACCCGCAGCGACGACAACAACCCGGACATCGAGGACTACATGGGCCGCGGCGACGCGACCCTGACCTGGAACCACAAGGGTCACGAGGTCTCGTTGATGGCGCGCCACTCGTTGCGCACCGGTGACCGCTCGCACGGTGCGCTGCAGCTGGACTACGGCTTCCCGATCAGCAACCTGCTGCGCGGCCATGTGCAGATCTTCGACGGCTATGGCGAGAGCCTGATCGATTACAACCACAAGGCGACCTACGTCGGCGTGGGCGTGTCCCTGCTGGAGTGGTTCTGATGGATGTGACGATCTGGCACAGCCCCGCGTGCAGCAACTCGCGCGGTGCGCTCCAGCTGATCCGCGACGCCGGCTTCGAACCGGTGGTGATCGACTATCTCGGCAGCCCGCCCGACGTGGCCACGCTGCGCCAGGTACTGGCCGAATCCGGCCTGGCCGCGACCGGACTGGTGCGCAGCAAGGAACCCGAGTTTGCCGCCCTGGGCCTGCAGGGAAGCGATGACGACGCCCTGCTGGCCGCGATGGCCACCCACCCACGGCTGATCAACCGCCCGGTGGTACGCACCGCGAAGGGTACCCGCCTGTGCCGGCCCCCGGAAACGGTGCTGGAGATCCTGTAACCCGCCCCGCTTTGGTAGAGCCGAGCATGGCTCGGCTCTACAGAACGGGTTACCGCCAGTCGGTGATGCCTTCGCGGCGATAGACCTCGGCGAACGCCGGGCGCGCCTTCAGGCGATCCGCATACGCCTTCAGCACCGGCCAGTGGTCGCTGGGCGTGGGCATGTTGCGTGACCAGCGCATCAACATCACCAGCATGAAATCGACCACGCCCGGCGCATCGCCGAGCAGGTAGGGACCGCCGTCCTGCAGGTGTGTGGCAACGTGCTGCCAGGCCGCCTCCAGCTGCTGCCGTGCCATCGTACGCACGGCCTCGATGCACTCGCCTCCTGCAGCCTCCTGCGGATAGAACCAGGCGCGGTAGGCCGGCTGCACGGTGTTGGCGCACCAGAACATCCAGCGATAGGCCTCGCCGCGTTCCGGCGTGCCGACGGCAGGCAACAACCCTGCCTGCGGATGACGGTCTGCCAGATACAGCGCGATCGCGGCCGCCTCGGTCAGTACCTGGTCGTCGATCAACAGGGTCGGCACCCTGCCCGCCGGATTGAGCGCCAGGTAGCCAGCTGATTTGTGCTCGCGCGTTTCGAAATCGAGCAGCACCAGTTCGTGCTCGATGCCGAGCTCGATAAGCAGCCAATGCACCACCAGCGCGGCGGTGCTGGTGGAACCATACAAGGTGGTGCGCATAGGACCTGTCCTGGGCGGGGAACGGCTGATCATGCGCGCTGTCCCCGGCGTGGTCAGCCGCAGGTGCTCATGCAGGTATCACGACGCTCGCCGCAGCCCATCATCGGCGCCCGCAGCGCACAGTCGTGCGCCTTCAACTCGCAGGAACGACGCAGTTCAGGATGCTCGATGTCCTTGCAGCGTTTGTCCGGCGTCGGTGCCACCTGTTGCTCGCAACTGGACTGGCGGCTGCCGATTCCCTGGTCTTCGGCCATGCAGCTGCGATAGCTGGCCTGGCACTGCATCTGGCACTGGGCACCGGCGCTGAAGCCGCCGCCACCGCCATACGACGAAGATGACGTACTGCAGCCGGCCATGACCAGCAGGGTGACAAGGGAAAGGCTACGCAACAGGTTCACAGGACGCTCCTTGTTCAATAGACCGGAAGACTGCCAGGCAAGGGCGACTGCGGCGAAAAAAATGCGTATTCCTTGACGCACAAACAGCTTCCCTTGCCTGGCAACGCGCACACCCTAGCAAAGCCGCGCGGTTGCAATCGTTAAACGAAGAACGGCGCCACCCGGGCGCCGTTCTGCAATCGGACAGGCGTGGTCGACGCCGCGCCGATCACTCCACCACGACAGGAATCTTGCCGATGCGGGCCTGCCACTCGCGCGGGCCGGTCTTGTGCACCGACTCGCCGGTGGAATCGACGGCCACGGTCACCGGCATGTCTTCCACGGTGAACTCGTAGATCGCTTCCATGCCCAGGTCCGCAAAGCCGACGACCTTGGCCGCCTTGATCGCCTTTGACACCAGATAAGCCGAACCACCGACGGCCATCAAGTAGGCCGACTTGTGCTTCTTGATGGCCTCGATCGCGGCCGGACCGCGCTCGGCCTTGCCGACCATGCCCAGCAGGCCGGTCTGTGCCAGCACCTGCTCGGTGAACTTGTCCATGCGGGTGGCGGTGGTCGGACCGGCCGGGCCTACCACTTCGTCGCGCACCGGATCGACCGGGCCGACGTAGTAGATGAAGCGCCCCTTCAGATCGACCGGCAGTTCCTCGCCCTTGTTGAGCATGTCGACCATGCGCTTGTGCGCGGCGTCGCGGCCGGTCAGCAGCTTGCCGTTGAGCAGCAGGGTCTGGCCCGGCTTCCAGCTGGCCACGTCTTCCGGGGTGATCGTGTCCAGGTCCACGCGGGTGCCCTTGGACGCGTCGTAGGTCAGCTTCGGCCAGTCTTCCAGCGACGGCGGGTCCAGCATCACCGGGCCGCTGCCATCCAGGGTGAAGTGCGCATGGCGGGTGGCGGCGCAGTTCGGGATCATCGCCACCGGCAGGTTGGCTGCGTGGGTCGGGTAGTCGTTGATCTTGATGTCGAGCACGGTGGTCAGGCCACCCAGGCCCTGCGCACCGATACCCAGTGCGTTGACCTTCTCGTACAGCTCCAGACGCAGCTCCTCGATGCGGTTGGACGCACCACGGGCCTGCAGCTCGGTGATGTCGATCGGCTCCATCAACGCTTCCTTGGCCAGCAGCATCGCCTTCTCGGCAGTGCCGCCGATGCCGATGCCGAGCATGCCCGGCGGGCACCAGCCCGCGCCCATGGTCGGCACGGTCTTCAGCACCCAGTCGACGATCGAGTCGGACGGGTTGAGCATGGCGAACTTGGTCTTGGCTTCCGAGCCACCGCCCTTGGCGGCAACGATCACCTCCACGGTGTTGCCCGGCACCACCTTGACGTTGACCACGCCAGGGGTGTTGTCCTTGGTATTGATGCGCTTGCCGGCCGGATCGGCCAGCACCGAAGCGCGCAGCTTGTTGTCCGGGTACAGGTAGGCGCGGCGGATGCCTTCGTTGGCCATGTCCTCCACGCCCATGGTGGCGTCATCCCAGCGCACGTCCATGCCGATTTCCAGGAAGACGGTGACGATGCCGGTGTCCTGGCAGATCGGCCGATGGCCTTCGGCGCACATCCGCGAGTTGATCAGGATCTGCGCGATCGCCTCCTTCGCTGCCGGCGACTCCTCGCGCTCATAGGCGGCGGCAAGGTTCTTGATGTAGTCGACCGGGTGGTAGTACGAGATGTACTGCAGCGCGTCGGCGACGGACTGGATGAGGTCTTCCTGCTTGATCGATGTCACGGATTGCTCGCTTGCTGAAGGCTGGCGGGGGTAATCCGCCCATTTTACCCCCTCCCTCGACCGTGGGGTGGTGGTGCCGGCCGCTGGCCGGCAAGATCCGACCCTGCCCTCTGTCACGCTGCGCCCCGCTGGCGCGTCCTTGCCCACATGAACGCCGAAACCGCCTTCCAGACCCACCGCCCACGCCTGATGGCGCTGGCCTACCGCCTTCTTGGCAGCCGCAGCGACGCCGAGGACGTGGTCCAGGACGCCTGGCTGCGCTGGGCCGGCAGCGATGCGGCCGCCATCGTCGACCCCGAGGCCTGGCTGGTGACCACCACCACCCGGCTGGGCCTGGACCGGCTGCGGGCGGCCAAGCGCGAGCGCGCGCACTACGTCGGCCCGTGGCTGGCCGAACCGCTGGCGATCACCCTCGAACCCGACCCGGCGCCCGGCCCTGCGCAGCTGCACGCACTGGCCGACGACGTCTCCGTGGCCTTCCTGACCCTGCTCGAACAGCTCGGCCCCGAGGAGCGCGCCGCCTTCCTGCTGAAGGAAGCCTTCGACCACGACTACCGCGAGATTGCCGAGCTGATCGGCCACAGCGAGGCCAATTGCCGCCAGCTGGTGCACCGGGCCCGGCAGCGCCTGCAGTCTGGGCGGCCGCGCTTCAATGCCGATGCCAGCCAGCACCGGCAGCTGCTGGCGCGTTTCATGGACGCTTCCCAGCGTGGCGACAGCGAGGCCATCCAGGCGTTGCTGCATGCCAACGCGCTGCTGGTTTCCGATGGCGGTGGCGTGGTCACCGCAGCGGTGCGGCCACTGCTGGGTGCCGAGCGTATCGGCCGCCTGTACTGGGCCATCGCCCGTCGCGGCGCGGCGCATCCGGCACAGCTCGGCTACGTCAATGGCGAACCGGCGATCCTGCGTTTCGAAGGCGACCACCTGCACTCGATCACCACCATCGAAGTGGTCGATGGCCGCATCGCCAATCTCTACAGCGTGCTCAATCCGAACAAATTGCCGTCGGTTGTCACGCGCGGCGATGCTGCGGCGTCCTGGTAGTGAAAGGCGGCCACCGTGGCCGCCGTGGAGCCGAAAATGTCCGACCACGCCTCTCCCCGCGTTCCCTACACCCGCCTGGCCGCCGAGGCCTTCAAGGGCCTGCTGGCCACAAGCAAGGCAGTGCATGACAGTTCGATCGATCCGACGTTGATGGAACTGGTGTTCCTGCGCGTGTCGCAGCTCAACGGCTGCGGCTACTGCATGGACATGCATGCCACCACGCTGCGCAAGGGCGGCATCGAGCCGCGCAAGCTGGATACGTTGCCGGCCTGGCACGAAAGCCGCTTCTTCGACGACCGCGAACGCGCGGCGCTGGGCTGGGCCGAGGCGCTGACCCGGTTGACCGATGGCGCACCGTCGCAGGCGGCGTTCGATGCGCTGGCACCGCACTTTGATGAGAAAGGCATCAGTGACCTGAGCATGGGCATTGCAGTGATCAATGCCTGGAACCGGCTGGGGGCGGGGCTGCTGCCGCCGCTGCCGTAAAAGGGGGCCAGCCGGGTGGGTCAGGTTCCTGCAGCTGTTGGTAGGTGTCGACCTTGGTCGACACGGTAGATCCACGCCATGCGTGGATGTGGTTGGGTCGGATCCCTTCGCAACGCGAAGGGCTCTGACCCGATCTGGCTGGTGGGGTCAGACCCCTTTGCGCAGCAAAGGGATCCGACCCCGGCCGCCACACGGCTGCCCTGACCCCACCTGCACGTATCAGGCGCGCACAATGGCGGCATGCCCGCCTCTCCCATTGCCGGCGCTGCCGGCGCCAAGAAACCCAGCCTGCGTCAACGCTTCAAGGCGATGCGCAACCTGCCGCCATTCCTGCGACAGGTGTGGCAGACCAGCCGTGTGCTGACCCTGGCCAGCCTTGGCCTGCGCTTGATACGTGCGCTGCTGCCAGTGGCGATGCTCTACGTCGGCAAGCTGATCATCGATACCGCGCTGCACCTCAGCCAGCACGATGCTGGCTTCCCACCGCTGGGCGAGGCACTGTCCAGCGGGCTGCTCAATCCGCTGCTCGGCCTGTTGGCGCTGGAATTGGGCCTGGCGATCGGCTCGGACCTGCTCGGCCGCCTGGTCAGCTACGCCGATGCCCTGTTGTCGGAACTGTTCGCCAACGCCACCAGCGTGCGCCTGATGGAACATGCGGCGACCCTGGATCTTGAGGATTTCGAGGATCCGGAGCTGCAGGACAAGCTGGACCGTGCGCGGCGCCAGACCATGGGCCGGATGAACCTGATGAGCCAGCTGTTCGGCCAGGTGCAGGATGCGATCACCGTCGCCAGCCTGGCTGTCGGCCTGCTGGTCTACGCACCGTGGCTGATCCTGCTGCTGGCGTTGGCGCTGGTGCCGGCGTTCATCGGCGAGTCGCACTTCAATGCGGCCGGATACAGCCTCAACTTCCTGTGGACGCCGGAGCGCCGCCAGCTGGACTACCTGCGCCAGCTCGGCGCCAGCGTGGAGACGGCCAAGGAAGTGAAGATCTTCAACCTGCACCGGTTCCTGGTCGACCGTTACCGCAGCTTGTCGGCGGCGCTGTTCCTGGCCAACCGCGCGCTCGCCCGGCGGCGTGCGTTCTGGGGCACGCTGCTGGCCGCGCTGGGCACGCTGGGCTACTACACCGCGTATGCCTATATCGCCTGGCGCACGGTGCGCGGCGATTTCTCGATCGGCGATCTGACCTTCCTCGCCGGCAGCTTCCTGCGCCTGCGCCAGTTGCTGGAAGGCCTGCTGATCGGGTTCTCGCAGGTCGCCAGCCAGGCGCTATACCTGGACGACCTGTATTCGTTCTTCCAGATCGAACCGGAAATCCATTCGCGAAAGGACGCGGTGCGCGTGCCGCAGCCGATCCGCGAGGGCTTCGTGTTCGAGGACGTGGGCTTCCGCTACCCCGATGCCGAGCAATGGGCCGTGCGCCACCTGGATTTCCACCTGCACGCGGGCGAAGTACTGGCGCTGGTCGGCGAGAACGGCGCGGGCAAGACCACCCTGGTCAAGCTGCTGGCACGCCTGTACGAACCGGACGAAGGCCGCATCCTGCTGGATGGGCGCGACCTGCGCGACTACGACCTGGACGACCTGCGCGCCAATCTGGGCGTGATCTTCCAGGATTTCGTGCGCTACAACCTCAGTGCCGGCGAGAACATCGGTGTCGGCCAGGTCGAAGCGATGGACGACCGCGCGCGGATCTCCGATGCCGCCCGCCGCGGCATGGCCGAGGAAGTGATCGCTGCCCTGCCCGGCGGCTACGACCAGCAGATCGGCCGCCGCTTCAAGCAGGGCGTGGACCTGTCCGGTGGCCAGTGGCAGAAGATCGCCATCGCCCGGGCGTGGATGCGCGACGCACAGGTGATGATCCTGGACGAGCCCACCGCAGCACTGGATGCCCGCGCCGAGTTCGAGGTGTTCCAGCGGTTCAGGGAGTTGGCGGATAATCGCACTGCGGTGCTGATTTCCCACCGCTTCTCATCCGTGCGCATGGCCGACCGCATCCTTGTACTGGCCGATGGCCGGATCGAAGCCAGCGGCACGCATGAGCAGCTGATGGCACAGGGCGGTCGCTATGCCGAGCTGTTCGAACTGCAGGCGGCCGGTTATCGCTGAGAACGCCTCTCGTTCCGCCTAATGAGAACCTGTCTCATTTGAGATAGAATTGTCCCGACGACTTCCGATAGATACGCCCATGTCCTCCGCTTTCGGCGCCGAAACGGTGCTTGAGGTCCGCCACTGGACCGACGCCTACTTCAGCTTCACCCTCACCCGTGACAGCGGTTTCCGCTTCGAGAACGGCCAGTTCGTGATGATCGGCCTGGAGACCGATGCGCGGCCGCTGCTGCGCGCGTACTCCATCGCCAGCGCCAACTGGGAAGAACAGCTGGAATTCTTCAGCATCAAGGTGCAGGACGGTCCGTTGACCTCGCGCCTGCAGCACATCAAGCCAGGCGACAAGGTACTGGTCGGCAAGAAGCCCACCGGCACCCTGCTGATCAGCGATCTGCATCCGGGCAAGCACCTGTACCTGCTGGGCACCGGCACCGGCCTGGCGCCGTGGCTGTCGGTGATCAAGGACCCGGAGACCTACGAGCGCTTCGACAAGGTGATCCTGTGCCACGGTGTGCGCTACGAAAAGGACCTGGCCTATCGCGATTATTTCGAGAAGGAACTGCGCGAGCATGAGTTCCTGGGCGAAATGGTCGGCGACAAGCTGCTGTACTACCCGGCCGTGACCCGCGAGGCGTTCCCGAACCAGGGCCGCCTGACCTCGTTGATGGAAAGCGGCGAGATGCAGCGCACCCTCGGCCTGCCCGAGCTGAGCCCGGAAAACGACCGCGCGATGATCTGCGGCAGCCCGCAGATGCTGGCCGACCTGCGCACCGTGCTGGACAGCCGCGGTTTCCAGACCTCGCCGCGCATCGGTACGCCCGGCCACTACGTGTTCGAGCGCGCGTTCGTCGAGAAATAAGCTGCAACGGTAGTGCCGGCCACTGGCCGGTTCTGCTGCAACCACGGGGTTGCCGGCCAGCGGCCGGCACTACCTTCAGAGCAGCGCTTCGATGCCGCCGCGCAGCTGCTCCGGCTTGGTGGTCGGCGCATAGCGATCCACCACCTGGCCCTGGCGATCGACCAGGAACTTGCTGAAGTTCCACTTGATGCGGGCGATGCCCAGCAGCCCGCGCTTCTGCTGCGACAGCCATGCCCACAGCGGGTCGGCACCCTCGCCGTTGACCTCGATCTTCTGCGACAGCGGGAAGCTGACCGGGTAATCAATCGAACAGAACTGGCGGATCTGCGCAGCATCGCCCGGCTCCTGCGCACCGAACTGGTTGCAGGGAAATCCGATCACCACCAGGCCGCGATCACGATAGTCCTGCCACAGCTGTTCCAACCCGGTGTACTGCGGGGTGAAGCCACAGCGGCTGGCCACGTTCACCAGCAGCAACGGACGGCCCTGGTACTGCGCCAACGCCTGCGGCTGGCCTTCAAGGTCACGGAAGCTGAAATCGTAGGCAGTGGTCATGGCGGTGGGCCGTGGGCGGTGATTGCATGGTACCCGGGCAACCAGCCAGAGGGTGGCCCTGCTGCGGGGCGGCTTTGCCAACATGTCTTTTGACACAAGTGCGGGCGCGCCGGGCCGGGTTACCCTCGGGCCCTTGTTTGCCTTACCGGAGTATCGACCTTGACCACCCGCCTTGCCCTTGCCGTGGCCATGACCCTCGGCCTTGCCCTGCCCGCCTATTCGGCCAGCGCCGCCGCCCCGGCCACCGCTGCCAATGCCCAGCAGGCCAATCCGTTCTTCGCCGACAGCCCGCTGCCGCTGCATTTCCCGCAGTTCGACAAGATCAAGGACAGCGACTTCGCCCCGGCCTTCGACGCCGGCATGGCGCAGCAGCTGAAGGAAGTGGAGGCGATCGCCAACACCAAGGCCAAGCCGACCTTCGACAACACCATCATCGCCCTGGAAAAGAGCGGTGACACCCTGGACCGCGCGACCACCGTGTTCTTCAGCCTGGTCGGCGCCGACACCAACGACACCCGCAAGAAGCTGCAGGCCGACTATTCGGCGAAGTTCGCCGCGCACAGCGATGCGATCGCGCTGAACGGCAAGCTGTTCGCGCGCATCCAGGCGCTGTATGACAGCCGCGCCACCCTGGGCCTGGACGCTGAAGGCGTTCGCCTGGTCGAGAAGTACTACGACAACTACGTGCGCGCCGGCGCCAAGCTGTCCGAGGCCGACAAGACCAAGCTGAAGGAAATGAACGCCGAGCTGGCCAACCTCGGCACCAAGTTCAGCCAGAACGTGCAGTCGGAAGTGAACGCTTCGGCGATCACCGTCAACGACGTCAAGGAACTGGACGGCCTGTCCAAGGAGCAGATCGCCGCTGCCGCCGAAGCCGCCAAGGCCCGTGGCCTGGACGGCAAGTACGTGATCACCCTGCTCAACACCACCGGCCAGCCGCCGCTGACCAACCTGGCCAACCGTGCCCTGCGCCAGAAGATCTACGAAGCGTCCACCACCCGCGGCAGCCGCGGCGGTGAGTTCGACAACACCGCGCTGGTCGCGCGCATCATGCAGCTGCGCGCCGACAAGGCCAAGCTGATGGGCTTTGCCAACTTCGCCGCCTACAACCTGACCAACCAGACCGCCAAGACCCCCGAAGCGGTCAATGCGATGCTCGGCAAGCTGGCACCGGCAGCGGTGGCCAACGCCAAGCGCGAAGCCGCCGACCTGCAGGCAATGATCGACCAGGAACAGAAGGCCGCCGGCAAGCCGACCTTCAAGCTGGAGCCGTGGGACTGGGCCTTCTACAGCGAGAAGGTGCGCCAGGCCAAGTACAACTTCGACGAATCGCAGCTGAAGCCGTACTTCGAGATGAAGAACGTGCTGGAGAACGGCGTGTTCTTCGCCGCCAACCAGGAATTCGGCCTGACCTTCAAGCAGCGCACCGACCTGCCGGTCTACCACGATGACGTCACCGTCTATGACGTGTTCGATGCCGACGGCAGCCAGCTGGCGATCTTCATCTTCGACCCGTACGCACGCGCCTCCAAGCGCGGCGGTGCGTGGATGAACTCGTACGTCTCGCAGTCCAAGCTGACCGGTTTCAAGCCGGTGGTGGCCAATCACCTGAACATTCCCAAGCCGCCGGCCGGCCAGCCGACGCTGCTGACCTGGGATGAAGTGAGCACCACCTTCCACGAGTTCGGCCATGCCCTGCATGGCATGTTCTCGAACGTGAAGTACCCGTACTTCTCGGGCACCGCGGTGCCGCGCGACTTCGTCGAGTTCCCCTCGCAGGTCAACGAGATGTGGGCCGACAATCCGGCCATCCTGAAGAACTACGCCAAGCACTACCAGAATGGCTCGGCAATGCCGCAGGCACTGCTGGACAAGGTGCTGGCCGCGGCCAAGTTCAACCAGGGCTTTGCCACCACCGAATACCTGGGCGCCGCCATGCTCGACCAGCGCTGGCACCAGATCGGCCCGGACCAGGTCCCGGCCGCCAAGGACGTGATGGCCTTCGAGCGCGCCGCGCTGGAGAAGGACGGCATCTACTATGCGCCGGTTCCGCCGCGCTACAGGACCCCGTATTTCAGCCACATCATGGGCGGCTACTCGGCCGGCTACTACGCCTACATCTGGTCGGAAGTGCTCGACGCCAACACCCAGAAGTGGTTCCGCGACAACGGCGGCCTGAGCCGCAAGAACGGCGACCACTTCCGCGCGACCCTGCTGTCCAAGGGTGGCAGCGTGGATGCGATGCAGCTGTTCCGCGATTTCGCCGGCCACGAGCCGCAGATCGAACCGCTGCTGGAAAAGCGTGGCCTGACCGGCACCGGCAACTGATCGCCGACACCGCATAGCGTGAAACGAAAACCGCCCGGGAGACCGGGCGGTTTTTTTGTTGGGTCATCCACGCATGGCGTGGATCTACCGCAGGGTTGCGTGATCCCAGTAGATCCACGCCATGCATGGATATTCCTGGCGATCACCGTGGCGCCACATATCCCCCGGGCACGCCCTCCGGCGACAGCACCAGCTGCCACAGCTGCGCATGCCGGCAGCGGAAGCTGGCCATCGATCCGGCCAGATAGAACCGCCACATGCGCCGGAAATGCTCGTCATAACGTGCGTCCAGCCGCGGCCACGCCGCTTCCACGTTGCGCCGCCAGGCCTGCAGCGTCAGGTCGTAGTCGGTACCGAAGTTGTGCCAGTCCTCCAGCACGAAACGCCCTTCGAACGCCCGGCTGATCTGCACCGCCGACGGCAGCATTGAATTGGGGAAGATGTAGCGGGCGATCCACGGATCGGTGCGGTGGCGCGAAATGTTGCTGCCAATGGTATGCAACAGCAGCAGTCCCCGCGGCGAAAGGCAGCGCCGGGCCACGTCGAAAAAGCGGCGGTAGTTCTTGTCGCCCACGTGTTCGAACATGCCGATCGAGAAGATCGCATCGAAAGGTTCGTCAAGTTCGCGATAGTCCTGCAGCCGGATCTCGATCGGCAGGCCAGCGCACAGCTCGCGGGCGAAGTCGGCCTGCTCCTGCGAGATGGTGATGCCCACGCCACTGACACCGTATCGCTCGGCGGCGAACTTCAGCGCCTCACCCCAACCGCAGCCGATGTCCAGCACGCGTTGCCCGGGACGCAGCCCGAGCTTGCGGCACACCAGATCCAGCTTGGCTTCCTGCGCGCCATCCAGATCATCGGCATTGCGCCAGTAACCACAGCTGTAGACCAGGCGCTGGCCGAGCATCGCCTGGTACAAGTCATTGCCAAGGTCATAGTGGCGGCGCCCCACTTCGTAGCTGCCCGCCCCGGCCTGCAGGTTGAACAGGCGCGCCTTCAGGGCGTCGGCCACCTCGCGCCATCCGTGCACCCGTTCGTCCAGGTGCGCCTGCATCAGGTGGAACAGGAATTCATCGAGGACGTTGGCATCCCACCAGCCGTCCATGTAGCTCTCGCCCAGGCCGAGTGAGCCGTGCGCGATGACCCGCGCGAAGAAGCGCGGGTCATGCACCTGGATATCCTGCGGGCGGGTTCCATCGATCTGGACCCCGGCCTCGTGGAGCAGGCCGGTGACCCGCTCCTGCAACCCTGTATCCACGTCACCTCCTCGTCTACGGTTACCCGCGTGCGAACAGCTCCACGTAGTCCTTGGCCACGTGTGGCAACAACACCGAGGCCGGCACATCGGCGGTCTGGGTGCCGTCCGAGTATGGACCCACCTGGTAAGGAGGGAACACGAAGCGCAGCGCGGTGATCTGCCCCTTGTCATCGGTCAGCGGCTGGAACTGGCTGAAGTTATCGGCCTGCGGACCGGTGCCGTCGGCGATCATCCGCGAGGCATTGCGCAGCGATTCCTGCAGCTGCGACGGGTCCATGTCCTCGCCGCTGAGGCGGGTGGCCACACGCTCACGCAGCTGGTCGGCGACGAAATCGCTGATCGCTTTCCAGCCCTTGGCATCGGCCACCAGCTTGTCGGCGCTCAGCATCTGCTGTTGCGCCGGCAGCCACACGAAACGAGCAACCAGCGGTTCGCCATGGGCGCCGCCGGTGTAGCGGCTGCCGTCGGCACTGACCACCACCAGCTGCGGCGTCTCCAGCAGCTTCTCGAAGCTCAGCGACAGCTCATAGGGCATGGTCGGCTTGTCGTTGCCCAGGCCGTCCAGCGCCTGCTGCAGATCGCTGCGGGCGGAGGTGGCATAGGCCTGCAGCGCGCGTGCCAGGCCCGGATAACGATCAATGCCCGCCGGGTAGCTGATGCCGACCACTTCACGTTCGTTGTTCTCGATCACATCGCGCAGATCCAACGGCGCTTCCGCTGCGGGTGCCTCGGCGGTGCCGGTGGTTTCGGCCGCAGGTGCCGCATCGGTGGCCGGAGCCGCCTCGTTCTCGCGCTGGCAACCGGCCAGCAACAGCACGCCCATAGCGCCGGCCAGCACGCTGGCGTGCAGTGGCCGGTTGTTTCCAATCTTCATCGGGATCCCCTGTTCATGTTCATGCATCATCGCCTGCCCTGGCTGAAGGGTGGCCCGCTGGATTCAGCCCACAAGCAGATCGTGGTACTCCTCGTGCCGCTGCAGGAAGGCCTCGGCATAGGCACATGCCGGCACCACCTTGTACTTCTGCTCACGGGCGAAACGCAGTGCGACCCGGGTCAGCTCACCGGCAATGCCACGTCCGGCGATCGGCTCGGGCACTTCGGTATGGGTGATGACCATCCGCCTGCGTTTGATCTGGTACTCCAACAGTGCCACCTGCCCGCGCACGCGGGCGGTGAAACGGTGGTTGACCTGATCGTGTTCGACCTCGTAAGCCAGACCGGGGGGCGTGACCGAAGCCATGGGACTGTCTCCTGCGGCGACTGCGTGGATGGTGCGCACGCGGGCGCCATGATCGCGTGAAGTCTGAACAGGGACAAGTCTGCGCCCGTTGCGTCAGTTGTTGCCCTCAAGCTTCAGGCCAGCCGGCCGCTAACCCCTCTGCAGGGGTGCGCCAGCCTGGCATGCCCCTTGCGACAGTTGACCAAGCGATCTGCCGTGGAGGCCCGTGATGCACCCCAGCGATTCCCAATCCGATACCGATCACGCCCTGCTGGAGGGCCTGCTGCAACTGGCCGTGGAGGGACAGACCGAAGACCAGGCGTTCCAGAGCATCGGCGAGGAAGTCTTCTCCCGCCTGCTCGATACCTACGGTCAGCAGACCCGGGCCTGACCCGGAGCGGGGCCGCGGCCCCGGGGGTCGGATCCAGTGGATCCGACCCCGGCCACCCTCAGCCGCCGCCGAGGCGGAAGGTCGGGTTGGACAGCTCGCGCAGGAAGTGACTGAAGATGCTCGGCTGCATGGCCAGCATGAAGATCACGCCGAACGCCGCACCGGCCAGGTGCGCGCTGTGGTTGATGCGATCGCCACCGCGCTTGTCCATCCAGATGCTGTAGCCGACGTAGAACGCGGCATAGACGATCGCCGGCGCCGGGATGAAGAACACCAGGATGATCGACCACGGCTTGATCAGGATGAAGGCGAACAGCACCGCCGACACCGCCCCGGACGCACCGAGGCTGAGGTAGTTCGGGTTCTTCTGGTTCTTCAGGTAGCTGGGCAGGATCGAGACCAGCAACGCACCGACATAGAACGCCGGATAGACCAGGTAGCTGCCGGTCAGCTGCACCATCACGCTCTCGATGAACCCCCCGAAGAAGAACAGGGTGATCATGTTGAAGATCAAGTGCGACCAGTCGGCATGGATGAAGCCGTAGGTGATCAGGCGGTCGTACTGGCGATGGCGATCCACCGCCGGCGGCCACAGGATCAGGCGGTCAGCCAGCTTGCGGTTGTTGAACGCCATCCACGACAGGATGGCGGTGATGGCGATCAACAGCAGATTGACGGGGGTCATGTCAGGCTCAGGCGGTGCGGTAGTTGTCGACCATACGATAGCGTTTCGCATACCAACCGAAGGCCAACGCCGCGACGAAGGCGAAACCGGCGAAGAAGAACATCAGGAATGCCGCTTCGCTCAGGCCCGTACTGGCGATCTTGTGGGTGACCGTGTCGTTGCGTACCGCCGCGTTGGACAGCAGCACCCACAGGTTGCCGATGGTGGTGGTCAGGTTCCAGAAGCTCATCACCACGCCCTTCATCGCCTGCGGGGCCTGGCTGTAGGCGAACTCCAGGCCGGTGGCCGAGACCAGCACCTCACCGAAGGTCAGCAGCGCGTACGGCAGCATCTGCCAGAAGATCGACATCGCGTTGCCGCCATCCATCACCACCTGGATGCCACCCACTACGATCCAGGCCAGGCCACTGAAGGCGATGCCGGCGGTCATCCGGCGCAGCGCGGTCGGCTCGAAACCGAAGCGGCGAAGGGCCGGGTACAGCACCAGGTTGTTGAACGGAATCAGGATCATCACCAGCAGCGGGTTCAGCGCCTGCATCTGCGAGGCGGTGAACCAGCTCGGCATCTGCATCTGCTGGCCCTGCAGCACCCAGGTCGAGGCCTTCTGGTCGAACAGCGAGAAGAACGGCGTGGTCAGGGCGAAGATCACCAGCACGCGCAGCACCGAGCGCACGCCTTCCACGGCTTCGGCCGGATGCTGGCCACGCGCGCGGTCCAGCTGCAGCCAGGTGCCACCACCGATGCCCGCCAGGATCGAGACCAGCGCCAGGCACAGGCAGATCACGATGCCGAGCGAGCCGACCAGGCCGAACGAGGCCACCGCCAGCACCAGGCCGAGCACGGCGATCACCAGGCCCGGACGGCCCTGGCCGGCCACCCGCGTGGTCAGCGCGGTGCGCACCACATTGGCGAACGAATGCGGGTCCTTCGGCGGCAACGGCACCAGCACGTAGCGCTTGCGGCCCAGCCAGAACACGAAGGTGGCGATGAACATCAGGATGCCCGGAATACCGAACGCCCACTGCGGGCCCCAGTTCTTCAGCACCAGCGGGATCAGCAGCGAGGCGAACAACGAGCCGAAGTTGATGATCCAGTAGAAGGCGTCGAAGACGATCTTGGCCAGGTGCTTGTTGCTCTGGTCGAACTGGTCGCCCATGAACGAGGCCACCAGCGGCTTGATGCCACCGGCGCCCAGCGCGATCAGGCCCAGGCCGAGGAAGAAGCCGCCACGGCTGCCCTCGAACAGCGCAAGGCACAGATGGCCCATGCAGTAGACCAGGCTGAACCACAGGATGGTGTGGTACTTGCCGAAGAACTTGTCGGCCAGCCAGCCACCGAGCAGCGGGAAGAAATACACGCCGATCATGAAGCTGTGCATGATGTCCTTGGCTTCACCGGCACGGCCTTCGGCCGTGATTTCCTGCAGCAGCAGGGAGGTGATCAGGAACTGCACCAGGATGTTGCGCATCCCGTAGAAACTGAACCGCTCGCAGGCCTCATTGCCGATGATGTACGGGATCTGGCGCGGCATCTTTCCCTGGCCGGCGATGGGGGCGACTGCGTCGTGGCTCATCCTGTAAGGCATTCCTGCAAAACGAAAGGCGCAAGAGTACCGGAACCTGTGCGTGCGAAGCACGCTGCAGGGCTGCATGACAGGCGCGCCAAAGCATGGCAGGCATGTGCGGCCCTGCCGGAAGTCACGGAACCTGCACGGCAAAAGCGTAAACTTATCGTTATGCGCCCCCTCCCCTTTGCCCGCATCCTGTCCAGCAGCCTTGCCCTCATGCTGGCCGTGCCTGCATTGGCACGACCGCAGGCGCCGCCGGCCGCCGGCCTTGCCACGGAGGTCCGGCAATTGACCGTCGCCGCGCTGGAACTGCCCAGCCGTGATGAAGCGCAATGGAAGCAGCGCCGCGAACAGGTGCTGCAGCTGCTGACCGATCTGCAGCCGGATGTGATCTCGGTGCAGCAGGTCCTGCAGCAGCAAGGGCGCAACCCGGCCTGCTGGTTGGCCAGCCGGCTGCGCTACAGCTGCGATTTCGTCACCGCAGACCCGCCGAGCCAGCCGGTCCGGCATGGCAACGCGATGCTCAGCCGGCTGCCGGTCAGCGAGGACGGCGTCACCCTGCTGCATCCGCCGGGCACCTTCAGTGCCGCCGGCATGATGCGCCTGCGGCTGGGCGACAACGACGTCAACGTTTACGTCGCGCGCCTGCGGCCGGAGCCGGATGAGGCCACGGCCCGGCAGCATCAGACCAGCGACCTGATGACCTGGATCGGCGCCACGGCCGAGGGCATGCCGAGCCTGATCGCCGGGGATTTTTCCGCAAGCACCGTCGAGCTGGTGCGCAGCACGCCTGGCTTCCAGCCGGCCCGACGCAATCCCGGCGCACCGGCGGCCAGCGGCGGTGGTGCCAGTGGCCATGGGCTGGATGTCCTGTTCCAGGTCAAGCACTTCGGCGGCATCCGCCAACAGGCGATCGTGCTGCCTGCCGACGGCGACCTGCCCGGCCTGCGCCTGGGCGTGATGGCGACGCTGCGGCTGCAGGACGTGGCTGCCACTACCGAATGACTCCGCCCGCGGGTAGTGCCGGCCGCTGGCCGGCAACTGCAACATTCCTGCCAGGACCGTCGTGAGGTTGCCGGCCAGCGGCCGGCACCACCGATGCGCAAACAAAAAAGGCCAGGGTCTCCCCCGGCCTTCCACTTCACGCAGGCACTGCGATCAGGCGATCGCTTCCTGGTAACGGCGCTCGACTTCGTTCCAGTCGATGACGTTGAAGAACGCGCCGATGTATTCCGGACGACGGTTCTGGTACTTCAGGTAGTACGCGTGTTCCCACACGTCCAGGCCGAGGATGGGGGTGTTGCCTTCCATCAGCGGGCTGTCCTGGTTGCCGGTGCTCTCGACCACGACCTTCTTGTCAGGGGTCACGCTCAGCCATGCCCAGCCGCTGCCGAAACGGGTCAGCGCAGCCTTGGTGAAGGCGTCCTTGAACTTGTCGAAGCCGCCTAGGTCCTTGTCGATCGCCTTGGCCACATCGCCCACCGGGTTGCCACCGGCGTTCGGGGCCATCACGGTCCAGAACAGCGAGTGGTTGGCGTGGCCGCCACCGTTGTTGCGCACCGGACCCTGCAGGTTCTCCGGCAGCGACTTCAGCTTCTTCACCAGTTCTTCGACCGGCAGGTCGGCGTACTCGGTGCCTTCCAGCGCCGCGTTGACGTTGTTGATGTAGGTCTGGTGATGCTTGGTGTGATGGATTTCCATCGTCGCCGCATCGATATGCGGTTCCAGCGCGTCGTAGGCGTAGGACAGCTTGGGCAGGGTATAGGCCATGATGCATCTCCTGATTGCGAGGGCACCCGACGGTGTCGGGCGTTGCGCGGTGAATGATGGGGACAGACCGCCAGATTACCAAGGGGGATGTAAAGGAAATTGCGTCCTGCAGGTGAGCATGCCGGCAATTGTTACGCAGCGGTGACGCGGCGCTCGCCCTCATGCAGGGTGCAGCGCGCAGGCGCTACAGTGGGCGCACCACCCTTGCCTGCTCCTGCCCATGCGCAACCCCCGGCTGTTGATCACTGCCATCGTCCTGCTGCTGCTCGGCCTGGTCGTCAATCATTTCCTGCAGCGGCCGCCGCCGCCGCAGTTCGCGCCCGACCTGCAGGGCACTCCGGCGGCCAACGCACCGGCGCTGCGCAGCAACAGCAACAGCAACAGCAACAGCAACAGCAGCAGCGACAGCGGCCTGCCCGGCTTCCTTCCGGCCGAGGCCCGCCAGACCATCGCGCTGATCCAGCGCGGCGGCCCGTTCCCGCATCGGCAGGATGGCAGCACCTTCGGCAACCGCGAACAACAGCTGCCACAGCGCCCGCGTGGCTACTACCGCGAGTACACCGTCGACACGCCCGGTGCAGGCAACCGCGGCGCGCGGCGCATCGTCACCGGTGGCAACCCGCCCGATGCCTGGTACTACACCGATGATCACTACGAATCGTTCCGCAGCTTCACCGTACCGGCCTCCGGAGAACGCCCATGAGCCACGATGATTTCGGCCTCGGCCTGCATGACATCAACAATGCCGGCGTCTACGCGATCAACAGCTCCGATATCAGCGCACTGTCGGCAGCGATGCGCGATGCCGACCTGAAGGTGATCCGGATCGACCTGGATGGCGTGAGCGACAAGCGCACCCTGCTGGCGCGGCTGGCCGCCCAGCTTGATTTCCCTGCCGGCTTCGGCGGCAACTGGGATGCACTGGCCGACAACCTGCGCGACCTGCAGTGGTTGCCTGCTCATGGCTATGCGCTGTTCCTGGCCGATGTCGATGCCCTGCGCGCCGGTGCAGGCAAGGAGTTCGACACGCTGCTGGACATCTTGGATGAAGCCAGCCGTGACTGGGTAGGTCGCGACGTCCCGTTCTGGGTGTTCCTGTCGCAGAGCGAATGACCTGGTAGAGGCCGACCTTGGTCGGCCTGCACGTGAAGCGCATGGATCATCCACGCATGGCGTGGATCTACCCGGCGCAGCTGGATGCACAGTAGATCCACGCCATGCGTGGATGCGGCACCCTACCGGCTGCCGTTATCTTCCTGCAGCTCTTTCTTGAACGGGATATCCGGCGGCGGACGCGCCACTGCGGGCTGGTCCTGCATGTTCGGATCGGTGAGGCCACAGCCGCCACCGGCCTGCAGGATCGAGATCACGCAGGAAATCTTCGTGCTGGTACCCGGCAACGGAATCTCCATTGCCTTGACGCCCTTGCGCACCCATTCGGCGAGCAGCGATTCCTGCGGCACCCAATACTTGTCGAACGAGGTAGGCGTGTAGTCGTACGGCGGCCGCTTCAACCATTTGCCGGACTCGGCGATGCGCTCCTTGCTCCAGCCGTCGTTGGCCCCACCGGGTGCGCCGCGCTCGGCCTTGCCGGCCCCGTCCTGGCCGGCCACGCGTACGCTGCCGTCAGCGTTGAACAGACCGTCGCCCTTGCCCGCACTGGTTTGCGCGGCGCCCTGGTTGGCGCCGTCGCGATTGCGGCTGGAAGCGCCCCAGTCGTCACCGCGTGCGGGCGTTGCCCAGTTGCCCGGGGTTGGTGCCGGACGGGCGCCCGCCTGTGCCGCGGCGGTGCTGGTCGTCGCAGGGCGCGCCACGCTGGCGCTGTTCTGGGCCGAACTGCCGGCGGGTGCCGGCGTCGGCGTGGTCGCGCTGCCTGCCGCAGTCGACGCGGCAGGTTGCGGCGCGGCAGCAACCTCCCGTTCGCGCACCTGCACCTCGCGCCCGGCAGGCGCACGCACCGTGGGCTCGCGCCCTGCGACGGTGGCCATGCGCACCTGCGGATCGGTCACGGCCTGCACTTCGCGCTCGCGCACCTGTACGTCGCGCTGCGGCACGCGTACCTGGATGTCGGTGGTCCGCATCGGCTGCGGCGCCACCGGCGCTTCGACCGTGCTGATTTCGCGCTCCTGCACCTGCACATCGCGCACGCGGGGAGCCTGCACTGCCACGTCGGGCGTGCGTACCGGCGTTGCTATCGGCGCAGCCTGTACCGGCAGCACGCTGCGCTCGCGCACCGTCGGAATGGTGTCGCGAGGCACGATGCTGACCTCGGTGCGCGGCAGTGCGACCGGCGGCACCACGAATTCGGCGGTCGCCTCTGCAACCTCGGTCGCCTGTACCGGTGAGGGCGGCGGTGCGGCCACCGGCGCCGGCTCCACCTCGGGCGGCGGCGGCACGCTTGCGGTCGGTGCCGTGGCAGCGGCAGTAGAAGACGGCGCAGGTGCAGACGGTTGCGGCCGGGGCGCTGTCGCCGCTCCGGCATCCTGGCCTGCGGCTACAGCACCGGCCTCCGCGGCGGCAGCCGCCTCGGCACCGGGCTGGTCGCCGCCGCCTTCCTGTGCAGCACGGCCGACGAATTCAATCTGCACGCGCTCACCCTCGCTGCCCTGCTCGTCCGGCGAAGACGTGCGGATCACCGCCACCCACAGCAGCAGCAGGAAGAACAACAGATGCAGCAACGCGCTGAGCAGTGCCGAGGTCCAGCGCATCCAGCGCTGGTCACGCGGCGCCGGATCCCAGTCCTGCCAGAACAGGCGCCGCAGGGACGCCCATGGCCCCAGCCCCGGCAAGCGCCCCGGAGGCCCGGGCAGCGGCCGCGGCAGCAGCACTGCAATCACCTCGCGCGCGTGGAACGGACGCGGCAGCGGCGTCAGCGTCCGCAGCCAGATCGCCCAGCCGTACGGCAGGCCAGTGCTCTTCTCGAGGATGGGCGGTCGCTGCTGGCGCGCCAGCAGCAGGTCGATGAGTTGCTCGGCTCTGGGCAGAGGCACGCGTTGGCGATCAGGCGGCGTTGCCGCGCGGAATATACGGGGCGTGGCCGCTGTCGTGATCGGTAGCGTCACGCACCGCAGTCACCCCAGGCACACGGCCCATCAAGGTCTTCTCGATGCCCTGCTTGAGGGTGACGTCGGCCATGCCGCAGCCCTGGCAGCCACCGCCGAAGCGCAGCAGCACCACGCCGTCGGCCGAGACTTCCTGCACGGCGACCTTGCCACCGTGCGAAGCGAGCTGCGGATTGACTTCGTTTTCCACCACCCAGTGCACGCGCTCGACCAGCGAGGCGGCATCGCCGGGCGCTTCGCCCTTGATCCGCGGCGCCTTGATCGTCAGCTGCTGGGTACCAGCGGTACCGGGCACGATGTCGATCTCCGCGCCATCGAGCCAGCCAACGCTGCTTGAGTCGACATAGAGCGTGAAGCCATCACAGTCCACCGCCCACTCGTCGCCGAGCAGATCGGTCGGCTCGGCGAACTCCAGCCGGGCGTCGGCACGCGGGGTGCCAGGATCGACCGCACTCAAGCGCACGCCCATGCCGGGCACGCCCTCGCGTTCGATCAGCTTGCGGAAATGGGTCTGGGCAGTGTCGGAGATCTGGATCATCAGGCTATTCTAGCCAAGTAAGCGTCAGCCGCTCATTCGATTTATACACCGGCCGGCGCATTGTTCAGTCAACACGAGGTGGAGGAACCCATGGCCGACCTGATTCCGCTGGCACAGGCCCGTTGCGTGCCGCGCAAGGGCAGCGACCACAAGCTGGGCGAGGCCCGCCTGGCCGAACTGCTGCCGCAGGTTCCCGGCTGGGAGCTGGCCGAGGCCGGCCAGGCGCTGGTGCGCACGTTCCGCTTCAAGGATTACTACGCCACCATGGCCTTCGTGAACGCGCTGGCCTGGATCGCCCACGGCGAGGACCATCACCCGGACCTCGGCGTCCACTACGACCGTGCCGTCGTCCGCTACTCCACCCACGACGTGGGCGGCCTGAGCGAGAACGACTTCATCTGCGCAGCGAAGACTTCGGCCCTGACGGAGCAACTGAAATGAACGTGCGATTGCTGAGCCTGTCCCTGCTTGCCGTGACCGGCCTGGCCGGCTGCGGCACCTCCGAACCGCCGGCAGCACCGGCTGCGGCACCCACCGAAGTGGCTGCGGTGAAAACCCCGCCGCCGCAATACCCGCTGGAACTGGCCTGCACCGGCGTGGGCGGCACCAGCACCTTCAAGGTGGTGATCGGCACCGACGGCAAACCCAGCGAGGTCACCCTGCTGACCGGCGCGGGCAACCCGCAGCTGGACGATCTGGCAAAGACCGCCGTGCAGGGCTGGCAGTTCAAGGCAGCCACCCGCAATGGCGAGGCCGTACCGGCTACGATCCAGGTGCCGGTCAGCTTCAACCCGCCGCAACCCAAGCCGGACCAGTGCTTCGCCATCGAAGAAAGCCTGCGCCGCGGCGGCTGATCGCCTGCCGGTGACGAGGCCAGCCGACGCCCGCCTCGCCTTTGCCGCACCGGCCCGTGCCGGGGCGATTGCTTGATGACAAGGAACGCGTCGGTACATGCTGCAGATTCCCCCCGAAAACATCTGGATCGCCCTGGCGGTCACCCTCGCTGCGGGCCTTGCCACCGCCATCGGCAGCCTGCTGGTGCTGTTCTCGCGTCGCCCCAATCCACGCCTGCTGGCCTTCGGCCTGGCCTTTGCCGGCGGCGCGATGGTGTACGTCTCGCTGTCGGAGATCCTCAACAAATCCATCGCCTCGTTCGCGCTGGCCTATGGTGAACGCACCGGCTTCACCTACGGCACCCTCGCCTTCCTGCTGGGCGTGGTGGTGATCGTGCTGATCGACCACTTCATTCCCAACCCGCATGACAGCCTGGACAAGCAGGACCCGGCCTTCCGCGAGAACAGCCGCGAATACCTGAAGCGGGTCGCCCTGCTGACGTCGGTGGCGATCACCGCGCACAACTTCCCGGAGGGGCTGGCGACGTTCTTCGCGACGCTGGAGAGCCCGTCGGTGGGCATGCCGCTGGCCTTCGCCATCGCCATCCACAACATTCCCGAGGGCATCGCCATTGCGGTGCCGGTGTACTTCGCCACGCAGAACAAGTTCTATGCGTTCGCCGCCAGCCTGCTGTCAGGCCTGGCCGAGCCTGTGGGCGCGGCAATCGGCTATGTACTGCTTTCCGGCTCGCTGTCCCACGCCACGTTCGGCTGGGTGTTCGGCCTGATTGCCGGTGTGATGGTGTTCCTGGCGCTGGACGAGCTGCTGCCGGCGGCCAAGCGCTACGCCAAGGGCCACGAAACCGTGTATGGCCTGGTGGCCGGCATGGGTACGCTGGCGATCAGCCTGGTGCTGTTCAAGTGGTGAGGGATTTCCGGCCAACGGGCTGAGCCCCCTCGCGGCTGGCACCCGAACCTTTCTGAATGGTCCCGGGCGGGGTCAGTTCGCGGGGGACGCCGTTAATCCGTCCCTGGAGGCTTGGCCGCGGCATCCATGCCGCGGACACCCCCGCGAACTGACCCCGCCCGTGCCCCTCATTTTTCCGTGCGTGCCAGCCGCGCGATGAAAGGATTAAAAGCGAAGCCCGCGCTGCGCGCGTGAGTCGAGCGTTGCTCGACTCTACAAAGGCTGCGTGCAGCCTGGGGTCTACGCTGCGGCTGTCGGGTCCGCCTTGTAGCGAGCCGAGCACCGCAGGTCCGGCGAGGGCGAAGAGGCACGGTGTTTGAGCGCAGCGAGTTCCGCGCCGCCCCTCGGCGGACCGAGGAGCACAGGGCACCGGCGCGCAGCGCTGGCTCGCGGATGGCGGCGTGTTTCTTTGGTTACTTTCTTTGCACGAGCAAAGAAAGTGACAAGCCCACTTATCGCAGGGAAACGACGGCTCCAGCCAAACGCCCGGCGCCGCCGAACCGCCCTTAGCGAAGTCGATCCAGCGCCTCGACCAGCTCATCGGCCAGCGGCGCGTTCAGCACATACGGGCTCTTGCCGTCGTCCAGCGCGAACTCCAGCGACGCCGCATGCAGGAACAGGCGCTTCAGTCCGATCTGCTCACGAAGCCGCTTGTTGACCGCAGGATCGCCGTACTTGTCGTCACCGGCAACCGGATGCCCGAGATGCTGGGCGTGCACGCGGATCTGGTGGGTGCGGCCGGTTTCGATGCGCACCTCGCAATAGGAATGGCCGCCCTTGCGCTCCAGCACCCGGAAATGGCTGATCGATTCCTTGCCGATCGCATTGACCTGCACATGGCGCTCGCCGCCCTGGCGCAGGCCCACATGCAGCGGCGCGTCGACCGTCATCACCCCGTCCGGCATGCGCCCGGCCAACAGGGTCAGGTAGCGCTTGCGGATGCCGGCGCCGTGGTCTTCACGCAGCAGTGCCTGCAGCTCGCTCAGTGCCGAACGCTTCTTGGCCACGATCAACAGGCCCGACGTGTCACGGTCCAGCCGGTGGACCAATTCGAGGGTCTGCCCGGGGCGCAGAGCGCGCAGGGTCTCGATGGCGCCGAAGCTGATGCCGCTGCCACCATGGCTGGCGACGCCCGTCGGCTTGTTCAGCGCCAGCAGCCGGGCATCTTCGAAGACGATGGCCTGCTCCAGCCGACGCATGAACGCCTCGGGCGGCCCCGCCTTGTCTCCCTCTTCGCTGAGACGAACCGGCGGTATCCGCACTTCGTCGCCGGCCTCCAGCTTGCGCTCGGCCTTGGCGCGGCCGCCATTGACGCGCACCTGGCCGCTGCGGACCAGCTTGTAGACCAGGCTGCGCGGGGCACCCTTGAGCTGGCCGAGCAGGAAATTGTCCAGGCGCTGGCCGGCGCGGTCGGCCGGAACGGTGATCATGCGCACGGAAGGCTTGTCGCCGGCCGGCTTGGTGGGGTCTTGTGCAGTCATCAGCCTGTTTATTCTGTTACACTCGGGGGGCGAGATAAGGGATTGATTTCGTTGGAAGTTACTCAGGGCCAGAAGCCCCGCTTCCGACGAATCCGGCACAGTGCGCGACCACCGCCCGCGGGGCGGCCATGTTAGCGGCTCACCGGCGTTCCCGGCCATCGCCGATTGCCTGACACGCAGTCGCGCTGAACATGTCCCGTGCGGCGCTCCAGCCTGGCTGACAGCTGCCTCCGGCCCTGCAACACCCAAAACCAGAAAATTGAAGCGCTCCCGCGGCCTGCCGTGGTGTCGTAGCGCTGGAAACCCAAGCCGCCCTCCCCGCGCTTGCGCGAATGGGCGGCGAGCCGTGTCCAGAGGCGAAACTCCATGGCGTTCCGCGCGGTAGCCGCTTGCGAGGAACGCAACAATGAAGCGAATGCTGATCAACGCCACGCAGGCTGAAGAGCTGCGTGTTGCCATCGTGGATGGCCAGTCGTTGTATGACATCGACATCGAGCAGCCGTCCAAGGAACAGAAGAAGTCCAACATCTACAAGGGCCGGATCTTCCGCATCGAGCCCTCGCTGGAAGCGGCCTTCGTTGAATACGGTGGTGGCCGCCATGGCTTCCTGCCGCTGAAGGAAATCTCCCGCGATTACTTCCAGGCCGGTGTCGACCACAACAAGGCCGGCATCCGCGAGCTGCTGAGGGAAGGCCAGGAAATCGTCGTCCAGGTGGACAAGGAAGAACGTGGCAACAAGGGCGCCGCCCTGACCACGTTCATCTCCCTGGCCGGCCGTTACATGGTGCTGATGCCCAACTCCCCCAGTGCCGGCGGTGTTTCCCGTCGCATCGAGGGTGAAGACCGGGCGGCCCTGAAGGACGCCCTGGACAAGCTGAACATCCCCGACGAGATGGGCGTCATCATCCGTACCGCCGGCGTCGGCCGCGATGCGGAAGAGCTGCAGTGGGATCTGGATTACCTGCTGAACGTCTGGCGCGCCATCGCCGAAGCAGCCCTGAGCAAGCCGGCCCCGTTCCTGATCTACCAGGAATCGCGCCTGATCGTGCGCGCCCTGCGTGACTACCTGCGCGCCGACATCGGCGAGATCCTGGTGGACACCGAGGAAATGTACGAGCACGCCAAGGAGTTCATGCAGCAGGTGATGCCGCAGACCCTGCGCAAGCTCAAGCATTACAAGGACGACATCCCGCTGTTCAACCGCTTCCAGATCGAATCGCAGATCGAAGGCGCCTACGAGCGCAACGTGCGCCTGCCGTCGGGTGGCTCGATCGTGGTCGACCAGACCGAGGCGCTGACTGCCGTCGACGTCAACTCCTCGCGCGCCACCAAGGGCAGCGACATCGAGGACACCGCGTTCCAGACCAACCTGGAAGCAGCCGAGGAAGTGGCCCGCCAGCTGCGCCTGCGTGACCTCGGTGGCCTGGTGGTGATCGACTTCATCGACATGGCCTCCAACAAGCACCAGCGCGAGGTCGAGAACCGCCTGGCCAACGCGCTGAAATACGACCGTGCACGCGTGCAGGTCGGCCGCATCTCGCGCTTCGGCCTGCTGGAAATGAGCCGCCAGCGCCTGCGCCCGAGCCTGGGCGAATCCAGCCAGATCGTCTGCCCGCGTTGCGACGGCCATGGCCGCATGCGCAGCGTCGAGTCGCTGTCGCTGTCGATCATCCGCGTCGCCGAAGAGCATGCGATGAAGGAGAACACCGGGCAGGTGCTGGTACAGGCCCCGGTGGAGATCGCCAACTACCTGCTGAATGAAAAGCGCGGCGCGCTGGGCGAAATCGAGAAGCGCCACGAGGCGCCGATCGTGATCGTTGCCGACGAACAGCTGCACACCCCGCATTACACCGTCACCCGCCTGCGCGACAACGAGCTGGGCGAGGAAAGCGGCAAGCCGAGCTACCAGCGTGGTACCCCGCGCAAGCTGCCGGTGCACGCGCTGACCAAGGGCCAGCTGAACATCCCGCCGCCGATGGTGACCCAGGTCAAGCACAACTCGCCCGCCCCGGTGCGCGAGGAAGTGGAACCGGTCGCCGCCCCGGCACCGGCACCGGTGGCCGCAGCGGCCCCGGCAGCCGCCGCCAGTGGCGGCGTCGTCGGCTGGCTCAAGCGCATCTTTGGCGGCGAGCCCGCTCCCGCTCCTGCGCCGGCACCGGCCGCACGCCAGCCGCAGCAGGATGGCGGTCGCCGTGACCGCAACAAGGATCGCAACAAGGACCGCAAGGACCGTCGCGAGGACAGCCGTGGCAACGGCGGCAATGGCAATGCGCAGCAGCAGAAGGACGGCGGCAACCGCAAGGACCGTGGTGAGCAGCGCAAGGATGGCCGCAACGGCGGCAACGGCAGCAGCCAGGCCAATGGCAGTGGCAATGGCCAGCAGCAGCCGCAGCAGCAGGGCAAGCCGAAGGATGCCCAGCAGCCGCAGCAGCAGAACAAGCCGCGCAACGAACAGGGCCAGGGGCAGCAGCAGCCGAAGCTGAAGCAGCCGAGGCAGCCGCGCCCGCAGGACGGTGACAAGCCGGCCGAGAAGCCGCAGCGTGCCGCTGCCGAAGCCCCGACCGATGTCGTGACCGCTGCTGCTGCCGTGGCTACCACGACTGCGGTTGCGGCCACGGTTGCGGTGCAGGAAGAAAAGGCACTGGCACCGGCCGTCGCCACTGAAAACGTGGTCGACACTGTCGCGGCCGTGGACACCGCCGCAACGACCGATGCCGAGGTCGTGGTTGCGACCGGGGCTGCCGAGGATGCTGCGACCGATGCCGCAGGCGATCAGACCGGCGAAGGCGCAACCCGCCGCCGCCGTGGCCGTCGCGGTGGTCGTCGTCGTCGTCGTGGTGGCGCCGAGAACGCTGCAGGTAGTGACGTACTGGGTGATGACCTGGACGACGGCGATGATGCCGAAGGCGAGGACAACGACGGCGATTCGGTCGAGCGGACCGCCCCGGCTTCGGTCGGCGCGCCGGCAGCCGCCGTGCAGCCGTCGCGTTCGCAGCCGGAATTCGATTTCGATGACGAAGTCGAACCGGCCGCCGCTGATGCCGGCAAGCCGGCACGTGCACCGGTTGCAGTGGCTGCCGCGGTTGCTCCGGTTGCTGCCATAAGTAGTGCCGTGGTCGAGGCAGCCGCTCCAGTGGCCGCCGCAGTGCAGACTCCGGCTCCGGTGGAAGCAGTCGCCAAGGTCGAACCGGCCCCGTCGCCGGTGCAGACCAGCATGCTGGATGCCATCGATGCAGCGACGCCAGTGCAGCCGGCACCTGAAGCGGCTCCGGTGATCGAGGCGAAGCCGCCGGTGGTCGAGACCGCTGCTGCGATCGAAGCCGCTCCGGTCGCTGAACCGACCGCGGTGGTCGAAGCCGCACCGGTGGCCGAGCCGAAGCCGGTGGTGGCCGATGTTGCGCCGGTGGTTGAAGCTGCACCGGCAGTCGAACCGAAGGCCGAGGTTGAAGTCACCCCGGTCGCCGAGCAGCCGGCAGCCCCAGTGGCTGTCGAAGCCGCACCGGTGGACGCCGCTGCGCCGGTCGCCGATGCGATCGTGCCGGCGCAGGTCGACCCGATCGCCGATGGCCATGCCGACGCTGCCGCACAGGCCGCTGACGCGCAGGCGTCGGAAGAAGACGAAGACGCCGGCAAGCGCACGCCACCGGTCGCCTGATCGATCCTTGATCGGCAACAACGAAACGGCGGGGATCGATGATCCCCGCCGTTTCTGTTTGTGACGTATCAGATGCCGTAGCGAACGCCTGCCGCGTCGCCACGCGATGCCGTTATCAGGGCTTCGGCGCGAACTGCAGCCGGGTCCACACCCCGTAGTGATCGGAGGCCCAGCGGCCGCCGTCATCAGGCTGGTCGAACAGGATCTTCGCTTCGCGCGCGACCATCTCGTCCTGCTGGAAGAAGATGTGGTCGATCCGCGACGGCGCCTGGTAGTAATGGCGGTTGAGCGTGCTCACACCTGCCAAGTCGGTGTTGACGTGCACGCTGCCGTAGCTGTCGCCGTAGTGGCTGCGCAGTTCGCTCAGATCGCCGGCATCGACCAGGGCGTTGAAGTCGCCGGCAATCACCACCGGTGCCCCCGCAGAACTGCCGGCGATGAAACGCAGCAGATCCTCGACCTGGCTGCGGCGGATGCGCTGGCCGGCGTCGTCACTGCGTTCGTTGAGATGGGTGGCATAGACATTGACCGGCCTGCCCTCCACGTCGATGCGCAGATGGGCCACGGTGCGGTAGTCATCCAGCGGCAGCAGCAGGTGCTCGCCATGCGCCAGGATCGGGCGCCGGGTCAGCAGCGCATTGCCATAACGCTTGGGTGCACCCACCGGATCGGTGGAAACGAATACGTACCGGTAGCCGAGCTGGCTGGCCAGCCACTGCGCCTGGTTGCGCACGCTGCGCTTCTGGATCACCTCCTGCAGCGCGATGGCATCGGGCTGCAGGCGCTTGAGCTCGGCCACGATCGTGCGACGACGGCTGGGCCAGTCCTCGCGGTCGTGGTGCAGGTTGAATGTAACCATGCTCATGCCGGGTTCGCCGACCGCTGTGGCCGCGCCAGCCGCGCTGGCCGGCTCAGCGGCTGCCGCCAACCCGGGCAGGGCCAGCGCGATCGCCAGCCCCAGCGCGCAGAAACCGCGACCGATTCCGAGCGGACCTCGCATGCTTACTTTTCCTTGCGTTCGGCGCGGCGCACCGCGCTGGGCACATCGATCTCGACCCGTGCCGGCAACTGGTGCACATGCAGCTCGTTGTTGACCCATTCCGCCGCCTCGCCGTTGACCGTGGCCTGGCCCGGCTCGCCTGCATACGGCCATGGCAGCACCACGCCACCGGCCGGCGGCACCAGCCCGGGCTGCACTTCCAGCACCAGCTGCTTGTCGCTGCGCTGCAGGCGATAGTTGAGCTGCCCCTGCGGCGTGCGCAGGCCCTGCACGGCAATGCCCTCGCCCTGCAGCCACGACACCGGGATACCAGCGGCCAGCACCAGTGCCTCATCTGCATCGCGGTTGTAGGCGAACATGTCCAGCGCCGAGCGAACGAAGTCCGAGGCCACCCAGGCGTGCGGCAGGTCACCCACGAAGAACGGCTTGCGCGGCGTGCGCGAGACGACCTCGGCCCACTGGTTCCAGGCCTGCGGTGCGCGATCCTTGAAGAAGAACTCGGTGGCCTCCCAGGCACGATCGCGCCATCCCAGGCGCACGAACGCAGCGACGTTGCGCCATTCATACGGCGTGTAGTCCTTCCATTCGCGCTTGCCATCGCGGCGCGCGATGAATTCGTTCCAGTAACGCTGGAAGGTCGCGTCCAGCGCCTGCTGCGGCAACCGCCCCTGCTCGCCGCCGGGCGCCAACGCGATCGTGGTGGAGGTGGCGTCGAAGTCACCCAGCTCGGCCGAGCCCGGCAGGTAATCAATGCGGTGCTGCTGCATGGCCGCCAGCAGCGAGGCCTGCAGGTCATCACGGAACTGATCGCGCGACTCGCTGATCTGCATCGCTTCGACCTTGCCCAACTGCGCCGCCAGTTGCGCGGCGTCCTTGTAACCACGCAGCGCCCAGAAGTTGTCCCAGTACGAATGCATCGGCTTGGCCGAATAGCCCTCGTGGCTGATCGAGGCCGGCATCATCCCGTAGAAGGCAGGATTGCGCGCGCGGTTCTCCTCGGTGCGCTCGCTGCCCCGCAGTTGCTCCATGTAGCTGTAGGCGCCCAGCACATGCGGCCACATCTGCTCGAGGAAGGCCGTGTCGCCGGTATAGCGGCCGTACTCGGCGATGTTGTAGATCAGTTCGCCGTGGCTGTCGTTCTCCGGCACCGGGTCGCTGCCACGCGCATCGACGCAGCACGGCACCTTGCCGTTTTCAAACTGATAGGGCGCATACCAGGTCACGTAGTCACGCACGGCATCGCTGCGCCCCATCCGCAGCAGGCCTTCGGAGATCATCGCGCCATCGCGGATCCAGCTGCGTGCATAGGAGCGCGTACCGGGCTGCAGGCGCGGGCCGACCCGCGAGATCAGCATGTGCGCCACCGCGGTGCGCAGGGTTTCCACCAGCGGTTGGCCGGCGGCGGGCACCTGCAGGGTCACCACGCCCAGCTTGTCGCGCCACATCGTCGCCACCTGCTGCTGTGCCTTGGCCACGTCCAGCGCCTGCGGCGCCCAGCTGCCGGTCTGCGGCAGCACGATCGCCACCTCGCGGCTCTGCCCGGGTTCGAGCTTGATCGTGTACAACAGTGCGCCGGACGCCATGCCGGTCGGGTCCTTCACCGCAGTAGTGCCGGGCAGCTTGCCGCTGGCCAGGTGCATCGCATCCAGTTTGCCGTCGAAGCTGCTGGCAAAGCGCGCATCCGGTACCTGCAGGGGATACAGCCGCGGTTCGCCATTGATGCGCACCAGCTGCTCGCCCACGTCCAGGCTGTCGATGCGGCTGAAGCCGCCCACGGTGTTGAGGAACTGGGTGGGGGGATTGACCTGCCACGGGCGGATCGCCAGGGCCAGGGTGTATTCGTGCGCGACCTTGTCCGGATTGCTCAAGCGGTAGCGCCCGATCAGCTGCGCGCGTTCGGGCGTGCCCTGCACGAAGCTTGTCACCGAAAGGCCGGCCTTCTCGTGCACCCAGTCGACCGTGGCGATCGGCAGGTAACGATCCTGCAGTGACTGGCTGATGGCAACGTTCGACCAGTCAAGCAGCTTGCCGTCGAGGCGGATGAACGGCTCGATGCTGAAGCTGCCCTTGGCCGGCTCCAGCGCACCGTCCTCGCTGATCAACGCCTGTTCCTGGCCACCGTCCAGGCCAAGCAGCGTCCAGTACGGCTGCTCGCCAACGTAGGCGCGCGGCAACGCGCCACGCGGCAGGTCGGCCGCCACCGAGGACAGGAAGGCATTGGGAGTCGCGGCGAACGCCAGCGGCTTCAGGGTGATGTCACGGATGCCGTAGCGCCAGTTCGGCCCGCCCTGCAGGTCGAAACGCACGTAGCGCGCATCGGTGTCGGGCAGTGCCAGCCAGTCCCGGCCTCCGGCACCTGCGGTCACTTCGCGCACGGTACGCCAGTCACGGCCATCCTCGGAGGTACGCACGGTGTAGCGATTGGCTTCCAGGTCGGGCAGCCAGTCGATTACCGCACCGCCGATCTCGCGGTTCTTGTGCAGGTCCAGGCTGATGGTCTGCTGCTTGACCCCGCCACTGATCCAGAAGGTATCGGACTTGCCGTCGATCATCCGGTCCTGCAGCGCGGTTGCGGTATCGGCGATCACCGAGGGCCGCAGCGCCGAATCATCCTGCGCGGGCAGCCCCTGCAGGGTCAGCTTGTCGAAGCACACGGTACCGCGACCGCCGACCTTGCTGTAGATCGTGAATTCCATCGACGCGCTGCGCGCCATGTCCTTCTCTGGCGATGGCCCCCAGGCCTTGTCGATCTGCCGGCGGCGGTACTCCACCGGCGTCCACGCCTTGGGGAAGGCATAGCCGGGGCGGTTGACCCACCACACGTTGTCGCCGCTGGCGTCGATCAACTTGAACTGCAGGTCATTGGACGGCGAATCACCGCGCAGCTGGAAGCCGAAACGATAGTTGGCCGGGTACTCGATGTTCAGTGGACGACGGATGCCGACGTAACCGGAGACCTCATGGAAGTCGTAATCCAGGCACAGCGCGCGGCCACCGCCAGCGCCACTGACCGGCCGCAGCGAGCCGCTGACTTGGTCGGACAACACCAGCTTCCAGGCGCTGATGTCGTCGAAATCATCCAGCACCTTCGGCGCGGGCAGCGCCGGTGGTGCGGCGATCGCCAGGGAAGACCACAACAGGCCCAGTCCAACGGCGATCGCACGCATCATCCCTTCACACTCCCCAGCAACAATCCTTGGATGTAGTACCGCTGCAGCACCAGGAACAGCGCCAGCACCGGAACCACGGTGACCACTGCGCCGGCCATCATCATTTCCACGTCCATGATGTGTTCGCGCGAGAGGGTGGCCAGGGCCACCGGCAAAGTGTAGTGCTCCTGGTCGGTCAACACGATCAAGGGCCACATGAAATCGTTCCAGGCGCCCATGAAGGTGAAGATCGCCAGCGTCACCAGCACCGGCTTGAGCATGGGCAGCACGATCTGGAAGAAGATCCGCAGTTCCCCTGCCCCGTCGATGCGTGCCGCTTCCAGCAGCTCATCGGGAATCGAGCGGGCGTACTGGCGCACCAGGAAGATGCCGAACACGCTGGCCAGCGCCGGCACGATCACGCCGCCGAAACTGTTGACCAGGCCCAGCTGCTTCATCAACAGGAACAGCGGCAGCATCGCCACCTGTGCCGGGATCACCAGCGCCGCCATCAGCACCTGGAACAGCCGCTCACGGCCGGCGAACTGCAGCTTGGCGAAAGCGTAGCCGGCCATCGTGTTGAGCAGCAGCGAACCGAGGGTGATCGCCAGCGACACCAGCAGGCTGTTGGCGAAGTTGCCGCCCATGCCGGTGCGCGCGAACAGCTCGGTGTAATTGTGCGTGGTGATGCTGGACGGCAGCAGCGGTGGCGGGAAATGGGTGGCCTCGCCCTGCGGCATGAACGACACCGACAGCATCCACAGCAACGGTGCCAGGCTGACCAGGGCCAGCACCAGCAGCGCGCCATTGATCATCCACGGGTGCCAGCGTGACTGGCCGATTTCACGACTCATACCAACTGCCTCTTGCGGCCAAAGCGCAGCATCACGGTGGTCACCGCCAGGATGATCAGGAACAGCAGGAACGCCACAGCCGAGGCGCGTCCCAGGTTCCACCACTTGAAGCCTTCCTCGAACATGAAATACAGCACGCTGACGGTGCTCTGCAGTGGGTCGCCGCGGGTCATCACATAGGGTTCGGCGAACAGCTGGAAGTACCCGGATACGGTGATCACCCCGACCACCAGCAGCACCGGGCCGAGCATCGGCAGGGTGATGTGCAGGAACTGCTTCCAGCGCGAGGCACCGTCGATGCGCGCGGCCTCGTAGAGGTCATGCGGGATCGCCTGCAGGCCGGCCAGGAAGATCACCATGTTGTAGCCGAAGTTCTTCCACACCGCGAACAACATGATGGTCGGCATCGCCCAGTTGGGATCGCCCAGCCAGTCGATCGGGCTGATGCCAAGATGGCCCAGGCCGTAGTTCACCAGGCCATAGCTGGTGTGGAACAGGTAGCGCCAGATCACCGCCACCGCCACCAGCGTGGTCACCACCGGGGCGAACAGCGCGGTGCGGAACAGCGCCTTGAAGCGCGCGGCCGGGGCATTGAGCAGCATCGCCGCGCCCAGCGATACGCCGATCGACAACGGCACGCCGATCACCACGAAATAGGTGGTGTTCCACAGCGACTTCCAGAACATCGGGGTCTGCAGCAGGTCGATGTAGTTGCCAAGACCCACGAAGCGCAGGTTGCTGCTGTCGGCCAGCGCATACAGGTCGAAGTCGGTCACGCTCAGCGCCAGGGCCGAGGCCACCGGCAGGCCGAAGAACACACCAAGCACGATCAGCGAGGGGCCGGCAAAGATCCAGCCGGCAAGCGAAGTACGTTTCATTGCGGGCTCCCGGCCGCGACTGCACTGGTCGAACCCGAGGGGGGTGCGCTGCGCTGCAGGCGTTGTTGTTCATGCATCCAGCGACGCTTGGCCAGCACCTTGTCCACGCGCTGGTCCAGTTCGGCCACGGCCTTGTCCTGCGGCAGGCCGCCACGCACCACCTGTTCGGTGACGATGCGCATTTCCTGCACGATGCGCTCCCATTCGAGCACCTTCGGGGTCGGCTTGACCCGCTCCAGCTGGTCTCGGAAGGCGGCGGCAAGTGGATCGTTGGCCAGCGACGGCGCATTCCAGGTGCTTCGACGCGGCGGCAGGTCGCCGATGATCGCGTGGAAGCGCGCCTGGATTGCCGGCCGCGACAGGAATTCGATCAGCTTCCAGGACGCTTCCTTCTGCTGCGATTTGCGGAAGATCACCAGGCTGGTACCACCGGCGATGCCCGCGCCCGGACCGTCCGGACCCGGCAGCGCGGCCGTGCCCCACTGCCCTTCCAGTTCCTTCGGCTGCAGCTTCTTGAACTCGCGGATGTTCCAGGGGCCGGAAATGTAGAACACGTTGAAGCCGCGGAAGAATTCATCCCAGACGTTGGAGATCTGCGTCTCGGACATCTTCGGCGCCCAGCCCTGCTCGAACATGTTGGCGTAGAACCCCAGCGTGCGGCGGAAGCCGGGGCTGGAGAAATTGCCACGGGTGTCGTCGTCGCGCAGCAGCGGATCGGGCTGCTGCAGGGCCAGCGACAGCTGCTGCTCGAACTCGTTGATCGGCATCAGCACCGCATAGCGGTTCGGGCCCTGCATGCGCTTGATCGCGGCCATCTGCTCGCCCCATTCGGCCCAGGTGCGCGGCGGATGGTCGAAGCCGGCCTTGGCCAGCAGGTCCTTGCGGTAATAGATCAGGCGGGTATCGACGTACCACGGCACCCCGACCAGCTCGTCGTGGATCACGTTGGTATCCCAGATGCCCTGGAAGTAGTCCTTCGGATCGACCACGGTCGAGCGCTGCACGAACGGCTGCAGCGGCGTGAGCGCGTTGAGTTCGGCGAACTCGGGCACCCAGGTGTTGCCCAGCTGGCACACATCGGGCAGGCCGTCGGCGGCAAAGGCGGTCAGCAGCTTTTCGTGCGCGGCGGTCCAGGGGATGTTCTGCACATCGACCTTGATGCCAGGGTTTTCCGCTTCGAATTCGTGGATCAGCTCGCTGACCACTTCGGCCTCGCGGCCCATCGCCCAGAAGCGCACGGTAGTGGTGCCCTGCTCCTGGCGGGCACAGCCGGCCATGACCAGCGCGGCCAGTGCAGGCAATGCCCAGCGTCGCAGGCGGTGTTTCCAGTCGTGCACCTTGTTACTTCCCCTGGCCGGTGTTGCGGTTGGCATTGTTTTTCTGTTCCTGCGCGGCGGCCGCACGTGATTCGGCGATACCGACCGCACGCGCTGCGGCGGCCTTCTCATCCTTCTGCAGCTCCAGCGGCTGGAAGGAGCCTTCCGGCGCCAGCCAGCCTCCACTGAAGCCCGCCCGTTCCAGACCCTTGCGGATGTACGGGTTCTTCTTCATCACGTCCCAGACGAAGTCGTTGCGGTAGTTGGCGATCATGGTCAGGATCGGGCCCTGGTCGATGGCGATGTAGTCGCTGGCGACCCAGCCACGATCGGGTACCACCCGCCCTGTCTTGATCGGGATGTCGTAGCTGAAGCTGGGATTGAACGAATCCAGGAAGCCATAGCTGGAGTAGATGTAGTCGCCGTAGCGCTTGTGCATCTCCAGCGTGGCCGGAATCACTTCCTCGGGCGCGAACACGACCGACGAGATCGCGGCGGTCGGCGCGATCGTACCGTCATCGAAGTTCTCGCGCAGGCCTGCGCCGCGCGATGAGTAATGGCGGAACTGGCGCTGCTCGCCCCGGTATTCCTGGGTGGTGTTCTGCGGACCATCACTGGCGGTCAGGCCCCAGACGTTCTCGCCATATTCCTTCCAGTTCATCGGATTGGCGATGGCGTACTCGCGCTGGGCCAGCGCCGCCGAACGGCTGTTGAGGAAGTAGGTGCTGCCACGCTCGCGCATGTACGCATCCTGGATATCGCGGAAGTCGATCCAGACGTGGCTGTACTGGTGGCCGAACAGCGGACCGAAGGACAGGTATTCCTGGCCCTGGTAGACGCCCCAGTCGTTGTCGTAGGTGCGCGTCCACACCGTCCACGCATCCGGGCTGACCGGGTGGCTGGGCGAGCCCAGGGCGAGGATGTAGACCATCATCGCCTCGTTGTAGCCCATCCAGTCATGGTCGATGAAGCCGTTCTCGGGGAACCAGCCCATCGAGATCAGCGGCGCACGCTGCTGCAGCCACGGCCAGTCGACCTGCTTGTACAGGGTGTCGGCGATCTGCCGGATTTCCTTCTCGCGCGGATCGTCGCCGTCGTAGTACGACTGGGCGAACAGCACGCCCATCATCAACAGCGCGGTATCCACCGAGGACAGTTCCACCCAGCTGTCGTAGCGGCGCCCTTCCTGCATGTCCAGGAAGTGGTAATAGAAGCCCTTGTAGCCGGCCTTGCCGGTGCGCTGCGGGCCCATCGGCACGTCGCGGAAGAACTTCAGGGTGGTCAGGGTGCGGTCGATCGCCTGGTTGCGGCTGACCCAGCCGTTCTCGATGCCGATCGGATAAGCGGTCAAGGCAAACCCGACCGAGGCGATACTGGCGAACGGCCGCGACGGATAGCGGTCCGGGGTCAGGCCGTTGATCTCGTTGGTGGTATCCCAGAAGAACTGGAAGGTGCGGCGCTCGATGTCATCGAAAAGCGGCGGCAGCTCCGGCTTCATTGGCCGCGGCGGTGCGTCGGCCTCGATCAGGATCACCGGCGGGCGCGGCTTGGCAGGCTCCTGCTGGGCCGGTTTGCAGGCGGCGATGGCCAGGGTCATCGCAGCGGCGGTCATCAGGTGGCGTGCCTGCATGGCGCGGTTCCTCCGGTGGGCTGATCGATGAAAGAGCATAACGTCCAATGACCTGAAATCGTTTACAAAGTGCGGTCTTAAAAAACCACGAAAACGTGGTTGATGACACCGCGGTCATTGCCCACGCCATTGCCCCCTGCCCGGCAATGGCGTGGGCAATGGACCGGCCCGGAGGCCGGCCATTGCCGTTGAAACCGGAGCCAACGGCGAACCGATGGCTCCGTACTGCATCAACTTCCCGCGATCAGAAGCGGAAGCCCACTTCGGCCTTGACCTGACGCGGAGTACCGATGATGTCGCCGGTCTCGTTGTAGCTGGCCTGCAGCTTGCCGTTGGTCTTGACGTAGTTGTAGGTGGAGAAGTTGTCGAAGTTGAACACGTTGATGATGTCGATACGCGCGTACAGCTCGGTATCGCCCGCCAGCTTGAACGTCTTCGTCGCCTGCAGATCGACCGAACGGTAGCCGAAGATCTTGCCACCCACCAGGAACTTGCCATTGGCGTTGGGCACAGCCGCCTGCGGCGTCGGCAGGTTGTAGCCACTGGCCTGCGGCACCGGGTACCAGTCATTGACGGCGGTCGGAGTAGCCAGGGTGATCTTGCCACCGAAGGTGATGCCCCAGAAGCCCGCGTACGAACCGGTGACCACCAGGCGGTGGCGCGGCGCGCCGTTGGAACGGATGGTCGGGTAATCCTCGATCAGGCCGCGGTCGAAGGCGTACTTCTCGTTGATGTCGCGGTTGTGGCGCGCGGTCGTCCAGGTGTAGGCGATCGAGGTACCCCAGCCGCTTTCCTGGGTGAACGGCTTCTGCGCCGACAGCAGGATCTGGGTCGCACGGGTCTTGATGCCCTGCTGGCCGATGATCAGGCTGCCAAAGCCCGGCACGTTGCAGCTCCAGGCCTGGCTCAGGCCCGGCTCGGTGCCACCGCACAGGCGCGGGTCATCGAAGAACTGGCCGGTCGGGTAACGGTTGCCCAGGGTGAAGGCGAAGCCGTCGTAGCTCAGGGTACGGGCGATGGTGGCGTCGGTCAGCCAGTCACCGATCTGGTTGCTCATGCCCAGGCTGAACTGATCGGAGTACGGAGCCTTCAGCTTGTTGTTCAGCAGATCCACTTCCAGGCCGGCATTGCTGGTCGCACCGACCAGGCTCTGCAGGTTGCCGATGCCGTTGAGCAGGTTCGGGTTCCAGTCATAGCAGGCGGCCTGGCCGTTGATGCAGGTGCCGGTGGCCGGGTTGCGGAAGTAGATGGTCGGCTGCGGCAGGGCCAGCTTGGTGGTTTCCAACTGCAGGTTGTCGAACAGGTCGCGGTCGTACGAACGGCCGGCACCACCGTGGATCACGTGCTGCTCGTCGGCGTTGATGTCATACGAGAAGCCCAGGCGCGGCTGCCAGGCATCCTTGAATGCCTTGCGGTTGTGGCCGTTGCTGATGTAGTCGCTGATGTCCAGGCCGCCCAGCGCCAGCGAATCGGCGTAGGTCTGGCCGGCGGCAGCACGCGGATCCTGCGAATAGATCGCGTCGACCACGGCCTGCGGGGTGACGAAGTCCAGGTAGGACGGGGTCTTTTCGTAGTCCCAGCGCAGGCCGAGGTTGATCTGCAGGTGGTCGTTGACCTGCCAGTCGTCCTGGATGAACACACCGTACTGCTTGGACTTCGAACGCACTTCACCGGACACGCCATCCACGCCGGTCACCGGCTTGACGAACTGCGCCTTGTACGGAATGGAATCGGGGAAGTCCGGATCGCCCAGGCTGTAGGTGAAGGTCGGGTTGATCTGCGCCGCATCGGAGGCGTACAGGTCGATCGCCTTGTACTTCACGCCCATCTTGATGGTGTGGTCGCCGGCCCACTGGATGCCGTCCAGGGTCAGGTTGTCTTCGATCGACCAGCCCTTCTGGCCCTTCACCTGCGAATCCAGTGCCGATGCGCCACCGATCTTCACCACGGTGCGGTCTTCGGTGCCGTCCGGTGCGGTGTAGGTGATGCCGTTGGCCAGGGTCAGCGGGGTCGGGTTGTTGAACGAATCTTCATGGGTGACCATCATTTCGTTGTAGTAACGCTCGCCGCTGTGGTTCCAGCGCAGGGCGTAACGACGGTCGGTGTTGACCACTTCACGACCGGCTTCCGGCGAGGTCTGGCCACTGAACTGCGACTGGGTTTCGTCGCGGTCCTGGAAGGTCAGCTCGATGCGATCGTTGTCGGTCGGCTCGAAGTCGATCTTGCCGAAGATCAGATCCTGCTGGAACGGCTGGCTGGCCGGGCCCAGGCCGGCGGCGCCTGCGGGCGGCAGCAGGCCGGCAGCACCGGTGACCGCGCCGTCCGGCGCGATGGTGACCGGCAGGTCGAAGCGCTTGGCTTCGTAGGTCACGAAGAAGTGCGCCTTGTCCTGGATGATCGGGCCGCCCAGGGCGAAGCCGTATTCCTTCTCGGCCGAGACCATCTTGTCCTTGCCGCCCTGGCGCTCGGCCGGGGTCTTGGCGCGCATGTCCTCATCGGTGTAGCGGTAGAACGCCTCACCCTTGAATTCATTGGTACCGGACTTGGTGGCAGCGGTCACTGCGGCGCTCGACACCTGGCCGTACTCGGCCTTGTAGTTGCCGCTGATGACCTTGTATTCGCCGATGGCCAGCTGCGGGAACGGGTTGCCGGCGCTGCCGGACTGGCCGGCCACGCCGCCGCCCTTGACGTAGCTCTTCTGGCCCACGCCGTCGATGTAGACGTTGGTACCGTCGGAATTGGTGGCACCGCCGCGCAGCGAGGTATTGCCCTTGGCATCACGGGTGAAGATCAGGCCCGGCACCGCGTCGGCGAACTCCAGGAAGTTGCGCGACACCTGCGGGGTGGTCTGGATCTGCTGCAGGCTGACGGTCTTGCCGACTTCGGAGGTACGCACTTCCTGCAGCAGGGTCGGCGCGACGACGTTGACGGTGTCCAGGTTGGTGGCGGCGGTCGAGCCGGTACCACCGGCAGCCGCCTCGCTGAAGTTCAGCGTCGCGGTCGAGGCGACGGTGACGGTAACCTTCTGGGTCTGGCCGTTGGCGACCACGTTGTAGGTGCCCGGATCCAGGCCCATCAGCGAGTAGCTGCCGTCGGCGCGCACGGTGCCGCGACGGACGGTGCCGGTGGCGACGTTGGTGGCGGTGACTTCGGCACCGGCCTGGGCGCCGGAGACCTGGCCACGCAGGCTGGCGTTGGCCGACTGCGCCATGACGTTCGGGGCGGCGGCCAGCATCAGGCAGCTGACCAGTGCGGTGCTCAGCAGCCGGCGCGCCGGCGTGCGGATAGTGGAATGCATCATCAACTCAATCTCCGGGTGGCGGTGACCGCTTGCGCGGCACCTGCGATCAATCAAAAAAGAAGGAACGCCTCTGGCTTCAATGGCCGGATGGCGGAGTGGTGGAATCGCGAACAATCAGGCGCGGGACCAGGGTCTGCTTGTCCCCTGCCCCTTCCGTGGAGGTGCCGTCCATCAACTGCAACAAACGCGACATCGCCCGATCGCCCAGTTCGGCAATGCTGACCTGCATGGTGGTCAGCGACGGGTGAACGAAACGCGCAAGCGGAATGTCATCGAAGCCGGCCAGGGCGACATCGGTCGGGACATGGACACCTGCCTGCGCGAAGGCATACAGGCAACCCAGGGCCATCATGTCGTTGGCGGCGAATACGGCATCGGGCAGCGTGCCGGCTGCCAGCAACTCCTGACCGGCGCGATGGCCGGAAGCTTCGTCGAAATCACCGGGCAGCTCGATGCCTTCGGCGCCGCTGCCAAACGCCGCCAGCGCGTCACGGAAGCCGCGCAGGCGCTCGCGCGCGTCGAAGTTGAGGTCCGGGCCAGAAATGAATGCAATGCGGCGATGGCCAGCATCGAGCAGGTGGCGGGTCATCGCCATCGCCCCTGCATGGTCATCGATGCTCAACACCGGATGGTCCTGCCCAGGCAGGTAGGTGTTGATGAGTACCGTCGGCAATGCCTGCGGCAGGTTGTCGGTCAGGAACCCGGGGCTCTCCGCATAGGGCGAGAGCACCAGCAGACCGTCGACCCGGCCGCGCATGGCACGCAGGGCTGCGCCCTGCTGCTCCTGGTCGCCGTGATAGCTCGACACCAGCAGGTGCTGGCGCCGGCTGCGGGCGACGTTGTCGATGCCACGCATCAGTTCGGAGAAGAATTCGCCGTACAGGTCCGGAAGCACCACGCCCACCGTATTGGTGCGGCGGCTGCTCAGGCTGCGAGCGGCGGCATGCGGGGTGTAACGCAGCCGTGCGGCCACCTCCAGCACAAGCTGGCGGACCGGTTCGGCGACATTTTCATGCCCGTTGAGCGCGCGCGAAACGGTGGCCACAGAGACCTTGGCTTCACGGGCGACGTCTTTGATTGTTATGGCTGCCTTGTTCACGAAGCCGCCCTCCACGGCTTGGACCTACCAGCATTGGCGCGGAATGTAAGCGTTTCCATCTGCGCTTGTAAACAGTCCGTTAGACGAATGTCCCCAAACGGACACGGAAACCTGTCCCTGGCAGGCCCATCAACGGACCTGCCAGGACAGCGCGGGACAAGGCCTCAGCCCTGTTCTGACGGGGTATGCGCGCGGATGGACAACGCGTGGATGTCGGTTTCCATCAACGTGCCCAAGGCGGCGTAGACCGCGCGATGGCGCGCCAGCGGGGCCATTCCCGCGAAGCGCTCGCTGACCACGTGCACGTTGAAATGGCCGCGACCATCGCGCGCTCCGGCATGGCCTGCATGGCGATGGCTGTCGTCTTCGATCTCAAGCACGCTGGGGGCCAGCGCGTGCTGCAGCGCATCACGAATCTGCTCGATCCGTTCCGCGTTCACGGCAGCACCTTGCGGAACGGACGCACCTGCACCCGCACGTAGACGCCCGCCGCGACGTACGGGTCGGCATCGGCCCAGGCCTGGGCCTGCTGCAACGAGTCGAAGCCGGCAATCACCACCGAGCCACTGAACCCTGCCGGGCCCGGGTCTTCGCTGTCGATCGCCGGACACGGTCCGGCCAGAAGCAGGCGGCCTTCATCGCGCAACGCGGTCAACCGTGCCAGGTGCTCAGGCCGCGCCTGCAGCCGCTGGGCCAGTACATCCTGGCCGTCATATCCTTCAATCACATACCACACCGGCATTTCCTCGCTTGCGTTGCTGGTGAAGCAATTCTAGCCAATCCAGCCCCGCGCCCGGCCTCGGCTGGACACTGGCGCGGCAAAGGCTTACCCTAGGAACCATTGCACGTGGCTGGATGCAGCAGCCCGTCGGTTTTTGCGGCCAACGCAGCCCCCGACGACCGACCCGCTGCTTCGAACCGGTCCACCCGACCGGGCCCCGTAGACGACCTCCCCGTAGTCCTGTCGCTGCCGTGTCCTGCGGAGCGTCCTGTTGTTTGATGTGTGGAACCGCGCCGAGACAGGCGCGCCTGGTGTCCTGGCGGTCCGTGGCAGTTGCCCGGTGTGCCAGCTACCGCGACTGGTCCGTTGCAATCCTGATCTCCATTAGATGACTTCCGAACTCGCGCTCGACGCGAACACGCCAACCCGGCCGCCCGCCCCCCAGCAGCAGGAAATGCCGCTGGCCGTGGTGCATGGGCAACCGGTCCTGCAGATTCCGCAGGACCTGTACATCCCGCCGGATGCGCTGGAAGTCATCCTGGACGCCTTTGAAGGACCGCTGGACCTGCTGCTGTACCTGATCCGCCGGCAGAACCTGGACGTACTGGACATTCCCGTGGCCGAGATCACCCGGCAGTACGTGGAATACATCACCGTGATGCGCGAGCTGCGCTTCGAGCTTGCCGCCGAGTACCTGGTGATGGCGGCGATCCTGGCGGAAGTGAAGTCGCGCATGCTGCTGCCCCGCCCCCCCAGCGTGGAGGGCGAGGAAGCCGATCCGCGTGCGGAGCTGGTGCGACGGCTGCAGGAGTACGAACGCTTCAAGCAGGCCGCCGAGGATATCGACGCCCTGCCCCGGCAGGACCGTGACACCACCGTGGCACATGCCTTCATGCCCGAGCGCGCCGCAGTGAAGCTGCCGCCGCCGGTGGACCTGAAGGAAATGCTGATGGCGCTGCACGACGTGCTCAAGCGCGCCGAGCTGTTCACCGGCCACGCCATCAAGCGCGAGGCGCTGAGTGTCCGGCAGCGCATGGGTGAAGTGCTGGGGCGGCTTGAAGACGGCAGGTTCTATCGTTTTGAAAACCTGTTCACCGCCGAAGAAGGCAAGCTGGGCGTGCTGGTCACGTTCCTGGCAGTGCTGGAACTGGCCAAGGAGCAGCTGCTGGACCTCGTGCAGGAAGAACCGCTGGCGCCGATCTACGTGAAGTCCCTGGCCGCCGGCAATACCAATGCCCCGCTGCAGTTCAGCAGCGAGTTCGACGACAACGACGCCGCCAATGAAAACGAGTGAGCGCTGACTGCCGATGGATCAAACGCTGATCAACCGCATTGTCGAAGGTGCGCTGCTGGCCTCCAGCCAGCCGCTCACCCTGGCCCAGCTGAAGGACCTGTTCCCGGAAGATGAGCCGGCACCACCGGGCAGCATCGAACGTGCGCTGGAACGGCTGCGCGAGGGCTGCCAGGACCGTGGCGTGGAACTGGTGGAGGTGGCTTCGGGCTTCCGCTACCAGGTGACCGCCGAAGTACATGGCTGGATCAGCCGGCTGTGGACCGAACGCAAGACCCGCTATACCCGCGCCACCCTGGAAACACTGGCCCTGATCGCCTACCGGCAGCCGATCACCCGTGGCGAGATCGAGCAGGTGCGCGGCGTGGCGGTCAGCAGTAACATCATCCAGGCACTGGAAGAGCGCGAGTGGATCCGCGTGGTCGGCCACCGCGACGTGCCTGGCAAGCCTGCCCTGTTCGGCACAACCAAGGGCTTCCTGGACTACTTCGGGCTGAAACGCCTGGACGAACTGCCGCCCCTTTCCGAGCTGAAGGACCTGGGCGACCTGGAACCGCAGCTGGCGCTGGATCGCGACGCCCCCCTCGCCGCCAGTGCCGACGGCCCGGACGTGAGCGCCGACCCGGACGCCGCTGCAAATGACGACACCGGCACGACCGCCGGCGACACCCCCGATTCTGCCGACGCACTTCCTGCGGCGGCCGACGATGAGCAAGCACCTTCGCCCTCCAATGATGGGCACCCCGATTCCGCGCCGGGCGAGCGCGCGGTGACAGTGAACGAACGCGAAGACAACGCCGTCGCGAAGACGACCGTGGCTGTTGACCAAGCCGATTCCGAACCAGAGGCCGACCTCGAAACCGTCGGCCGGAGCAAAACTGATGAGTGACACCCCCCGCAAGCCCTCGTTGAACAAGCTTTCGCTCAAGCGCGAAGCCACGTCCGAACAGTTCAAGCTGGAAGAACGCCTGCACAAGGTCCTGGCCCAGGCCGGCCTCGGCTCGCGTCGTGCGCTGGAACAGCGCATTGCCGAAGGCCTGGTCAAGGTCAACGGTGAAGTCGCCCAGACCGGCATGTCGGTCAAGAGCGGCGACAGGATCGAACTCGACGGCCGCGGCTTCGTCGCCACTGCGCTGGCCGAGCCGTCGCGCGTGCTGGTCTACAACAAGCCGGAAGGCGAAGTGACCACGCGTGAAGACCCTGAAGGTCGCCCGACCGTGTTCGAATCCCTGCCGGCGCTGAAGGGTGCCCGCTGGATCGCCGTCGGCCGCCTGGACATCAACACCACCGGCCTGCTGCTGGCGACCACCGACGGTGAGCTGGCCAACGCCATGATGCACCCCTCGTTCGAGGTTGAGCGCGAGTACGTGGTGCGCGTGCGTGCACCGGAAGGCGAGGACAAGGTGCCCGATGCCGTCGTCGACCGCCTCACCCGTGGTGTCGCGCTGGAAGATGGCCCGGCCAAGTTCGATGAGATCGAACGCATCGGCGGCACCGATTCGCACGACTGGTTCCGCGTCGTGGTGAAGGAAGGCCGCAACCGCGAAGTGCGCCGCCTGTGGGAATCGCAGGGCTGCCAGGTCAGCCGACTCAAGCGCACCCGCTACGGCAAGGTCAGCCTGCCGCGCGAACTGGCCCGCGGCCAGTCGGTCGAACTGCCGGGCAGCCAGGTCGAAGCGCTGCGCGCCGAACTGAAGCTGGAAGAAGGCGCGCCCTCGGCCCTGACCCTGCAGCCGGTGATCGGCCAGCGTCGTGCCGCCAAGACCACCGTGCGCGTGCGCGAAGGTGGCCGCGGCAATGCCTACGTCAACGGTCATAACACCGCCGATGAAGGCCGCGAACTGCGCCGCTTCGACAACGTGCGCGAAGATCGCGGCCGTGGTCGCGGTGGCAAGGGCGGTGGCGGTTTCAAGGGCGGCCTGACCGTCAGCGGTGAAGCTGCTGCCAAGCAGTCGCAGCGCCCGTTCAAGCAGCGCGCACCGAAGAACGACCGCTCGCTGCCGGAAGGCAACCCGGCCGCATTCCGTACCTGGTATGTGCCTGATGGCGTCAGCACCGGCCCGAGCGGCCATCGCAACGCGGGTCCGGGCGCACGTGGCCCGGGTGCCCGTGGTCCGGGCGCTGGTGCAGGCGGCCAGGGCCGTCCGTACGGCAAGCCCAAGGGCCCAGGCGCAGGCGCCGGTGGCGGCCAGGGTCGCGGCGGCTACGGCGGTGAAGGTCGTGGTGGCTACGGTGGTGAAGGACGCGGTGGCGCCGGTGGCGCGGGCGGCCAGGGTCGTCCGGCCGGTGCGGGCAACCGCTCGCAGGGCCAGGGCAACAAGCACCCGTACGGCCATCCGGGCAATGCCCCCAGCTTCCCGTCCGACCACGCCAATCCGGGCTTCAGTCCGTACGGCAGCTCGCGTCCGGCCGGCAACGGTCGTCCGGGCGGCAATGCGAATGCACGTCCGGGCGGCAACCGTGGTCCGGGTGGTCCGGGCGGCAATCGCGGCCCGGGTGGCCCCGGCGGCAACCGTGGTCCCGGCGGCCCGGGTGGCAACCGCGGCCCGGGTGGCCCCGGCGGCAACCGTGGTCCGGGTGGCCCGCGTCGCAGCGGCCCGCGCGGCGGCTGATCTCCACCTTCAATGAAGGACACAGCGATGACACGGATGTTGTCCCTCGGCGCCCGCGTCGGCGCCGTGCTGGTGGCTCTGTTGCTGGTCGGCGGCTGCGAACGCGCTGCCGACCGGCTCAAGCAGGAAATCGCCGCCACGCAGAATCCCTGGCCGAAATCTTCGGCCCTGCACGATCCGGCCGACCGCATGCTGCGTCGGCTGATCGTCGATGAGCGCTATCTCACCCGCATCAAGCAGGCCGGCAGCAAGGACAAGGCTGCTGTCGCCGGTGCACAGCTTGCACTGGATGGCATCGGCCGCCTGCCCCGCCCCATGCTGGAGCGGCGTGCGCAGCTGCTGGCCGCAATGCTGCGCGGAATGCCGGTAGAGAAATGCGCACTGATCGCCCGCGCCACCACGGCGTCGGACATTGCGCAGGTAGGCAGGACCTTGTTCAACGAACTGGAGAAGCGACCGTCGCAGGACATCGATTTCTGGTTCGAGATGAGCTACCAGGCCAGCCTCGCCGAGCTCGAACAGCGACCCGCAACCCCTGCCACTGAACAGCAGATTGCCGAGGCGACCGAGGCCCTGCTCGCCTCGATGACTGACGAAAGCACGCGCGCGCGGGCCATGGCGGTACTGCCGCGGATGGACACCGCACCAGCTGCCGACGTCTGCTGGGCATCGCTGATGCTGCTTGATGCCGCGTCCAGCACCGTGCCCGAACCACATCGCGGCACATTGGCCTGGCTGATGGCCCAGCAGTAAACACGGCGACGGAAGCCGGGCCCACGCGCCTGCTTCCCCGCGTTCGGCCGCGACCACTCCACTCTCACCCTGCCGCTCGAGCGCTTTCGGCGCGCTGGAACGCCGCAGGCGTGGTCGCGACCATGCTGCGGAAGAAGGCGATGAACGGACTCTCTGCCGAGAATCCAAGTTCCAGCGCCACGTGCGCAACACGATGGCCGAGCAGCAGCAGTTCCATGGCCCGCATCAACCGCCATTGCTGGCGCCACGCCTGGTAGCACATGCCGGTATCGCGTTGCATCAGGCGCCCGATCGTACGCACGCTCAGTCCGCTGCGCTGCGCCAGCTCACCCAGTTCGGGCGGCAGCTGCTCGGCCACCGGCAGGCAGCAGGCGATGCGCGGGTCACGCGGCAATGGCAGCTCCATCGGCTCCACCGGCGCAGCGGCAATCTCAAGCACGCACAGCGCCAGTTGATGCCCCGCTCGCGGCGCTTGCCAGTCATGTGCGAACGGCGCCTGCGCGATCGGCTCCAGCAGCGCCTGCAGCAGGGGACCGACACCAATGATTGCTGGCTGCTGCGGCAACTGCGCCGACAGCGTGGCATCGAAGTACAGCGACCGATAGTCCACCGCCCGCCGCATCTGCGCGCGGTGCAGCAGACCACCCGGAATCCACGCCGCGCGCGATGGCGGCAACAGACTGATGCGATCGCCGAACGTCAGCCGCGTGCAACCGGCGCGCGTGTACAGCAGTTGCGAACGTGCGTGCTGGTGCCAACCGGAGTCATGCTCGGCCAGCGTGGCAGCGATACCGATCACCGGGGCGCTCCAGGCATCGGCATCGAAGCGAGCGTCGGGCTGCAGCCACGCCATGTCCGATTTCATCCATCTACTGTCGTAATCACTAGAGTGCGCCATCGGCATGGCCACGACAATGCGCGCCCCTGTTTCCGGAGCGCGCCGATGTCGCCTCGCCTGCTGTCCCTCACCATTGCGCTGCTGATGTTTCCGCAGCTGGCGCAGACCCTGTACAGCCCGGCGCTGGCCGATCTGGCGCAACGCTTCGCCCTGCCGGCCAGCGCTGCCAGCCAGGCGATGAGCCTGTACCTGCTGGGGTTCGCGCTGGGCGTCCTGCTGTGGGGAAGGCTGGCCGACCGCGTTGGCCGTCGCCCTGCCCTGCTGGGTGGCCTGTCCGTTTTCGTGCTGGCGGCACTGGGCGGATTGGCGGCCGGCACGTTCGGCCAGGTGCTGGTTGCGCAGATGCTGGCCGCCCTGGGCGCCGCCGCCGCCTCGGTGGTGACGCAGACCGTGCTGCGCGACCACCTTGAAGGGCCCGCGCTGGCGCAGGCGTTCTCCTGGATTGGCATGGCGTTGGCGCTGAGTCCGGCGATCGGGCTGGCGCTGGGCTCGCTGCTGGTCGCTGCCGATGGCTATGCAGGCGTGCAGGCCGGCCTGCTGCTGATCGCTGCATTGCTGATGCTCGGCTGCGTGACCGGGCTGCGTGAAAGCCGCCCCGCGCAGATCGCGCCCGTAGCGCTGCGGCCCCTGCTGCGGCAACTGCTGGGCGACCGTTGGATCTGGTCGCAGGCGCTGCTGGTCATGGCCTTCAACGTGGCCATGTACAGCTGGTACGCGCTGGGGCCGTTCGTGTTCGCACGCCTGCACTGGCCGGCCAGCTGGTTCGGCGCCAGCGGTGCGGTGCTGGCACTGGGTTCGGCGTTGGGCGCGTGGGCCAATGGCCGCCTGTTGCGTGCCGGCGTCGCTGCGTTGACGCGCATCCGCATCGCGGCATCGCTGGTACTGGCTGGTGGCGTACTGGCCGCGCTGCTGCGCGGGCAACCGGTCATCGTGATGGCGATGCTGCCGGTCGTGGCGGGATTCGGCCTGGCCATCCCCAACGTGCTCGGGCAGGCACTACGCGGCTATGCACATTGCCTGGGCAGTGCCGGCGCCCTGTTCGGCCTGCTCTACTACCTGCTGATCGGCGCGGCGATGGCCGTTGTCGGCGCACTGCAAATGCTGGCGCCATCCATCATCGCCTGTGCACTGCTGGCGCTGTGGTTGCTGCGTCCGCGGAGCGCGCTGGCCTAGGAATTGCTGCAAACGCCCTGCACTGTGCGCCACTGCCGGAAACCGCGTGGCAGCGCTGGCTATGGTGCGTGTTCTCCGCAACCACGCAGATGCCGATGATCACCATCACCGCAGAACAGGCCCGCGCAAACGCTGACGCCGCCATTCGACCGATCGAGCAGTACTACAGGGATCTGGACAAATCGATCCAGGTCGGCTCGGAAAACGGCCGCCGTTACATCGTGTTCGGCTTCAACAAGGCGCTGGCCAGCGAGCGCCTCGTCGACGGCGTCGTCGAGCAACTGCTGCAGAACCGCTTCAGTGTCGAACGGCTGCCCAGCGACGCCGAGCAGCACTACATCCGCATCAGCTGGGAAGCCGGGGAGCCCTCCCGCCTCAACGCCGGCTGATGGTGAACGCCGCGCCGTCCACACCCAGGTCCCAGCCCTTGCCGGTACCGGACAGGGCCAGCGAGATATCGCCCTTGGTCATCACCTGCGCGTTGCTGGACTTCACCGCACCGGCATGCGCGCCGACCGAGGCGTAGGTGCCCAGCAGCTCGCCGACGCTGCTGGCGCCGGTGAAGCTGCCACGGCCATCGGTGATCTTCGACTTGCCAACGGTCAGGCCGCCGCCCTTCAGCTGGATCCGCACCGGCATGCTGGAACCGTTGGTGCAGTGGATGGTGCCGTTGCCCGAGGCGGTCTTGTAGATCAGTGACCAGCCGGACAGGTTGTAGCGCAGCTGGCAGTCAAGGTTGCCACCGGCGTGCGCGGTCGGGGCCAGGGACGCTGCGGCGAGCGCCAGCAGCAGGGCAAACGGCTTGGTATTCATCGGCAGAACATCCACATCGGTCGGAATGTGGGCGAATCTAGCAGCGCGCGCGTGCACGTTGGATGCAGGCGCGCGCGGTGGGGCGGGAAGCGTTCAGCCGCCGTATCAGGCCTGCACATCCAGATGGAAGGCATCGGCATCGAGCATGGCCGGGAAGCGTGCACGATGCGAGGCCAGCGCTTCGGCGGAGATGGTGGTGGTCACCACCTGCTCGCGCTCGCGGATCTCCACCTGCGGCTGGCCGAGGAAGTCGATGACCGCGCTGTCGCCAGCGTAATGCAGCTGGTTGCCATCCACGCCTACGCGGTTGACCGCAGCGACGAAACACAGGTTCTCGATCGCGCGCGCACGCAGCAGGGTCTTCCAAGCATAGGCGCGTGCCGACGGCCAGTTGGCGACGAAGATCTGCAGATCGAAGTCCAGCTGTTCGGCACGCTCGACGTTGTAGCGGTTGCGGCAGAACACCGGGAAACGCAGGTCGTAGCAGACCTGCGGATTGATCCGCCAGCCCTTCCATTCCACGCACAGGCGGTCGCGGCCGGCGGCGTAGCGCTCGTGCTCGCCGCCGTAACGGAACAGGTGACGCTTGTCGTAGTACTGCAGGCCACCATCGGGGGTGGCGAACAGCAGGCGGTTGTAGACGCCCTCACCATCGCGCAGCTGCACGCTGCCGATCACTGCCGCATTCAAGGCCTTGGCCTGCGCGCGCACCCACGCCACGGTCGGGCCGTCCATGCCTTCGGCCTGGGCGATCGCTTCATTGGAGAAACCACTGGTGAAGGTTTCCGGCAGGATCACCAGATCGGTGGTGCCGGCCAGCGGCGCCAGCAGCGCGCCGTAGTATTCGCGGTTGCCGGCCGGGTCGTGCCAGCGGGTGTCGCCCTGGACGAGGGAAATGCGCAGGTCCTGCATGCTGTCTCCTCCGCTCACAGCAGGCGCAGGCGTTCGATCGCCGCGTCCAGGGTGGCCTCGTTCTTGGCGAAGCACAGCCGCACCAGCCGCTGGCCGACCGGCGCGGTTTCGTAGAACGACGACAGCGGAATGGCGGTGACGCCCTTCTCGATGGTCAGCCACTTCACGAACTCATGGTCCGGCAGGTCACTGATGGCCGAATAGTCGACGAGCTGGAAGTAGCCGCCCGGCACCGGCAGCGCCTTCAGGCGGGTACCGGCCAGCTGCTCGCGGAAGCGGTCGCGCTTGGCTTCATAGAACGCGCCCAGTTCCAGATGATGCTGTGGCTCGTCGCGGATCATCGCAGCGAAACCGTACTGCGCCGGGCCGAAGCTGGTGAAGGTGTTGTACTGGTGCACCTTGCGGAACTCGGCGGTCATCGCCGGTGGCGCCACCGCATAACCGATCTTCCAGCCGGTGCAGTGATAGGTCTTGCCGAAGCTGGAGATGACGAAGGTGCGCTCGCGCAGTTCCGGGTAGCGCAGCGCCGATTCGTGGCGACGGCCGTCGTAGATGATGTGCTCGTACACTTCATCGGATATCAGGTAGATCTGCGTGCCGCGCAGCACATCGGCCAGCGCCTGCATGTCGGCCTCGTCCAGCATCGCGCCGGACGGGTTGTGCGGGGTGTTGACCATCAGCAGGCGGGTGCGCGGGGTGATCGCCGCGCGCACGCGGTCCCAGTCCACCGCGAAGGTCTGCGGGTCCAGCGGCACGTGCACGGCGGTGGCGCCGGCCAGTTCGATCGCCGGTTCATAGCAGTCGTAGGCCGGGTCGAGCACGATCACTTCCTCGCCGGCACGCACCACGGCGTGGATGGCGTTGAAGATCGCCTCGGTGGCGCCGCTGGTGACGGTGATCTCGGTGTCCGGATCGATCGTCGCGCCGTACAGGTCCAGCGACTTCTGCGCGATGGCCTGGCGCAGCGGTGCCACGCCGGTCATCGGCGGGTACTGGTTCAGGCCGGCGGCCATCGCCTTGCTGGTCTCGTCGATCAGGCGCTGCGGTGCGGAGAAATCCGGGAACCCCTGGCCGAGGTTGACCGCGCCGTGTTCGGCGGCGAGCTGGGACATCACGGTGAAGATCGTGGTACCGACCTTGGGCAGCTTGGTGTTCGGTTGCATCGGCCTGGGGGATGGAGGAGACAGACCCGAAGTTTACGCAATCCGCGCTTCGGTAGTGCCGGCCGCTGGCCGGCAACCTCGACCCGCCACACCGGCCCCTTGCAGAGCTGCCGGCCAGCGGCCGGCACTACCCGGCGCGGTTTCACCGCTACAATTGCTGCCGCACTCCCGCATGAAGACCCCTGCGCCTTGAACACCCCTGCATTGCTGGCCGCCAGCGGCCTGAGCTTCTCCCGCAATGACGAGCCGGTGTTCGGCCCGCTGGACTTCCACGTGGATGCCGGCGAGGCGCTGCTGGTACAGGGCGGCAACGGTGCCGGCAAGACCACCCTGCTGCGCGTGCTGTCGGGCCTGGCGCGCCCGGGCGCGGGCCAGGTGCTGATCGATGGCAGGCCGGCCAGCAACGCCGAGCGTGCGCGCTATGTCGCCTACCTCAGCCACCTGCCGGCGCTGAAGCCGGACCTGGACACGCTGGAGAACCTGCATTTCCTCTGCGGCCTGCACGGCCGCCGCGCACGGCAGATGCCGGGCAATGCGCTGGCCATCGTCGGCCTGGCCGGCTACGAGGACACCCTGGTGCGGCACCTGTCGGCCGGACAGAAGCGGCGGCTGGCGCTGGCCCGCATCTGGTTGTCGCCGGCACCGCTGTGGTTGCTCGACGAACCCTATGCCAACCTCGACCTGGAAGGCATCAACCTGGTCAATCGGATGATTTCCGCACACCTGCGCAGTGGCGGCGCCGCCCTGGTCACCACGCATGGCGCCTATGCCGCCCCGCCGGTACGCACCCGCCAGCTCGATCTGGGGGGTGAAGCATGATCGCGCCAGGCACCGAACCAGGCCTGTGGCAGACCGCCCGCGCGCTGATTGCGCGCGACCTGCGCCTGCTCTGGCGGCGTCGCGGCGATGCCCTGCAGCCGGTGCTGTTCGCCCTGCTGGTGGTGGTGCTGTTCGCACTGGCCCAGGGCCGGGACCCGCAGCCGCTGGCCGCCACCGCCGGTGCGGTGCTGTGGTTGGCGGTACTGCTGGCCGGGCAGCTGGCGCTGGATTCGCTGTTCCGCTCCGACGCCGAAGACGGTTCGCTCGAACAATGGCTGCTGGCGCCGGTGCCACTGGCGTGGCTGGTGCTGGTGCGGGTGCTGCTGCATTGGGCGACCACCGCCCTGCCACTGATCCTGCTGAGCCCGTTGCTGGCGGAAATGCTGCATCTGCCGCATGACCAGCTGCCGATGTTGCTGGCATCGTTGCTGCTGGGAACACCGTTGTTGAGCCTGATCGGTGGCGTGGTCGCTGCACTGACCGTCGGCATCCGGCGCTCTGGTATTCTCGTGGCGTTGCTGTCGTTGCCGTTGTACGTACCGGTGCTTGTCTTCGGTGCCGGCAGCCTGGCGGCAGCCAGCCGCGGGCAAGACCCGGTCGGTGCGCTGCTGATGCTGGGCGCTGGACTGGTGATCGCCCTGGTGCTGGCACCGCTGGCCACCGCTGCTGCGATCCGTATTTCTCTGAGTTGACCGAGCTGAGAGCCAATCCACCCCTGCTGGATAGCCGCCACGCATGAATCCGATCGTCCGCTGGTTCCATCAACTCGGTTCGCCCCCGACCTTCGATGGTTTCGCCGCACGCTGGTCCCGCGTGTTCTACGCTGCGGCGGTTCCGGTGCTGCTGATCGGCCTGTGGCAGGGCCTGTTCGTGGCACCGCCGGAACAGAACCAGCACGACGCCTTCCGCATCATCTACATCCATGTGCCCAGCGCCTGGATGAGCCTGTTCGTATTCGCGCTGATGGCCGCCTACGCCGCCATCGCGCTGATCTGGCGCATCAAGATCTGCGAGATCCTGGCGATGGCCTGTGCGCCGATGGGCGCCGGCTTCACCCTGATCACCCTGCTGACCGGCAGCATCTGGGGCAAGGGCACCTGGGGCACCTGGTGGGACTGGGACCCGCGCATGACCAGCGAGCTGATCCTGCTGTTCCTGTACCTGGGCGTGATCGGCCTGTACCACGCCATCGAAGACCGCCGCAGTGCCGCACGCGCGGCCGGCCTGCTGGCCATCGTCGGCGTGGGCCTGCTGCCGATCATCCGCTATTCGGTGGACTGGTGGGGCGCGCTGCACCAGCGCCAGTCGATCAACGTGTTCGGCGAGAACGCCGTGCGGCCGGAACTGATCGCCCCGCTGTGGTGGATGGTGGTGGCCACCAAACTGTGGTTCGTCGGCTCGCTGCTGGCCAAGGCGCGCGCCGACAACATCGCGCGCGAGGCCGGCAAGGCCTGGATCGGCGAGCGCTTCGGCACCGCGGATGGGGAGGCACGGCGATGACCCACCTGCCCTACCTCATCGCCGCCTTCGCGGTGTTCCTGCTGGTGCTGGCCTGCGATGCGCTGGGCTCGTGGCTGCGCCTGCGCAGCGCCCGACAGCTGGCGCAACGCCGCCAGCAGCGGCTGCAGGCGCGTGGCAACGCGTCGGCACCGGCGCCGCTTGCCACCGAGCTCAGCCGATGACGCCGGTACAGCGACGCCGCATGATCTGGGTGCTCCTGCTGTTGCTGGCCTCCGGGCTGGCCACCACGCTGGTGGCCTTCGCCCTGCAGCGCAACATCGCCTACCTGTACACGCCTTCGGAAGTGCTGCGCGGGGACGTGGATGCGCAGTCCCGCTTCCGCCTGGGCGGCATGGTGGTGAAGGGGTCCTTCGATCGACCCAGCGGCTCGCTGCAGGCCCACTTCGTGGTCACCGACGGCGATGCGACGCTGCCGGTCAGCACCGACCGCATCCTGCCGGACATGTTCCGCGAGGGGACCGCCGTGGTCGCCAGCGGTCGCCTGCAGGACGGCACCTTCGTCGCCGACGAGGTGCTGGCCAAGCACGATGAGAACTACGTGCCCAAGGAAGTGGCCGACAAGATGGGCGATGCGCATCGCAAGCACGATGTGCCGGTCACGGCGCCCGAGGTGCGCTGAGTGCTTCCCGAATTCGGTCAGATCCTCCTGCTGTGCGCGTTGCTGGCCTCATTGCTGCAGGCAGTGCTGCCGCTGGCGGGTGCGCAGCGCGGCAATGACGCATGGATGGCCGTTGCCCGCCCGGCGGCCTTTGCCCAGCTGGTGCTGCTGGCCGGTGCCTTCGCCGTACTGACCGCGGCCTTCGTGCAGCAGGACTTCTCGGTGCGCTACGTGGCCGAGAACTCCAATTCACTGCTGCCGTTGATCTACCGCTATTCGGCGGTGTGGGGTGCGCACGAAGGCTCGCTGCTGATGTGGGCGCTGGTGCTGGCGCTGTGGACCGGCGCGGTGGCGCTGTTCTCGCGCCATCTGCCGGCACCAGTACAGGCGCGCGTGCTGGCGGTGATGGGCGTGGTCAGCGTCGGCTTCCTCGCCTTCCTGATCTTCACCTCCAATCCGTTCCTGCGCTTGAACCCGGTGCCACTGGAAGGCCGTGACCTCAACCCGCTGCTGCAGGATCCAGGGCTGATCATCCATCCGCCGATGCTGTACCTGGGCTACGTCGGCTTCGCAGTGCCCTTCGCCTTCGCCGTGGCGGCGCTGCTGGAAGGCCGCGTCGATGCACGCTGGCAACGCTGGACGCGGCCCTGGACCAACGTCGCCTGGGGCTTCCTCACGCTGGGCATCGCACTGGGCAGCTGGTGGGCGTACTACGAACTGGGCTGGGGCGGCTGGTGGTTCTGGGACCCGGTCGAGAACGCCAGCTTCATGCCGTGGCTGGTTGGCGCGGCACTGATCCATTCGCAGGCAGTGACGGAAAAGCGCGGCACTTTCGGCAGCTGGACGCTGCTGCTGGCCATCGCGGCGTTCGCGCTGTCGCTGCTGGGCACCTTCCTGGTCCGTTCCGGCGTGCTGACCAGCGTGCATTCGTTCGCCGCCGATCCCTCGCGTGGGCTGTTCATCCTGATCTTCCTGTCGGTGCTGGTGGGTGGCAGCCTGCTGCTGTATGCGCTGCGCGCACCACGCTTGGCCGTGGATGCCGGCGATCCGCGCCGTGGCTTCACCGCCACCTCGCGCGAAACCCTGCTGCTGGCCAACAACCTGCTGCTGGCCAGCGCCTGCGCGATGGTCCTGCTCGGCACGCTCTACCCGCTGCTGGCCGATGCGCTGTCGCTGGGCAAGATCTCGGTGGGTCCACCGTACTTCGGCAGCCTGTTCCTGCTGTTGATGGCACCGATGGTGATGCTGCTGCCATTCGGTCCGCTGGTGAAGTGGCAGCGCGACCAACCCTCGCGCGCACTGGCATTGCTGCTGCCATGGGCGGGCCTGGCCGTGCTGCTCGGCGCTTGGGCCTGGTGGCAGGCGCCGCAGAATGGCTGGAAGGCAGGCATCGGCGTCGCGGCCGCAGCCTGGGTCGGTCTGGGCACTGCCCGCTTCGTCTGGCAGCGCCTGCGCGGCAATGGCCGCTTCACCGCCGAAATGCTTGGCATGATCGTCGCCCATGCAGGTGTTGCCGTGTTCCTGGCCGGCGCGCTGCTGGTGGAAGCACTGAACGTACAGCGCGAAGTCGCGCTGTCACCGGGCCAGCAGGTAGTGGTTGCCGGCCACGAAGTGCGCTTCGAAGGCGTGGACCACCGCGAAGGCCCCAATTTCATCGCTGATCGCGGCCATCTGCGGGTGCTGCGCGATGGTCGCGAACTGGCCCTGCTGCATCCCGAGAAGCGCCAGTACGCCAGCGGCGGCCAGGTGATGACCGAAGCAGGCATCGATGCACGACTCAGCGGTGATGTCTACGTGGCATTGGGCGAGCCGCTGGGCAACAATGCATGGGCGGTACGGGTGCACATCAAGCCCTTCGTGCGCTGGATCTGGCTGGGCGCGCTGTTGATGGCCCTGGGCGGATTCATCACCGCTGCCGATCGCCGCTTTCGTCGTCCGTAGGAGTCCCCCATGTCCGAGTCACCCGCCCCACGCCCTTCCCGCCCGCTGCCGCCGGTAGCCATCGTGATCGGCGTCCTGTTCTTCTTCGGCCTGCTTGGCCTGATGATCTACGGGGTGATGAAATCGGGCGATCCGCAGCGCGACGTGCTGCCCTCGGCACTGATCGACAAGCCGGCGCCGGCGTTCGCGCTGCCGGTGCTGCATGACCCGCAGATGATCGTGCGCAGCGAGGAGCTGCGTGGCGCGCCGTACCTGCTCAACGTCTGGGGCAGCTGGTGCGCGGCCTGCCGTGAAGAACATCCGGTGCTGACCCGCTTCGCCGAGAGCAAGCGCGTACGCGTGATCGGCTACAACTGGAAGGATGAACCGACCGACGCGCTGCACTGGCTGGAACAGCTGGGCAACCCGTTCATGGTCGTGCTGAGCGACATCGAAGGCCGCACCGCCATCGACTGGGGCGTGACGGCAGCACCGGAGACCTTCCTGGTCGATGGCAGTGGCATCGTGCGCTGGAAGTACAGCGGCGCGATGACCCAGCAGGTAGTGGACGAAAAATTGATTCCGGCGCTGGAAAAGCTTGAAAAGGCCCAGGGCGATGCCGGCAACACCCTGCACGCCTCGCCGTAAGCGCATGCGCTGGCTGCTGCCCCTGCTGCTGGCACTGACCCTGGCCGCGCCGAACTCCGGCCTCGCCCAACAACCGGTGCATGATGCGCGGCCGCTGATGTTCCGCGATGCAGCCGAGGAGACGCGCTTCCACGACCTGGCTGCGCAGTTGCGCTGCGTGCAGTGCCAGAACCAGTCACTGGCCGATTCCAACGCGCAGATCGCGCAGGACCTGCGGCGCGAAGTGCTGCAGTTGATGCAGCAGGGCCTTGACGATGCGGCCATCAAGCAGTTCCTGGTCGCCCGCTATGGCGAATTCGTGCTCTATCAACCGCCACTGCAACCGGGCACCTGGCTGCTGTGGGGCGGTCCGCTGCTGGTACTGGGGGCTGGCGCGTTGGTGGTGGTGGGCATCGTCCGTCGTCGCAGCCGGCAGATGGATGCATCCGCTGCGGCGAATTCAACCGAGGGAGAGGACTGGTGACGCAGTGGTTGCCGATGGTCGCCGCAGTGGCCGCTGCGCTGTTGGCGGCAATAGTGCTGTGGCCGCTGCGCCAGCAAGGCGGTCGCAGCTTCGTGCTGGGGGTGGTGACACTGGGCGTAGCCGGCGCCTGCCTGTATCTGCTGGTCGGCAATCCCCGCGCCGCACAGGTGCAGCCTGCGCCTTCGGTCGCCACGTTGCGTGATGGTGTAGAGGCGCTGCAGCAGGCGCTGCAGCGTGACCCGCAACGTGCGGATGGCTGGGCGCTGCTGGGTCGTTCGCAGGCCGAGCTTGGCAATGCCGCCGCCGCGGCCGACGCCTTCAACCGCGCCGCAGCACTGGCACCGGACGAACCGGGCGTGCTGGTCGAGGCCGCGCAGGCACGGGCCCAGGCCGATCCTGGCAAGCAGTTCGATGACACCGCGCTGGCATGGCTGCAGCGCGCACGTACCTTGTCGCCCGAGGCCGAGCGCGCAAGCTGGTTGCTTGGCATTGCCCTGCGCCAGCGGGGCCGCAATGCCGAGGCCGCCGAACTCTGGAGCACGCTGCTGCCACGCCTGGAGCCGGGTGCCGCGCAGGCGCTGCAGGCGCAGATCGCCATCGCCCGCGAGGCGGCCGGCCAGCCGTCGGACACTCCGACAGCGGTTGCACCGGCGCTGCTGCAGGTACGGGTGCACCTGCCCGCATCGTTGAAAGCGAGTGATTGGCCGGCCAGCACCCAGGTGTTCGTGCTGGCACGCGCAGTGGGCGGCCCGCCGATGCCGGTGGCTGCACGCAGGCTGCCCCTGGTCGGCTTCCCTGCAACGGTCGGCCTGGGCGACGGCGACAGCCCGATGCCGACTGCGCCGCTGTCGGCGCATCGCGAAGTGGAAGTACTGGCGCGCATTTCGCGCAGCGGCAGCGCCAATCGCAGCGCGGAGGACCTGCAAACCACGCCGGTCAAGGTCAGCCTGCCACATGACGGTGTGGTCGAACTGCGGTTCCCGTAACACGACATCCCCGGTAGTGCCGGCCGCTGGCCGGCAACGTCACGATGTTCGATGTGGATGCGTGGTTGCCGACCAGCGGCCGGTACTACCTGGGCCTCAGCGCATGGAAACCAGCGTGTCGCCAGCTGCACATACCGCCCCGCTAGAATGCCCCCATGACCGAATTCATTCCGCCCGGCACCCGCTTCCATGCCCTGCCCTCACCCTTTCCGTGCAAACGCGGCGGCGCCCTGCATGGTGCGCGCGTGGCCTACGAAACCTGGGGCACGCTGGACGCAGGCGCCAGCAATGCGATCCTGATCGTCACCGGCCTGTCGCCCGACGCGCATGCGGCGGCCAACGAAGCCAATCCTGCGCCAGGCTGGTGGGAAGCCATGGTTGGCCCCGGCAAGCCGATCGATACCAATCGCTGGTTCGTGGTCTGTGTGAACTCGCTGGGCAGCTGCAAGGGCTCCACCGGCCCGGCCTCGATCAATCCGGCCAACGGTGAACTGTATCGCCTGGATTTCCCGGAACTGTCCATCGAAGACGGCGCACGCGCGGCGATCGACGTGGTGCGCGCACTGGGCATCGGACAACTCGCCTGCGTGATCGGCAATTCGATGGGCGGGATGACGGCGCTGGCGGTGTTGCTGCTGCACCCGGGCATCGCCCGCAGCCATATCAACATTTCCGGCAGCGCGCAGGCCCTGCCGTTCTCGATCGCCATCCGTTCGCTGCAGCGCGAAGCGATCCGCCTGGACCCGCGCTGGAACGGTGGCCACTACGACAATGAGGCGTACCCGGAATCGGGCATGCGCATGGCACGCAAGCTGGGCGTGATCACCTACCGCTCGGCACTGGAATGGGATGGCCGCTTCGGTCGCGTGCGGCTGGATTCAGACCAGACCGACGATGATCCATTCGGCCTGGAATTCCAGGTCGAGAGCTATCTGGAAGGCCATGCACGCCGGTTCGTGCGCTTCTTCGATCCGAACTGCTATCTGTACCTGAGCCGCTCGATGGACTGGTTCGATCTGGCCGAGTATGGCGATGGCGATGTACTGGCCGGACTGGCCAGCATCCGCGTTGGCAAGGCACTGGCGATCGGCGCCAACACCGACATCCTGTTCCCTGTACAGCAGCAGCAACAGGTCGCCGATGGCCTGCGCGCTGGTGGCGCGGACGCGCGTTTCATCGGCCTGGAATCGCCACAGGGTCATGACGCGTTCCTGGTCGACTTCGAACGTTTCGGCCCGGCCGTGCGCGGCTTCCTCGACGAACTGTAGTGGCGTGGCGGCGCAATCTCGCACTGGCCGCGTTCGGTGCGTTGATCGGCTTGACCGCAACCGGCGTGTTTCCGCTGTGGCTGGGCGCATGGTGCGTGCTGGCCAGTGCGGTGTCGTTCGGCCTGTATGGGCACGACAAGCGCGCCGCGCAGCGAAAACAGCAGAGGACGCCCGAACGCACGCTGCAGCTGCTGGCCTTTGCCGGTGGCTGGTCCGGCGCGCTGCTCGGCCAGGCGCTGTTCCGCCATAAACATCGCAAGGCGCCGTTCCAGTGGGTGTTCTGGTTGTGCGTGCTGGCCAACGTGGCCTCGATCGCGGTGATGCTGCGCGCGTTTTCGCGGTAGCTGCCCTGTATGTCCATGCCACGCGTGGATATGCCGACCAAGGTCGGCATCTACCGAAGCGGTTCGCGGACCAGCACCCCGTCCACCAACCGGTACTGCACATCCACCACACCCGCGGGCAGGTCATCGTGGGTGATCATCAGCAGGCTGCGCCCTTCCAGCAGTGCTGGCAGGTCCTGCAGCAGCGCGCGCGCGGTATCCACGTCCAGGCCTTCGGTGGGCTCATCCACCAGCAGGATCGGCGCATTGCGCAGCAGCGCGCGGGCCAGCGCCAGGCGACGCGCCTGGCCGGCCGACATCGTTGCGCCGTTCTCGCCCACCCACGCCTGCAGGCCGCCGTTGCGCTCGGCCCATTCACCCAGCCGTACCCGTTGCAGCACCGCCCACAACGCCTCGTCGCTGGCCTCGGGATCGCCCAGCCGCAGGTTCGCGGCCACGCTGCCGGCAAACACCGGCGCATTCTGGGGCAGCCACGCCAGCTGGCGGTGCCAGTCGGCCTGGGCAACATCGCGCAGGTCCTGGCCACCGTAGGTCAGCCGCCCCTGCTGCGGGTCCCACAGGCGCAGCAGCAGGCTCGACAAGGTGGTCTTGCCGCTGCCGCTGTCGCCACGGATGGCGATGCGCTCGCCCGGTGCCAGCGTCAGCTGCAGGCCACGCAGGACCGGCCGTGCGGCGCCCGGCCACTGGAAATGCACGTTGTCCCAGTGCACGGTCGCGGCCTGCGCCAGCGGCTTCGGCGCCGCCGGCTCCTGCACCGAAGGTGCTTGCTCGACGATGGACTGCAGACGCGTGGCCGCAATGCGGCCCGATTGCAGCGACTGCCAGGCCAGGCCCATGCCCGCCCACAGTTCGATCATCGCCACGGTCAGGAACACCAGCCCGGCGGCCATTTCCGCCGCGATGCGCTGTTGTTCGGCCGCATGCAGCGCCAGTGCCAGCATCGCTACCAGGCCGAGCCCGGCCAGCACACCATGCAGCGTTGATGCAGCGATCAGCCGCAGGCGTCGACGACGATCGCGCGAGGCCACCTGCTTGGCCGCCACCCGCACCTTCAACTGCCAGGCATTGCCGGCGTGCAGCGCGGCCAGATCCGCCGCCCCTTCCAGCCCCTCGAATGCGGCCGTGCGCAACGCCGCACGATGTGCAGCGCGGTCGGCCTCTTCACTGTCATGTCCCCTCACGCCCAGCCACGGCACGCCAATACCGATCAGCAACGCCAGTACCGCCAGCAGCAGCGCTGCCGATGGCAGGATCAACGCTGCCGAGCCCACGCCCACCAACGTCAACGCGCCCAGCGCCAGCAGCGGGCCGATGGCACGCACCAGCAGGCCATCGATTTCGCCGATGTCACCCAGCAGCCGCGCCAGCAGATCGCCGGTGCGGGTTGCACCCAGCCGTGCCGGGGCCAGTGGCAGCGCACGGCGGAAGAACCATACGCGCAGGTCGCGAGCGATGCGCAGGGTGGCGTCATGCCCCACCAGCTTTTCGAAGTAGCGCGATGCGATGCGCGCCATGGTCAGGCCGCGGATGCCGGCCGACGGAGTGAAGAAATTGAAGCCCTGGCCAAGGCCCGCTGCACCGGCCAGCGCTGCAGCAGTGAGGAAGCCACCGGACAGGCCCAGCAGGGCGGTGCCGGCCAGCATCGTGGTCCACAGCAGCAGCACTGCCAGCAGCAGGCGCGGGCGATGACGCAGGAATACCGTGCGCAGCGAATCGGCAGAGCGGCTCATGCGCGTACCGCCTGCGCCGGCTCAACCAGGCGCCCTTCGGGCAACAGCAGGCAGCGGTCGGCCCAGGCGATCACCGCCGGGCTGTGGGTGGCCACCACCACGCTGCGTCCGCGCGCATAGGCGGCCAGGCTGCGCAGCAGCGCTGCTTCGGTTTCGGCATCGAGAAACGCGGTCGGCTCGTCCAGCAGCAGCACCTGCGGATCGCGCAGCAGCAGGCGCGCCAGGCCGATGCGACGTGCTTCGCCACCGGACAGGCCAAAGCCGCGCTCGCCGATCAGCGTATCCAGCCCCTGCGGCAGGCGCTGTGCGAACTGCAGCACCTGGGCGGCTTCGGCAACGGCGCGCAGGCGTGCGTCGCTGGCACCGGGATCGGCCAGTCGCAGGTTCTCCGCAATGGTGCCGTGGAACAGATAGGGACGCTGGCTGGCATAGGCCACCTGCAGCCCCGGCCGCAGCTGCACCCGGCCGGCACGCGGCGGCAGCCAACCGGCAAGCGCCTCCAGCAACGTGCTCTTGCCGCTGCCACTGGGGCCGACCAGGGCCAGACGCTGGCCCGGTTCCAGCTGCAGGTCCAGATTCTGCAGCACATCGTGGGCAGCGCCCAACGGACGCAATACCAGACCGTGCGCCTGCAGTGGCGGCAGGGCGGCCTCGGCTGGCTCCGGTGCCAGCGGCACACTGCCATCGATTGTGGTCGTCTCGTCTTCCGGCAGCACCTGCAGCAGACGCTCCACCTCGGCGGCGGCGGCCAGTGCATTGGCACGGTCGTGATAGTGCGCGGCCAGGCGCCGCAACGGTGCGTAGAACTCCGGTGCCAGCAGCAGGCAGAACAAGCCCGCCCCCAGCGTCGGCACGGTCGCATGCAGCGACATCAGGCCCAGATAGCTCAGGCCCAGATACAACGCGACCATCGCCACGCTGACCGAGGCAAAGAACTCCAGCACGGTGGACGACAGGAAGGCGATGCGCAGCACCTTCATCGTGCGCACGCGCACACCTTCTGCCGCGGCCTCGATGCCGGCCAGCTCGGCCTCCCCACGGCCATACAGGCGCAGCAGGCCCAAGCCTTTGATGCGATCGGCGAAGTGCCCACTCATCCGCGCCAGCTCGCCCAGCTGCGCGCGCCCGGCGGCTTCGGCGCCCCAGCCCACCAGCATCATGAAAAACGGCACCAGTGGCGCAGTGAACAGCAGGATCAGTGCAACCACCCAATCGACCCAGGCCACAGCAGCCAGGATCAACAACGGCACCACCACCACTTCGGTGCGCACCGGCAGGAAACCACTGTAGTAGTTCTCGATCGCATCGCCGTGATGCAGCATCAACTCGCCCAGTTCACCGGTACGGCGCTGCCGCAGCCACAATGGGCCGTGCCCGAGCAGACGCGCGAAGACACGCTCGCGCAGGGACAGGCGTGCGGCATCGGCAACGTCACCGGCCGCGGCCTGGGTGGCACTGCCCAGCAGGGTGCGCACGACAAGGATCACCGCCAACGCGGCCAGCACCGGCAGGCCCTGGGCCAGCGGCACGCGCTCGACCAGCACCTGCTGCACCAGCCAGGCGATGGCGGCAGCTTGAGCGATCAACAGCGCACCGGACACGCTGATGCACAGCGATGCCAGCCGCTGCCGCCCCTTCGCGGCACGGGCCAGATCGGCCAGCCAGGCGGTACGCACGCGCCGCAGGCGGGTCGATTCGTCATCCCGATCAGGGGCGTCAGCGGTCGGTTCGGCAGCGCTCAAGGCTCTTCACAGGCAGCAGGGGGATGGACGGCATTGTAGGCGCAGGCAACAGCCTTCCCCTGCGGCCGGCGGTCGCAGTCTTCATCGGGTTGGCATACGATCCTCCTGAATACCTGTTCATACATTGATCTGGATCAAGGCTGTTTGAAGTAGTCGGTCACATCATTCACCCCGTAGACCACCCTTCCCGCCACCTGCAACGGCACTATCCAACGAGGTAGCCAGGCCATGATTGATCAGACAGTCGTAGAACTGTCGCGGCTGCAATTCGCTCTGACCGCGATGTACCACTTCCTATTCGTACCGCTCACGCTTGGCCTGTCCTTCATGGTGGCCATCATGGAAAGCGTGTACGTCATGACCCGCAAGCAGGTCTGGCGGCAGATGACCCTGTTCTGGGGCACCCTGTTCGGCATCAACTTCGCCATCGGCGTGGCCACCGGCCTGGTGATGGAGTTCCAGTTCGGCATGAACTGGTCGTACTACAGCCACTACGTGGGTGACATCTTCGGCGCGCCGCTGGCGATCGAAGGCCTGATGGCGTTCTTCCTGGAAGCGACCTTCATCGGCCTGTTCTTCTTCGGCTGGAAGCGCCTGAGCCCGGTCAAGCACCTCACCGTGACCTGGCTGATGGCGCTGGGCACCAACCTGTCGGCGGTGTGGATCCTGATCGCCAACGGCTGGATGCAGAACCCGACCGGTGCGGTGTTCAACCCCGAAACCATGCGCATGGAAGTGGTCGACTTCGCCGCAGTGCTGCTGAACCCGGTGGCGCAGGCCAAGTTCGTGCACACCGTCAGTGCCGGTTACGTGACCGGTGCGATCTTCGTGATGTCCATCAGCGCCCTGTACCTGCTGCGCAACAAGCACAGGGACATGGCCCGCCGTTCGTTCGCGGTGGCCGCGGCCTTCGGCCTGCTGTCCTCGCTGTCGGTGGTGGTGCTGGGTGACGAGAGCGGCTATGCCGCCAGCGAGCACCAGAAGATGAAGCTGGCGGCGATCGAAGCGATGTGGGAGACCGAGCGTGCGCCAGCCGACTTCACCGCCTTCGGCATTCCCAACCAGGACACCCACACCAACGACTACGCAATCAAGATCCCATACCTGATGGGCCTGATCGCCACCCGTTCGCTGGACCAGCCGATTCCGGGCATCCTGGAACTGGTGGAGCGTGCCGAGCACCGCATCCGCGGTGGCCAGATCGCCTATGGCGCACTGGAACGGGTGAAGAAGGACAAGACCGATCTTGCAGCGCGTGAAATGTTCGATCGCCATTGGCAGGATCTCGGCCATGGCCTGCTGCTGAAGCGTTACCGCGAAGACATCCTCAACGCGACGCCGGAGGAAATCTCCAAGGCCGCGATGGATACCGTACCGCGCGTGGCGCCGCTGTTCTGGACCTTCCGCATCATGGCCGGGTTGGGCTTCTACCTGATCGCCTTCTTCGCGCTGGCCTTCTACTTCTCGTGCCGCAACAACTTCCAGGACAAGCGCTGGTTCCTGAAGCTGGCGGTGTGGAGCCTGCCGGCGCCGTGGATCGCGATCGAATGCGGTTGGTTCGTGGCCGAGTACGGCCGCCAGCCGTGGGCGGTGGATGGCGTGCTGCCCACCTTCTACGCGGCATCGGGCCTGGCACTGCATGAAATCCTGACCACGCTGGCGGTGTTCACCAGCCTGTACACGGTGCTGCTGATCATCGAGATCAAGCTGATGCTGAAGGCGGTCCGCAAGGGTCCTGATGACATCCTGCCGACGCTGCAGGCCGACATCCGCCCTGTTTCCCCCAATGCCGTTGCCCCCGGCCAGGCCTGAGGCAGGAGAATCCAGATGGAATTCATTGCACTTGATTACACCACGCTCCGCGTGATCTGGTGGCTGCTGCTCGGCATCCTGCTGGTCGGCTGGGCCGTCATGGATGGTTTCGACCTTGGCGTCGGCACGCTGCTGCCGTTCGTGGCAAAGACCGATGAAGAACGCCGGCTGGTGATCAACACCGTCGGCCCGGTCTGGGAAGGCAACCAGGTCTGGTTGGTGCTGGGTGGCGGCGCGATCTTCGCCGCATGGCCGCCGCTGTATGCGGTCAGCTTCTCCGGCTTCTACCTGGCGGTGTTTGCGATGCTGTTCGGGCTGATCCTGCGCCCGGTCGGCTTCAAGTACCGCAGCAAGCTGCCGTCCAAGCGCTGGCGCGACAACTGGGACCGCGTGCTGTTCGTCGGTGGCCTGCTGCCGGGCCTGATTGCCGGCGTCGCCGTGGGCAACGTGCTGCTGGGTGTGCCGTTCCACTTCGATGACACCCTGCGCGTGACCTACACCGGTTCGTTCTTCGGCCTGCTCACGCCGTTCGCGCTCATCGCCGGCCTGATCAGCGTGGCCATGCTGGTGTCGCACGGTGCGGCCATGCTGGTGCTGAAGACCGACGGCCCGGTGGCCGAACGTGCAGCGCGCTATGGCAGCATCGCCGCCATCATCAGCTTCGTGTTGTTCGCCGCTGCCGGCGCCTGGGTGGCCTTCGGCCTGCCGGGCTACCAGATCACCTCGCAGGTGGTGACCGACGGGCCGACCAATCCGCTGCTGAAGACCGCCGAACTGGGGTCCGCCGCAGGGGGCTGGCTGCGCAACTACAGCAGCATGCCGGCAACGTTGGTATTCCCGGTGCTGGGCCTGCTGGGTGCGCTTGCCAGCGCGGTGCTGCTGCGCGCGCGTCGTGGCGGCCTGGCCTTCATCGCCTCGGGCGCGTCCATTGCCGGCATCATCCTCACCGTCGGCTTTGCGATCTTCCCGTTCCTGCTGCCGTCCTCCAGCCAGCCCACTTCCAGCCTGACCGTCTGGGACAGTTCGTCCAGCCACCTCACGCTGTGGGTCATGCTGCTGGCCACGGCCATCTTCCTGCCGATCATCCTCGCCTACACCACCTGGGTGTACCGCGTGCTGAAGGGCAAGACGACGGTCGAGGACATGGACGACAACCCCAACGCGTACTGATTGCCCGTGTGCCGGCCCAGGGTCGGCACACCCCTCGCACACAGGAGATTGACCATGTGGTATTTCGCTTGGATTCTCGGCGCCGGCCTGGCTTCGGTCGTGGCCATCCTCAACGGGATGTGGTTCGAAGCGCGCGAAAGCGCCCGCGCCGACAAGTAAGTGCGTTGAAACTGTAAAAAAGGGTTGCCGATACGGCCTTCACACCGTATTCTTGGCGGCTCCTTCGGGGTGTAGCTCAGTCTGGTAGAGCGCTACGTTCGGGACGTAGAGGTCGCAGGTTCGAATCCTGTCTCCCCGACCACTTCGGTGGTCGCATTGAAGCCTGGTGAAGTCTTCCAGGCTTTTTTGTTCCCGCAGGAGTCGCTGCCACGGCAGCGAAGCAGAACGGCCCTCCCCCTTGCCGCCATCGGGGGAAATGGCTACAATAGGCGGCTCCCTTCGGGGTGTAGCTCAGTCTGGTAGAGCGCTACGTTCGGGACGTAGAGGTCGCAGGTTCGAATCCTGTCTCCCCG
>NZ_JBWKVP010000006.1:245986-313935 GCF_059421765.1 Stenotrophomonas sp. GW821-FHT02D01
ACCACTTCGGTGGTCACCAAGAAGCCTGGAAGACATCAGTGTCCTCCGGGTTTTTTTGTATCCGGAATCCGGGACAGCCGGCTGCGCTGCCATCAGCCACGTACGCACCGGAGCGGGGTCGAGGACCCGACGCGGCCGTCCACGTACAATGGCCACCACTCCCCCACCTGCCACACCGGCCCCGTCCGGTGCGGGCGCTGCACGCCACCTGCGCGGCGTGCGCCACCTGCAAGGAACACCGCATGACGTCCCCCACCTCCCCTTCGCCATCGTTGTTGCACGGTCGCCTGCTGGCGTTCGCCGCAATCCTGCTGGCAGCGGTCAACCTGCGTACTGCCGTCACTTCGATCACCCCGCTGCTGGACGTGCTGGGCCAGCAGTTCGGCTTCGGCACCACCATGACCGGCGTGCTGGGCATGCTGCCGACCGCTTCGTTCGCACTGTTCGGCGTCGCCACCCCGGCGCTGGCAAGACGTCTCGGCCTTGAGCGCACCACCCTGCTGGCCATGCTGATGGCCGCCACCGGTTTGCTGCTGCGCTCCAGCGCCGGCAATGTCGGCACCCTGCTGCTGGGCTCGGTGATCGCACTGGCGGGCATGGGTATCGGCAACGTGGTGGTGCCGCCGCTGGTGAAGCGCTACTTCGCCAACAAGGTCGGCACCATGAGCACGTTGTACATCAGCGTGCTGCAGCTGGGCACGATGATGCCGGCGCTGCTGGCGGTGCCGGTGGCCAACGCCGCAGGCTGGCGGGTGTCGCTGGGCATGTGGGCGCTGCTGGCGCTGGCCGCCACCCTGCCATGGCTGTTGCTGGCGCGCCGCGCACCGAAACCGGTGCTGGACAGCAACGATCCCACCGCGCAGCCGCACGGCAGGGTCTGGCGTACGTCGTTGGGCTGGAGCATGACGCTGATGTTCGGCATGACCTCGCTGATGACCTATTCGATGTTCACCTGGCTGCCGCGCATCGTGGTCGAAGCCGGCGCCACGCCTGCCTTCGGCGGGGTGATGGTCGCGGTGTTTTCGGCACTGGGCCTGCTGCCATCGCTGGTGATCCCATCGCTGGCGGTGCGCCTGCAGAATCCCTTCCCACTGGTGCTGATCGGCTTCTCGGCCTTCGTCATCGCTTTCGCCGGCCTGCTGTTCGCCCCGATGAAGGCGCCGTTGCTGTGGGCCTGCCTGCTGGGCGTCGGGCCGTCCACGTTCCCGCTGGCGCTGACCCTGATCAATCTGCGCACGCGCACCCCCACCGGTTCGGCGGCCCTGTCCGGCTTCATGCAGGGCGTGGGCTACAGCTTCAGCTGCCTGGGCCCGTTCCTGGTCGGCTGGCTGCATACCGTCAGCGAGGGCTGGACCCTGCCCTTCGCCTTCCTGTTCGGCTGCGCGCTGCTGATGCTGTGCGCCTCGTGGGTGGCCTGCAAGCCGCGCAAGCTGGAAGACCTGTGGTGACCGGACCGGCGGGCTGACGCCCGCCGCCGTGAAGCTGGACCCACACACCCCACTACCGCGATCTACACACCGCCACCGCAGCGGGTGACGTAGCGTGTCCAAAGCTGACCCGTTTCGTGTCCAGAACCGGCCCTGCCAGCGTGGTACGCCCCCACAGCGCGGCCCCAGCTGCCCCGTGCCGTTCCAGTGGACAGCAGAAAAGTGTATGCGCAACAACGCGTTGCGACAGGGCTGGCCGGTCATCCAAGGACTCTCCGTCAACAAGGTACGGATAGGAAGTAGGCGCTTTGGCAGAGCGTCAGCTATAGTTGGCATGTGATGTGCGTCACACTTTTCAGCGCATCGTTCAGCAATGGATGCTTAGGGGGGTCTCATGGTTGTTCACCGTCCACTGGCGCTGTGCGTCGGTCTGGCCTGCGCCACTCTGGCGTACTGGGCCGATGCGGCCCCGCCGCCCACCGTGATAACGCGCGCCGACCGGCTCGCCGAGATCGGGCACTACCGTGACCAGGCACGCTGGGTCGATGCGCTGGCGGCGATCGAGCGGGCGCAGCTGCGCGAGCCCAACGACGACCTGCTGTATAAGCTGCAGGTACTGACCCTGGGCGACATCGGCAACGCCCATCGTGCCTGGAGGCTTTACCAGGCCCGGCCCAACCTGTTCGACCAGGACCAGAAAGCGCGGCTGGAGGCCAACTACGTGGCCAAACTGGTCAACTGGAGCCTGGCCTACGGGGAAAGCGAAGACACCCGGCTGGACGAGGCCGAGGCTTCGCTGGCGGAAATGGAGCAATACGTCGAGCGCGATGGCACAACACAGGCGCAGGCGCCGCTGCGTATCCGCATGGACCGGCTGATCCTGCTCAACCGCCTGGCCCGCCACGCGCAGGTGCGCGACGAGGCGCGGGCGCTGCAGCGCGAAGGCCATCCCCTGCCCGATTACGTGCTGCCAGCCGTAGGCGACTCGCTGATGGCCACCCAGAACCCGGAGGAGGCCATTCCCTTGCTGGAGGCCGCCGCAAAGAACGATCCCTCACGCTTCGAGTCACGCTCGGAGCTGGCCTATGCCTATCTGGAAACCGAGCAGGCGGAGAAGGCGGTGGGCTACCTGCAGGCCTGGCAGAAGGACGAACCGGCCTGGCGCTGGGGCGGCGGCAAGACCCCCTTCCAGAACTGGGCGCGTTACGAGGCCGACCTGAACCTGGGGATGGTGCGGGCCTACAGCGGCGACCTGCCCACGGCCCAGCGCGAACTGGAAGCCCTGGTCGAGGTCGGCCCGGGCAATGGCAGCCTGCAGACTTCACTGGGCAGCGTCTACCAGATGCGCGGCTGGCCACGGCGGGCACTTGAGCGCCACCAGATGGCCTATACCCTGGACCCGCGTGACATCGCGCCGCGCCTGGGCATGTACGAATCCTACGTGCAGCTGCAACGCGACGACCTGGCGCGGCCGCTGCATGACGACCTGCTGGCTCGCTATCCAAGCCAGCCGGCGGTGCAACGCATGGACCGCGACTGGCGCGCCCATCGCGGCTGGCAGCTGCTGGCCAAGGTCGAGGGTGGCCGCAGTTCCGGCGGTGGCGGCACCTCGCCGCTGGGCAACGACGACCTGCACTACGGCGTGGAAGTGGCCTCGCCGGTTCTCAACGACCGCTGGCGCCTGTTTGCCTTCGCCGACCGCCGTTCGGTCAGCTTCCAGGACCAGGACATCGATCCGCTGTGGATCGGTGCCGGCGTGCGCTACCGCTTCGACCGCCTCGATGCCGAGGCGGCGGTGATGCGCCCCAACGACAGCATCGGCGACACCGGCCTGCGCGGCGGCTTCGGCTGGCAGTTCAATGATCGCTGGCACGCCGGCGTGACCGCTGCCCGCAATGATCCGGAAGCCTCGATGCAGGCACGCGTGGCCGGCATCACCGCCGACAGCGTTGCGGTTGCAGTGGACTACACGCGCAACGAGCGCACCCACTGGAGCTTCGGTGGCAGCCAGTTCCGTTACGACGATGGCAACCGCCGCGATACGCTGAACAGTGCGATCGAACAACGACTGTTGACCCGCCCGCGCCTGTTGATCGATGGCCTGGGCAGCGTCTACACCAGCCGTGGCAGCCGCGACGATGCGCCCTACTTCAACCCCTCGCGGGATCGCTCGGTGGAAGTGGGCCTGCGCATCGACCAACAGCTATGGCGCCATTACGAGCGCCACTTCCGCCATCGCCTGACGGTGTCGGTGGGCAACTACTGGCAGGAAGGTTTTGGCAGTTCAATCATTCCGACCGTGGCCTATCGCCACGAATGGCAGTTCGATCAAGGGCGGATCCTCGAGTACGGCGTGAGTTGGTCGCGGCCGGTCTACGACGGCCAACGTGAACGACATATCGGCTTCGATGCCGCGCTGCGCTGGGGAGAATGAGATGGAACGGATGCTTCGCAACCTGACAACCGTACTGCTGCTGGCGCTGCTGGCCCTCGCCCTGCCCGCCGCAGCCCAGCGCGCCGTCTCAGCCACGGAACTGGACGCGGCCGACAACGGCCTGCTGGTGCTCAGCTACCACGACGTGCGCGATGATGTGCTGGAAAAATCCGACGGCGACGCCTACGCGGTCAGCACGCAGAACTTCGCCGCACACCTGGATTGGCTGTCCGCGCATGGCTATCACCCGGTCTCGCTGTCACAGCTGATCAAGGCCTCGCGCGGCGAAGCAACGCTGCCGCCGCGGCCGGTGCTGCTGACCTTCGACGACGGCCTGCGCAGCGTGTACAGCCGCGTCTATCCCCTGCTGCGCGCGTACAACTATCCGGCGCTGGTGGCGGTGATCACCGACTACGTGGACATGGCACCGGGACGCACCATCGACTACGGCTACCGTCCCTTCGGCCGTGACGACTTCCTGACCTGGGACCAGCTGCGCGAGATGCAGGCCAGCGGCCTGATCGAACTGGCCAGCCATACCGACAACCTGCACCACGGCGTGCAGTCCAACCCGCAGGGCAACCAGACCCCGGCGGTGATCACCCGCATCTACGACCCCAAGGCGCAGCGCTATGAAAGCGCGCAGGAGTACGAGAAGCGCCTGCGCGACGATCTCGGCCGCAGCGTGCAGCGCATCGAGAAGGAACTGGGTGTACGCCCGAAAGCGATCGTCTGGCCGTATGCCGCCTACAACCAGTTGAGCAACGACATCGCCGAGCAGCTGGGCATGCCGGTGTCCTTCGACCTGGAAGGTCGCAGCACGCCGGTGACGGCCGACCTGCATGGCCTGGCACGCCTGCTGGTGACCAGCAATCCGAACATCACCTCGCTGGCCTTCGAGCTGCGTCGCAACGTCAATCTGGACGGTACCCGTGCACTGCAGATCGATATGGACTCGGTCTACGACAGCGACCCTGCACAGCAGGCGCGCAACCTGGATGCGCTGATCGAGCGGGTGAAGCGGATCGGCCCGACCCATGTCTACCTGCAGGCCTTCGCCGATCCGGACGGCAACAACACCGCCGATGCCCTGTACTTCCCGAACCGCCACCTGCCGATGCGCGCGGACCTGTTCAACCGCGTCGCCTGGCAGCTGAAAACCCGTGCCGGGGTGAAGGTGTATGCGTGGTTGCCGGTGCTGGGCTATGAACTGCCCGACGCCGCGCAGCGTGCGGCGCTGGGCATCCAGAGCCCGGAACGCGATGGCATGTACCGCCTGGATTTCACCAAGCCGCAGGCACGACAGATCATCAAGGACATCTACGAAGACCTGGCGATCAATTCGTATTTCGAAGGCCTGCTGTTCCACGATGACGGCTACGTGCGCGATACCGAACTTGCCCAGCTGCCGCAGGAAGGCAGCGACGGCGGTCGCACCCAGGCGCTGATTGATTTCACGCTGGAACTGCGTGACAGCGCACAACGCTGGCGCCCCAAGCTGGGCACCGTGCGCAACCTGTACGCGCAGCCGGTGCTGGAGCCGCAGAGCGCGGCGTGGTTCGCCCAGCGCCTGGACCTGTTCAACAAGGCCTACGACCGCACCGCGCTGATGGCGATGCCATGGATGGAAGGCAGCCGCCGCCCGCAGCGTTGGCTGGACAAGCTGGTGGTGGCCGTGCGTGCGCACGACCCCGAGCTGAAGCACACGATGTTCGAGCTGCAGACCGTGGACTGGCGCACGCAGCGGCCGATCAGCGGCGAACAGCTGCGCGCGCAGATCCGCCGCCTGCAGGCACAGGGCGTGCGCCATTTCGCGTGGTACCCGGACGATTTCATCGCCGACAAGCCGTCGACCCAGGATGCACGCGCGGCGATGTCCGCGCGCAACTTCCCGTATCCGGAGAAGTGACGTGGACATGAATCCGTGGCTCAACGCCATGTTCCAGTTCGCCTTCTTCTACCCCATGGTGATGGCGTTCTTCTGGATGTCCGGGGGCCTGTACTACTTCTTCCGCCGTGAGCGGAAGTCGCGGCCGCGCAACGACCCACCACCGATGGCGGAGTATCCGTTCGCCAGCCTGCTGATCCCGTGCCACAACGAATCGGCGAACCTGGACGACACCCTCGGCGCGGCACTGGCCCAGCGCTACCCGGACTTCGAGGTGATCGCCATCAACGATGGCAGCACCGACGACACCGGCACCCGCCTGGACGCGCTTGCAGCGCTTCATCCGCGCCTGCGCGTGGTCCATCTGGACCGCAACCTGGGCAAGGCCAATGCGTTGCGCATGGGCGCGCTGGCCGCGAGATCGGAGTACCTGGTGTGCATCGATGGCGATGCCATGCTGGAAGAGTTCGCCATGCACTGGATGGTCTGGCACCTGACCAGCGGCCCGCGCGTGGGTGCGGTAACCGGCAACCCGCGGATCCGCAATCGCTCCACCCTGCTCGGCCGTCTGCAGGTGGCGGAGTTCTCCTCGATCATCGGCATGATCAAGCGCGCCCAACGCGTGTACGGCCGCATCTTCACCGTGTCCGGGGTCATTGCCGCGTTCCGTCGCACCGCCCTGCACCGCATCGGCTATTGGGCCGATGACATGGTCACCGAGGACATCGACATCAGCTGGCGGCTGCAGCTGGATCATTGGGACATCCGTTACGAGCCCAATGCGCTGTGCTTCATCCTGATGCCGGAAACGCTGAAAGGCCTGTGGCGGCAGCGACTGCGCTGGGCACAGGGCGGTGTGGAAGTCCTGCTGCGCCACGGCTCATCGTTGTTCAGCTGGCGCAAGCGGCGGATGTGGGGCGTGCTGCTGGAATACATCCTCAGCGTGCTGTGGGCCTACACCATGCTGGTGATCATCCTGTTGTGGGCAGTGGGCAAGTTCATCCCGATGCCGCCGTCGTTGTACATCGACACGTTGCTGCCGCAATGGCATGGCGTGATCCTGGCCCTGGTCTGCCTGCTGCAGTTCGCCAGCAGCCTGATCATCGACAGGCGTTACGAAACGCATATCGGCCGCAACTATTTCTGGGTCATCTGGTACCCGATGGCGTACTGGTTGATCAGCCTGTTCACCACGCTGGTGGCGCTGCCGAAGACCCTTCTCCGGCGGCGTGGCAAGCGTGCCACCTGGGTCAGCCCAGACAGAGGTATACGATGAACGCACATCGCCAGACGACCGCCAGGACGCCGTCCAACCGCTTCGACTCGCGGCTGATCCAGAAGCCGCTCAAGCAGCCCCGCCTGCAGCGCACCGCCTGGGGATTTGTGACCCTGGCGTTCTGGGGGTTTTACTTCTACCTGTGGGCACCGCTGGTCACGCTGGTGTCCTGGTTGCTCGGTGGGCAGCTGGCGTGGCTGCAGCTGTACGAGCGCAAGCAGCATCTGGACCCGTTCGTGATCATCGCCCTGCCGGTGATCCTGGCGTGCTGTGCGCTGCTGCTGATCGCCTGGGCCGAGTACAACCGCTACCGCTTCGCCGGCAAGGAACGGCGCGGCCCGCACGAGGACGCAAGTCGTGCGGAGATCGCCCATTCGCTGGGTGCCAGCGATCAGCTTGCCGAACAGATGTTCGGTGCCAAGGCCATCACCCTGCACATGGATGAGCATGCACGGCCGCTGGGCATGACCGCGCAGCTGTTGAGGTAACGGGGGTTCGGCCGGGCGGCGCCCGGCACCCGCAGAGGCCGAAGCAACAGCAACAGCTGGCAGTCAGTGGGATGGCGGGGCGGTATGGGCAGGCAGGACACGCCGTAGACCCATCCATGGGGGCTCGATGGCGCCATCCATGGCGCCAACGGTCCTGCCTACCCACACCGCCCCACCTCTCACAGATTTCCGCAATCTGGTAGATCCACGCCATGCGTGGATGAATCTCCATCGAAATCGAATAGTCGACAATTCATCAAAAGGCATCCACGCATGGCGTGGATCTACGTGTCGACCAAGGTCGACACCCACCAAGAGCAAGTCATGCCATCCCGACAGATTGCGGAGATCTGTCGAAGGCGGGGTGGGTCCGGTTGCGGGGGCGTGAGCGCCATGGGCCCGAGGCATGCCTCGGGCGGGCTGGGCAGGACGCCCAACCCCGGTCTTGCCGTGTGCGCAGGACAGCGCACACGAGCAAGGCGCGACCGAGCTTACATGGACGTACTTGCAGCGTCCCCCGCAACCGGACCCACCCCGCCATCCCGCAGGAACCCCGCTGTTGCCGTTGCATTTGCGGTTGCTTCGGCGGTTGCTTCGGCTGTTGCCGTGGCCTCTGCGGGTGCCGGGCGCAGCCCGGCTGTGACCCTTCGGACCTGGCCTTCGCCGCGCACCACGAACCGTTCGACTGTCAGCGCTTCCAGCCCCATCGGGCCATAGGCGTGCAGGCGCGTGGTGGAGATGCCGATCTCGCTGCCGAGGCCAAGCTGGCCACCATCGGAAAAACGCGAAGACGCGTTGACCATCACCACCGCCGAGCGCAATGCGCTGACGAAGCGCTCGGCACTGGCTACGTCTTCGGTGGCGATCACTTCGGTGTGGTCGGAGGTATAGGTACGGATGTGCGCGATCGCTGCATCAAGATCGTCGACCACGCGGACCGCCAGAATCAGATCGAGGAATTCGGCGGCATAGTCGTCTTCGCTGGCCGCGGTGCTTCCCGGCAGCAACGGCTGCGCGCGCTCGTCTGCACGCAGCTGCACGCCACGTTCGGCCAGCGCCTGTGCAGCACGCGGCAGGAACGCTGCGGCAATGTCCCGGTGCACCAGCAGGGTTTCCAGTGAATTGCACGCGGACGGGCGACTGCACTTGCCGTCCACCAGCAGATCGAGCGCTTTGGCTGCATCGGCGCTGGCATCGACGAACAGGTGGCAGACACCCTTGTAGTGCTTGATGACCGGCACGCGCGCGTGCTCGGCGACGAAGCGGATCAGGCCTTCGCCACCGCGCGGGATGGCCAGGTCGATCAGTTCGTGCAGTTGCAGCAGTTCCAGCATCGCTTCGCGGCGCAGGTCGGTCAGCACCGTCACAGCGGCAGGGGGAACGCCGTTGGCCTTCAATGCCCCGGCCAACGCCTGGGCGATGGCGGTATTGGAATGGATCGCCTCCGAGCCGCCACGCAGGATCACGCCGTTGCCCGCCTTCAGGCACAGCGCGGCGGCTTCGGCGGTCACGTTCGGGCGTGCTTCGTAGATCATCGCGATCACTCCCAGCGGCACGCGCACCTTCTGCACGCGGATGCCGTTCGGACGCACGTCGTCGCGGGTCACCTGCCCGACCGGGTCCGGCAGCCCGGCCACCTCGCGCACGGCGTCGGCCATCGCCAGCAGGCGCGCCGGGTCCAGTGCCAGACGGTCGAGCATCGCGTTGCCCACACCTTTGTCGCGGGCGGCGGCCAGGTCGCGTGCATTGCCTGCAAGAATCTGTCCGGCATTGACCTCCAGCGCCTGCGCCATCGCCTGCAGCAGTGCCCTGCGCGCATCGCTGTCCAGGCCGGCAACCACCTGCGCCGCCTCGCGGCAGGCACGGGCCTGCGATTCGATCTCACTCATCGGCATATCCTGCAGTGGGTTCATGGCAGCACCAGATCGTCGCGATGGACGACGGTACCGCCGTAGTTGTATCCGAGCACGGTCTGGATGTCGCGGGTGTGGCGGCCGGCAATGCGGCGCACGTCATCGGCGGCGTACTGGCTCACACCACGGGCCACGCACACCCGGCCGGCGTCGGTGTTCCAGCATACCTGCACCATGTCACCGCGCCGGAACGCGCCGTCGGCACCGGTGATGCCACCGGGCAGCAGCGATGCCCCCTTCTCGCGCATTGCCTGGGCGGCGCCGGCATCGATCAGGATCGCGCCTTCAGCAAGTGGTGCATGCCGCAGCCAGTGCTTGCGGGCCGCCTCACGGCTGCGCGCTGCATGGATGCGGGTGCCGTACAGGCGATCCTGCGCCAGCGCGCGTACCACCTCGCCGCTGCGGCCATTGAACAGATAGGTTTCGATGCCGACACGGCCGGCCTTGGCTGCGGCCTCCAGCTTGGTGCGCATGCCGCCGGTGCCGGCGACCGAACCGGCGCCGCCAGCCATCGCCAGCACGGCGTCATTCAACTCGACTACTTCATGCAATGGCCGGGCATTGGCATGCGTGCGTGGGTCGGCGCTGTAGAGACCGTCGATGTCGGTGGCGATGAACAGTGCATCGGCATCGACCAGCGCTGCCACCGTCGCGGCCAGGTTGTCGTTGTCACCGAGCTTGAGCTCATCCACCGAAACGGTGTCGTTCTCGTTGACCACCGGCAGCGCGCCAAGCCGCAGCAGCTCGTTGAGGGTTGCCCGCGCATTGAGATAGCGGCGGCGGTTGCGCAGATCGTCATGGGTCAGCAGCACCTGCGCCACCGGGCGCTCGAAGAAGCGCTGCCACAGACCGATCAGCTGCGCCTGGCCCAGGGCCGCCAACGCCTGCCGCGCCGCCATCGCGGCACCGGGTTCATCGGCCCGGGGCAGGATCGCGCGGCCGGCAGCGACCGCGCCGGAGGAGACGATGACGACCTCGCGCCCGGCCAGCACGTTGGCCGAAACGAACTGGGCCAGGCCCAGCGCGTGGCGCGGCGACAGGCCACCACCGTCGGCGGCCAGCAGGCTGCTGCCGACCTTGAGCACGGCGCGCCGCCACGACGGCAGCGCTTGTTCGGGGAACGGCGATGCAACGTGGGCGGCGTGGACAGTCATCAGGGGCGCCTCAGCGGGTATTCCATTCATGGACGCTCAGCGCCGATGCCTGCATCGTCATCAGCGGATCGGTGGCGACGATGGCCTGCGCCTGCGCGAGGCTATCGAGGTTGCACAGCACATAGGCGCCACCGCTGCCGTCGGCAAAGCCGCCGGTCAGCTGCAGGCGGCCCTCGGCCTGCAACGCATCGAGGAAGTCGCGGTGCGGCTGCACCACGGCGTCGGTGAAGCCCGGCAGGCGCATCGCCAGCACCAGGTAGACGGTGCCGGCCATCAGGACAGCGCCTGCCAGCGCGCGCGCAGTTCATCCAGGCGCAGGTCCGACGCCGAACCCGGCGATACGCGCGCCGCCAGGCTGCCTTCCGGCGTGCGCCCCTGCCCTGCACTGTCGGCACCGGCAGCAGCGGCCTTGTAGGCCTCGCGGAACGGTACGCCCGCTACCGCAGCTTCCACCGCGACATCGGTGGCATACATCCCCGAATCGATCGCTGCGCGCAGCTTGTCATCGCGCCATTCCAGGTTGGCCAGCAGCGCCGGCAGCAGTTCAAGCGCGGCCAGGCCGCGCCCGAAGCCGTGGAAGATGGCGCCCTTGGACGACTGCAGGTCGCGGTGGTAGCCCGACGGCAGCGACAGCAGCTGCTCGATTTCGGTGCGTGCAGCGGCGACGCTGGCATGGGTCGCGCGCATCAGCTCGATCACGTCCGGATTGCGCTTGTTGGGCATGATCGAACTGCCGGTGGTGTACTGCGCCGGCAACGCGACGAAACCGAATTCGGCGCTGGTAAACAGCGACAGGTCCCAGGCAATGCGGCGCAGGTCCAGGGTGGCACCGCCCAGCGCTTCCAGCGCGGCCAGTTCGAACTTTCCACGCGACAGCTGCGCGTAGATCGGCGAAATCTGCATGCGCGCAAAGCCGAGCGCGGCAGTGGTGTGCTCGCGATCCAGCGGCAGGTTCACGCCGTAACCGGCGGCGGTGCCAAGCGGATTGGCATCGACCAGTGCATGGGTATCGCGGGCACGCACGGCGTTGTCGATGAAGGCTTCGGCCCAACCGGCCCACCACATGCCGGCCGAGGACACCACGGCACGCTGGATGTGGGTGTAACCGGGAATCGGCAGATGCTGCTCGGCCTGCGCACGGTCAAGTGCCACCTTTGCCACTTCGGCGCTGACCTGCGCCACGCGCTGCAGCTTTTCCTTCAACCACAACCGGGTGGCGACCAGGATCTGGTCGTTGCGGCTGCGGCCGGTGTGGATCTTGCGGCCGGCATCACCCAGGCGTTCGGTCAACCGTGCCTCGATCGCCGAATGGCCATCCTCATACTGCGTATCCAGCACGAAGCGGCCTTCGCGGAAGTCCTGCGCCAGCACCTCAAGTTCACGCAGCAACCCGGCCAGTTCGTCGGCGCTGAGGATGCCGATGTGCTGCAGGCCCTGCGCATGCGCGGCGCTGGCAGCAATGTCATGCAGGAAGAACTCGCGATCGAGGATCACGTCGTCGCCGGCGAGGAAGGTCTGGATCTGGGCATCGACAGCGACGCCTGGCTTCTGCCAAAGAAGGTCTGCCATGGGGAGCTCCTGTACGGTTTCAGTGCGGGATCGACGTCAGTTCGTCGATGCCCAGCGCAAGATTGAGGTTCTGCATGGCCTGGGTGGCAGCGCCCTTGAGCAGGTTGTCCAGGGTCGCAACCACCACCACCCGCTTTCCGCCCGGGGCGAGCGTGAAGCCGCCGACCTGGGCACCGTGGCGGCCAGCGATGCGGCTCACCCACGGCGCCTCGTCCACGACCTCGATGAGTGCTTCACCGGCGTAGGCGTGCTGGAAGCGCTCGACGATCTGCTCGCGGGTCTGCACGCGGTTCAACCACAGGTTGGCGGTGAGGGTGATGCCACGGAAATGCGGCGCGACGTGCGGCATGAATTCGACCGCCACGCCCAGCTGCACGGAAACCTCGCGCTCATGCACGTGGTTGGTCAGCGCGTACGGCATCAGGTTGTCGGCCAGCAGTTCAACGTTGTTCTTGTCCGACGGCGAGGTGCCCGCACCCGAGTAGCCGGACACGCCGAAGCACTGCGGCGGACCAGCCAGCAGATCCAGCAGCGGATGGATCGCCAGCTGCATCGCGGTGGCATAGCAGCCGGGGTTGCTGATGTGCTTCTGTCCGCGGTAACGGCTGCGGGTAAGCTCGGGCAGGCCGTAGTACCAGGTGTTGTCGAAACGGTAGTCGGCCGACAGGTCGACGATCACCGTGTCCGGCTTCGCCGTTTCCAGCGCCGCCACGAACGGCGCGGCCAGGCCGTTGGGCAGGGCCAGGATCACCGCGTCCACGCCCTTTGCGGCAACGGCGTCGGCGTCGAGATTCTCGAACTGCAGTTCGCCCTGCCATTGCGGGTAGTGGTCGGACACGCGCTGCCCGGCCAGTTCGCGCGAGGACACGAAGCCCAGCTGCAGGTTCGGATGCGCTGCCACCAGGCGGATCAGCTCGGCGCCGGTATGGCCGCGGGCGCCGACGATGCCGACGGTGAACGAGGAGGAAGTGCTCATGCGTGCGTGCTCATGCGTGCGAATCGAGGCGGTGCTGCAGGTGGCGTTTCACGCCCTGCCATTCCGCATCGATGATGGAGAAGATGACGGTGTCGCGCGGCGTGCCGTCGGGATGCCGGCGGTGATTGCGCAGCACGCCATCCTGCTTGGCGCCCAGGCGTGCGATCGCGGTGCGCGAGGTGAAGTTGAACCAGCTGGTTTCAAACACCACGCTCAGGCATTCCAGCCGCTCGAAGGCATGGCTGAGCAGCATCAGCTTGGTTTCGGAGTTGACCCCGGTGCGCTGCACCGATTCGCCATACCAGGTGTAGCCGATGCTCAGCCGCGGTACGTCCGGTTGCAGATCGTAGTAACGGGTGGTGCCGACGATCTGGTCGTTGGCATCGAACACCACGAACGGCAGCACCTTGCCTTCGGCCTGTGCCTGCAGCGCGGCCTGCACATAGCCGGTCATGGCCTTCGCATCGGGCACCTGGGTGTACCAGAGCCTGGACAGCGCGCCTTCGCCCAACGCGCCGCGCAGGCCGTCGATGTGGCTCATCTGCAGCGGTTCCAGCCGCGCATGCGTGCCGGTCAACGTGGGTACCCGGGTCCAGTCTGCGTGGTTCATCGCGCTCAGCCCTCCAGGCTCGGCGCACGCACCGCGCAGTGGTCGACATAGGTCCTGATCCGGTCGATGCCATCGGCACCGTACCAGAACACCTTCCAATGACCCTGCTTGTAGCAGCCATCGGACTCGGCGTAGTAGAAGTGGTTGATCGGGTTGCCGTTGCGCGAGCGCCAGAACAGCTGCGGGGTTTCCTCGCGCATCACGTTCCAGACCGCGCGGCCAAGCCCTTCGCCCTGCGCATCATCGAGCACGGCGAACTTGTCCAGGTACACGCCCTCGGCCTCATCGGTGAGGATCACCGCCGTGCGGTAGTTCTCGCTGACATACGCGCGCAGCAGCGTGGTCCTCTCGAAATAGTCCGGCACCAGGGTGCGGCCGAAACTGGATTCGATCAGGCCCTTCAGGCGCGGCAGGTCCAGCTCGCTCCAGGCGGTTGCACGCAGCACCTTCTCGCCCTTGCGCACCAGCGTTCCCGAGCCCTTGTGGGTGAACAGTTCCTTGGCCAGGTCGGCCGGCCGGGTGATCGACACCGACGATTCCAGCGGCAACCGGTCCAGCAGGGACTTGATCTGTTCGATCTTCACCTTCATGCCACCGTGGATCCACGGTTGTGCGATCAGGTGGTCGTACTCGGTGGACAGGTTGATCGAATCAATCACGCTGCCCTGCTCGTCCAGCAGGCCGCCGGTACCGGTCAGGAAGATGATCTTGTACGGCTGCAGCTCCTGCACCAGTTCGTTGGCGGCGAAGTCGGCATTGACGTTGAGGATCTGCCCACCGGCGGTCTCGCCCAGGCTGGTGATGACCGGGATCGAGCCGGCACGCAGGCTGGCCTCGATCGGCGCCAGGTTGACCTTCTTCACCTCGCCGACCAGGCCGTAGGTGTCCAGGCCCAGGTACTCCGCCTCGAACACGCCGCCGGTGATGGAGGTGGCGCGCGCGCCATTCTGCTGCAGCGCTTCGACCAGGCGCAGGTTGGATTGCTGGAACACCCGGCGCACGATCGCCAGCGCTTCCGGCGAGGTCACCCGCAGGCCGTTGACCGTCTGCTTTTCAATGCCGGCGGCCGACAGTTCCGCATCCAGCTGCGGGCCGGCGCCGTGCAGCACGATCGGGGTCAGGCCGACTTCCTGCAGGAACGACAGCGAGGAGGTCAGCGCGTCGAGATCGTCGCGCAGCACCGCGCCGCCGACCTTGACCACGGCGAAGCGCTTGGCGTCCAGCTGCGAAAAGCGCTTGAGGTACTGGCTGATCTCCTTCGCGCTGGCCATGCTCGAGAGCAGGCGCACGATGGTCTGGCGGGTCTGGCGGTGGGGCTGGAGGGCAGGAGACATTTCGGTTTCGTCACAGGCGGCGGTCGCCGCGTTGCAGTTCCGCCGCGCAGAAGCGCAGCGGCGTTGTGGGTCGATCAGGCGCCGGCGGCGATGATCCGGTGTACGGCGTCGGTGTAGCGCTGCAGCTGGTCAAGCGTCACGAACTCATCGGCGGTATGCGCCTGGGCGATGTCGCCCGGGCCGAACACCATCGTGGTGTAGCCACCGGCCGAGAACAGCGACGCCTCGGTCCAGAAGTCCACCGCGTTGCCGATCGGCAGGTCCAGCGCATCGGCCACGTCGCGCGCCAGCAGGCGGCGGTGCTCGGCTTCAGCGATATCCCCTGCCGGCAGGCTGGGGCCACGGAAGGTTTCGGTGAACAGCGCCGCTTCCGGTTCGGCGAAGCCGGCGAAGGTCGCCAGCAGCGCATCGATATCCATCGATGGCAGCGGCCGGAAACCAAAACGCACTTCCGCCGCCGGTGCGATCATGTTGGCCTTGATGCCGCCTTCCACGCGCCCGATGTTGAAGCGCAGGCCGGTCAATCCACCGAAGCGTGCCGAGGCCAGCGATTGGACATGGTCCAGCGCGCGGTTGCCCCAGCGCATCGCCTGGTGCAGCGCACTGGCGGCTGCATCCTGCTTGCCCGACGCATGGCCGGCACGGCCCGCGAACTGCATCAGTACCGAGCTGATGCCTCGATGGGCGAGCACCGCTTCGCTCATGGTCGGTTCGGCCACCAGCACCGCTTCGTACGCAATGCCCCGGGCAAGGAACGCGGCGATGCAGCGCGGATCGTTGGCTTCTTCATCGCTGGAGAACAGGAAGGCCGCGTCACCATCACTGGCATTGGCGGCCGCCACCAGCGCCGCGGCCGCGCCCTTGATGTCACACACACCGAGGCCGACCACGCGGTCGTCCAGGCGGCGCATCACGTGCGGGTCGGCACTCCAGTGCGGCGAGTCCGGCACGGTGTCCAGATGCACGTTGAACAGGTACTTCGGCGTACCGCGCACCGCATACAGGCTGACCGCACCGGCGCCATGGTCGATCACCTCGACGTTGAACCCGGGCAGGTTCGCACGCAGGTAATCGAAGATGCCACCGGTGGTGATCGCACGCGGCGGGTTGCGGGTGTCGAAGGACACCAGGGCCTGCAGATGCGAGATCGTCTGTTCAAGCATGAATCAAAGATCCTTCAGTACAACGTGTACCGGCTGGAGGAGAGCCCCCTTGATGTTCAAGGGGGCGCGCCAACGGCGCGGGGATTATGTGGAATGCGCGGGAGACGCGCGCGCAATTCAATCGCTCAGCGATTGACTTGCGCGTATAGCGTCGAGCTCATGCCGAACAGCTTGATGAAGCCCTCGGCCTCTTCCACGCCCCAGTCGGCCGACTGCGCATAGGTGGCGCCCTTGGTGTTGAGCAGGTGCGGCGACTTCACCGCAACGGCGTCGACGCGGCCGCCACGGGTTTCCAGCACCACTTCGCCGTTGACCTTGGCCTGCGAGGACTTCAGGAAGGCTTCGATGTCGGTCTTCAGCGGGTCGTGGTAGAAGCCTTCGTACACCAGCTCCACCCATTTGCGCGCCACGTCCGGCTTGAAGCGGTTCTGCTGCTTGGTCAGCACCGCATCTTCCAGCGCGCGGTGTGCGGCCAGCAGCGAGACCAGGCCCGGTGCCTCGAACACGATGCGGCCCTTCAGGCCGATCACGGTGTCGCCGGTGTACACGCCACGGCCGACGCCGTAGGGGGCAAACAGCTTGTTGAGCTGGGCCAGGATCTGCTCACCCGGCAGTGCCTTGCCATTGAGCTCGACGGCTTCGCCTTCGACGAACTTCAGGGTGACGGTCAGCGCCTGTTCCGGCCACTCGGCGCGCGGTGCGCACCAGCCACGGGCGCCCTCGCCCGGTGCTTCCCAACGATCGATCTCGCCGCCGGACATGGTCAGGCCCAGCAGGTTCTCGTTGATGGTGTAGGCCTGCTGCTTGGCGCGCACGCCGAAGCCACGCTCTTCCAGGTACTTCTGCTCGTAGGCGCGGGTCTGGGTGTGTTCCTTCTGGATCTCGCGGATCGGCGCGATGATCTGGTAGTCACCCAGGGCCTTCACTGCCAGGTCGAAGCGCACCTGGTCGTTGCCCATGCCGGTGCAGCCGTGGGCGATGATGTTGGTGCCCAGTTCGGCAGCGCGCTTGAGCGCGGCATCGACGATCAGGTAACGGTCCGACACCAGCAGCGGGTACTGGCCCTGGTAGCCCTCGCCGGCCCACACGAACGGCTTGACGAAGCCGGACCAGATGGCCGGACCGCCATCGACGGTCTGGTGGCTGGTGACACCCAGCTCGGCGGCACGCTTCTCGATGAAATCGCGCTCTTCGTCATCCACGCCGCCGGTATCGGCGAACACGGTATGCACGTTGTAGCCGCGCTCCTGCAGGTACGGCACGCAGAAGCTGGTATCAAGGCCGCCGGAGAAGGCGAGAACGACGTCTTTGTTGCTCATGGGGGGGTATGTCCTGGTAGCGCCGGGCCATGCCCGGCGGATTGTCTGGAATGCTTGAACGACGTACGAAATCAGCGGCCGGCAACAGCAGCCATGATCGCCTTCTGCACATGCAGGCGATTCTCGGCTTCGTTGATGGCGATGCACTGCGGCGAATCCATCACGCCGTCGGTCGCCTTCACGTTGCGGCGCAGCGGCAGGCAGTGGCTGAACACGCCGTTGTTGGTCAGGGCCATCTTCCGCTCGTCGACGATGAAGTGCTTGAACTGGTCGCGGATCGGCTTCTCCGGCTCCCAGTTGCCGAAGAACGGCAGCGCGCCCCAGCTCTTGGCGTAGACCACGTCGGCACCGGCATAGGCACTGTCGATGTCATGGCTGATCTTCAGCGAACCGCCGCTCTCGGCCACGTTCTGCTCGGCCCAGCCCATGTAGCGCTCGTCGAGGATGTAGTCGGCGGTCGGGCACAGCAGCGTCACGTCCATGCCCATGCGGGTGGCGATGGTCAGCGCCGAGTTGGCCACCGCGGTGTTCAGCGGCTTGGGGTGGTAGGTCCAGGTCAGCACGTACTTCTTGCCGCGCAGGTCCTGGGTACCGAAATGCTCCTGCAGTGCCATCACGTGCGCCAGTTCCTGGCACGGATGGGTGATGGTCTCCATGTTGATCACCGGCACCGGCGAGTATCTGGCGAAACTCTCGAGCACGACGTCCTGGCGGTCGTAGGCCCAGTCGACGAACTTCGGGAACGCGCGCACGGCGATGATGTCGCAGTAGCGGCCGAGCACCTTGGCTACTTCAGCGATGTGCTCTTCGGTATCGCCGTCCATCACCGTGCCGAGGTTGAACTCGATCGGCCATGCATCCTTGCCCGGCTGCAGCACCACTGCGTGGGCACCAAGCTGGAACGCGCCCAGCTCGAAACTGGTGCGGGTGCGCATGGACGGATTGAAGAACACCAGCGCGATCGACTTGCCCTTGAGCTGGTCGCCGAGCTTGTTGCGCTTGAACAGCGCAGCCTGGGTCAGCAGCGCGTCAAGTTCGCTGCGGCTCCAGTCCTGGGTGTTCAGGAAGTGCTTGGGGGACATCATCATTCCTTGCATGAGCGGCGCCGAGGGTCGACGCGGTGGAAGGTGGAAGGGAAAACCGGGAACCAGGGTGGTACGAAAAGGTTGCAGATGAAGCTTTCAGAACGCGGAAACGAAAAAACCCAGCCGGCGGGCTGGGTTTTTTTCGGACGAACAGCAGAAAGCTCCGGATTACCCAGCGAGAATGTGGGGTTCCGGTCGACGGGCACGCGACGTCATGCCAGTGGCCTGGCGGGCGGCGCTGCTGTCGTGCTGGAAGTCGGTGAGCTTCATTGGCCGGCAATCTTTACATGCGGCCGGGGCCGGCGCAAGAGGCCGGCGTCGCAGAATCAGGGGGTGCCGGCGGCAGCCTGCTCCGGGCCCACCCAGGGGGTGATCGAAACCCGGATCTTCAACCGGTTGCCTGGGTCTTCCGGCAGCCGTGAACGGTACTTGGTGCCCTTGTAGACATAGTCCACGTCATAGGCGATGGGGCGGCGGAACTCGCGTCCGACGGGCACGATACGACAGTCCCGGGTCAGCATCGGCCCCGTGTTGGCCGGCGCCGGGGCGGGGGCTTCCGCCGGCAGTTCCTCCAGCACCTCCTCGTCGCTGCGCTTGAACATCGAGCGAACCGAATCCCAGAGGCGGCCGATGCGGCCCTTGTCCTCCACCGGCTCCTCGCCGGTGACGTTGACCGGCGCCAGGGTACGGGTCGAGACCGGTTCGCAGTGCTCCTCGGTGCGGGTTGCACGCAGGGTCTGGAACACCGGCTCCACGTTGAGCACCTGGGCGTAGTCGAACTTCACGTTCTCCACGATCACCACCCGGTTGCGGGGCTCGGCCTCCTGGGCCTGGACCACGGCGGGCAGCGCCGACAGGCAGGCCAGGGTCAGCAACGCGGTGGTTTTCATTGGCGAAGGGAGCAGGGACACGGCAATAGTGTAGGCAGTGGTGACCGCAAGGGGCTGAACATTACCCGTCCGCGCCGTTCCTGCCCACCCCATCCCGGCCGCCGGTGACGTCCACCGGTGGCAACGGTCCCCCCAAAGGGCCCCGACACGTTCTAAAATCACAGGCTTGTCCCCCAGTCACAGACCCATGACCCTGCGCCTGCACAACAACCTGACTCGCCAGCTCGAACCGTTCACCCCGCTCGATCCGGCCTGTCCGACCCTGTATGTGTGCGGCCCGACGGTCTACAACTACGTGCACATCGGCAACGCCCGTGGGCCTGTGGTGTTCGGGGTGCTGGCCGACCTGCTGCGGCGGCGCTTCGGTGCCCTGCGCTACGCCCGCAACATCACCGACGTGGACGACAAGATCAACACCGCCGCGCGCGAGCAGGGGGTGCCGATCAGCACCATCACCGACCGTTTCGCTGCTGCCTACCGTGAAGACATGGCCGCGCTGGGCGTGGTGCCGCCGGACATCGAGCCGGAAGTGACCGCGCACATGGCGCAGATCATCACCATGATCGAGCAGCTGGTCAGCAGCGGGCATGCCTACGCCGCCGAGGGCCACGTGCTGTTCGCCGTCGGCAGTTTCGAGGGCTACGGCAAGCTGTCGCGCCGCGACCCGGAAGAGATGCTGGCCGGTGCCCGCGTCGAGGTCGCTCCCTACAAGCGCGCGCCTGGCGACTTCGTGCTGTGGAAGCCGTCCGGCGACGACCTGCCGGGCTGGGAGTCGCCCTGGGGCCGCGGCCGTCCCGGCTGGCATATCGAATGCTCGGCGATGGCCGCCGCGCACCTTGGCGAGACCATCGACATCCATGCCGGCGGCGTCGACCTGCAGTTCCCGCACCACGAAAACGAGATCGCACAGAGCGAGTGCGCGCACGGCGGCAAGGTGTTCGCGCGCTTCTGGCTGCACAACGGCATGCTCAACTTCGGCGGCGCCAAGATGAGCAAGTCGATCGGCAACATCGAGCGCGTCCACGACCTGGTGCGCAGGCATGCCCCCGAGGCGCTGCGCCTGGCGTTGCTGTCGGCCCACTACCGGCAGCCGCTGGACTGGTCCGACGCGCTGATCGAACAGTCCGGCCGCACCCTCGACCGCCTGTACGGCACCCTGCGCGAGCTGGCCGATGTGGCCGCCACCGCGGTGATCCCGGCAGAGATCGAAGCGGCATTGGATGACGATCTCAATACGCCGCAGGCGCTGGCCGAAGTGGCCCGTATTGCCGGTGAAGCGCGCCGCGCCACCGATCCTGCCGAACGCGCACGGTTGAAGAGTGAACTGCTCGGCGCCGGCCTCGCCCTGGGCCTGCTGCAGGCCGATCCGGCGCAGTGGTTCGGCAACGCCGCTGGCGACAGCGACGACGACGCGCGCATCCAGGGCTTGATCGACGAACGTGCGGCGGCCAAGCAGGCGCGCGACTTCGCTCGTTCCGACGCCATCCGCGACCAGCTGGCCGCCGAAGGCATCGTGCTGGAAGACACCCCGCAGGGCGTGCGCTGGTCGCGCAAGCGCGGCTGACCTGCCCTGCCCCGTGGCCGGTCCGCCGGTCACGCTCCCTACTGTAGAGACTGTTGTGATCGACTCCCCGTTCCCGCTTGAACCCACCGCCGCCGAGGCACAGACGGCCATCGCCGAGGAATTCGGTTTCTTCGGCGACTGGTCCGAGCGCTACCAGTACCTGATCGACCTCGGCCGCAAGCTGCCCGCCTTCCCGGAAGAATGGAAGACCGAAGAGCACCGCCTGCTCGGTTGCCAGTCGATGGTCTGGATCGTGCCGGAAGGCAATGCGCAGTCGCTGCGTTTCCACGCCATCAGTGATTCGGCCATCGTTTCCGGCCTGATCTTCCTGGCGCTGCGCGTGTACTCCGGGCGCAGCGCGCAGGAGATCCTGGCCACCGAACCCAGCTATATCCAGGATATCGGCCTGGCCCGCCACCTGTCGCCGACCCGCAGCAACGGCGTGGCGGCGATGCTGGCGTTCATCCGCGAGACCGCGCAGGCCCAGCTGCAGCGCGATCCGTCGTGAGCGAGCCCGCCACGGCCGAAGACACCGCGCTGGGCCTGCTGTCCCGGCCCGGTTTCGCCCGGCTGCTGGCGTATCGCATCTTCGCGATGCTGTCCTACCAGGTGGTCGCGGTCACCGTCGGTTGGCACATCTACGAAGTCACCCGCAATCCGTTCTCGCTGGGCCTGATCGGCCTGGCCGAGGTGCTGCCGTTCTTCTGCGTGGCCCCGTTTGCCGGTTACCTGGTGGATCATCTGCCGCGCCGCAAGTTGGGCATGGTCGCCTGTTCCGGCCTGGTCGCCACCGCGCTGGTGCTGACCAGCGTAGCCAAGGGCTGGCTGCCGGTTGAAGGCGTGTGGCCGATCTATGCAGCCATCGCCCTGACCGGCATGGTCCGCGCCTTCCTGTCGCCGATCTACAACGCCCTGTTCGCCCGCGTGTTGCCACGTGAACATTTCGCCCGTGGCGCCGGCCTCGGCGCCGTGGTGTTCCAGACCGGCATGATCGCCGGCCCGGCACTGGGTGGCGTGCTGGTCGGCTTCGGTGGCAAGGGCCTGTCCTATGCGGTGGCCACGGCCTTCGCGCTGGTGGCGATGGGCTGCCTGGCCACGCTGAAGGTGGAAGAGCCGGTGCATGCCGGTCCAGCCGCCCCGATCTTCAAGAGCATTGCCGAAGGCGCGCGCTTCGTGGTCGGCAACCGGATCATGGTCGGCGCCATGGCGCTGGACATGTTCTCGGTACTGCTGGGCGGCGTGGTGGCGATGCTGCCGGCGTTCCTGCACGAGATCCTGCATCACGGCCCGGAGGGCCTGGGCATCCTGCGCGCGGCGCCGGCACTGGGTTCGGTGTGCGTGGGCCTGTGGCTGGCGCGCCACCCCCTGCACCGCAATGCCGGTCGGGTGCTGCTGTTCGCGGTCGCCGGCTTCGGATTGTGCGTGATCGGCTTCGGCCTGTCCCAGCACTTCTGGCTGTCGGCGTTGATCCTGCTGTTCTACGGCGCCTTCGACGGCGTGTCGGTGGTGATCCGCTCCACCATCCTGCAGTTGGCCACGCCGGAAGAGATGCGCGGCCGGGTATCGTCGATCAATGGCATCTTCATCAGTTCGTCCAACGAACTGGGCGCGTTCTATGCCGGCACGATGGCCAGGGTGCTGGGGCTGGTGCCGGCGGTGGTGCTGGGCGGGTTCGCGGTGCTGAGCGTGGCCGGGGTCACCGCATGGAAGAACCCGACGCTGCGGAAATTGAATCTGCGCGATCTGCAGTGATCCCGCGGAGAGCGGGTTCGGCGGCGCCGGGCATTGGACTGGCCTCGTCACGCTCCCTCGATGAATAGGTTTGTCACTTTCTTTGCGCGCGCAAAGAAAGTAACCAAAGAAACGCGCCGCCATCCGCGAGCCGGTGCTGCGCACCGGTGCCCTGCGCTCCTCGGTGAATCAGGGGACGGCGCCGAACTCGCTGCGCTCAAACAGCGGCGCCTCTTCGCCCCTGATTCCCCTGCGGTACTCGGCTCGCTACAAGGCGGACCCAACAGCCGCGAGCGCACGCATGGCCGCTCCTGGTAGAGCCAAGCCATGCTTGGCTGCTTTTGCTTTTGCTTTTGCTCTTCCTTGCCCTCCGCCTTCGGCCCGAGCCAAGCATGGGCTCGGCTTTATAGCAACCGCGCACGCAGGAAACCGTCGAGAGCCTGCGGGTGGGTCCGGGCAGGACCGTCCGCGGCATGGATGCCGCGGCCGAGCTTACAGGGATGTACTTGCAGCGTGTCCTGCCTGGCCCCACCCGCAGGCTCACCCCGATACCCGCAAGGCGCCGCTCTACACAGCCAACTCGAACCCAACAAAAAACCCGGCCGAAGCCGGGCTTTTTGCATGACATCACAACGAACCGGAATCAGTCGCCCTGCTGCTTCTGCAGGTGCTCCCAACGCTCCTGGGCGTCGATGGTGCGCTCGGCGGTCAAGCGCGCTTCAAGGCGCTCCAGGCCGATCTCTTCACCAGTGTCCACGCAGTACCCGTAATCGCCTGCTTCCAGGCGCTTGAGGGTGCTGTCGATCTTGCCGATCAGCTTGCGGTAACGGTCACGGGTGCGCAGCTCCAGCGAGTTCTCGGTTTCGCGGGTCGCGCGCTCGGCTTCATCGCCGATGTCACGCACTTCCTCACGCAGGTTCTCGATGGTCTGCTTGGACTCTTCCACCAGGTCGGCGCGCCAGTTCTGCAGGCGCTGGCGGAAGTACTCCTGCTGCAGCGGGCTCATGTACTCCTCGTCCGAGGCCGGCTTGTAGCCTGCGGGCAGGATCGGGCGGCCGGTGGCCTCGTCGGTCTTGTATTCGACGACCTTGTACTTGCTACGCGGCGCAGGCGCTGCCGAACGGGCAGCGACGGCCACGGCAACCTTGCCCACGGGGCGGGTCACGGTCTTCGGAGCGGAATCGGATTTCACGGCGGTTTTGGCAGGCGATTTCGAAACGGGCACGGGATTCTTGGATTGCGGGGCGGTCGATGCTGCAGAAGCGGCGGCCGTGGCCGGCTTGGGGGCCGGTTTGGCTGCTGCCACTGCCGCGGTCTTGGCCGGGACAGACTTGGCCGGGGCCGGCTTCGCAGCTGGCTTCGGTGCGGACTTCACTACAGGGGCCGGCGTCGGCTTGGCGGCCGGCGGGGCGACATTCTTGGCAACCTTCTTGGCCGGTGCCGGCTTGGCAGGCGCCACCTTCTTTGCTGCCGGCTTGGCAGCAGGCGCGGCGGCAACCTTCTTCACCACCGCCTTCGGCGCCGGCTTGGCTGCTGCCTTCTTCGGTGCCGGCTTGGCAGCGGCCTTCTTCACCGGCGCAGCCTTGCTGGCAACCTTCTTCACCGCCGGCGCCTTCTTGCTGGCAGCGACAGGTTTGGCCTTGACCGGCGCAGCGGGTTTCTTCGCCACTGCCGGCTTGCCGGACTTGGCCGGCGTTTTCTTTGCGGTGGCCTTCCTGGCCGCCGGTTGTGAGGATGCCGCCTTGGTCACCGGCTTGCTGGCCGGCTTCTTGGCAACGGGCTTGGCCGCCAACTTCTTCACAACAGGCTTGGCGGTTTTCTTGGCGGCCTTGACGGCCTTCTTTGCAGTTTTTTTAGCAGCCACGAAACGCTCTTCCTTGGATTCCCCGGGGCCCGGGAAAGCGGGCCTTTATAGCCTACCCGACCCGCAGCAGCAACCTTGGGGGCCCGCTCCATTCAGTCCAGGAGTCAACGGGTCCAAGGTGCGGTCCGACGAACACGGACCGCCTTGCGCGGTACGGAACCTGTCCGGCACCTGGAGGGGTGCCGCTAGCGGTCGCAGGCCATCTACGACATGCGACCAACGGCCCATCCTGCACAAATGCGGCCTTCATGCCAACTGGCTTAAGATGACTGCGTGATCTCGCGCCTGCTCATCGCCCTGCTGCGCTTCTACAAGCGCTTCATCAGCCCCCTGCTGGGGCCTCGCTGCCGTTTCGTGCCGAGCTGCTCTGAATACGCCATGGATGCCATCTCCCGGCACGGCCCGCTGCGCGGCAGCTGGCTGGCGGCGCGACGGCTGGGCCGCTGCCATCCGTTCCATCCCGGCGGCTTCGATCCAGTGCCCGAATCTCCCAACGCCCCTTCTTGCCGTTGCACAGGAAAACACTGACATGTCCTCCACGCTCATCACCAACGCCCGCCTGGTCAATGAAGGCCGCACCTTCGAAGGCGACCTGCGCATCGAGAACGACCGCATCGCGCAGATCGGCAAGGGTTTGACCCCGCGTGATGGCGAACAGGTGGTGGATGCGGCCGGGCGCTGGCTGCTGCCCGGGATGATCGACGACCAGGTGCATTTCCGCGAACCCGGCCTGACCCACAAGGGTGACATCGCCAGCGAATCGGCTGCAGCCGTGGCCGGTGGCCTGACCAGCTTCATGGACATGCCCAACACCAACCCGCCGACCCTGGATTCGACCATCCTGGAAGCCAAGTACGAGCTGGCGCGCGGCCGTGCCTGGGCCAACTACGGTTTCTACCACGGTGCCAGCAACGACAACCTGGACGCCATCCGCGCGCTCGATCCGAAGAAGGCGCCGGGCGTGAAGGTATTCATGGGGGCGTCCACCGGCAACATGCTGGTCGACAACCCGGAAACCCTGGACGCGATTTTCCGCGAGTGCCCGACCCCGATCATCACGCACTGCGAAGACACGCCGATGATCGATGCCAACCTGAAAGCGTTCCAGGAAAAGTACGGCGACGCACTGACCCCGGAGATGCACCCGGACATCCGTTCGCGCGAAGCCTGCATCAAATCAACGCGGCTGGCCATGTCGCTGGCGCGCAAGCACGGCACCCGCCTGCACGTGCTGCACATCTCCACCGCCGACGAACTGGCGCTGTTCGAGAAGGGCCCGCTGATCCGCGCTGACGGCAGCCGCAAGCAGATCACCGCCGAAACCTGCGTGCACTTCCTGCACTTCGCCCGCCCGGATTACGCGACCAAGGGCAACCTGATCAAGTGCAATCCGGCGATCAAGGACGTGGCCGATCGCGAGGCGATCACGGCCGCGTTGGCTGACGACGTGCTGGACGTGCTGGCCACCGACCACGCCCCGCATACCTGGGAAGAGAAGCAGAAGCCCTATGCGCAGGCGCCGTCCGGCCTGCCGCTGGTGCAGTACGCGCTGGTCGCCGCACTGGAACGCGTGCACGAAGGCAAGCTGACCCGCGAGCAGGTCGTGCAGAAATTCGCCCATGCCCCGGCCCAGTTGTTCGATGTGGAAGAGCGAGGCTTCCTGCGCGAAGGTTACTTTGCCGATCTGGTGCTGGTGGAGGATGTGCCGTTCACGGTCAAGCGCGAGGACGTGCTGTCCAAGTGCGGCTGGTCGCCGTTCGAAGGCACCACGTTCCGTTCGCGCATCGCCTCCACCTGGGTCAACGGCCAGCTGGTCTGGGACGGCAGCACGCTGGTGGGCAAGCCCGCCGGCCAGCGCATGACCTACGACCGCTGATGCGTCCGGCACTCATGTTCGCGGCGCTGCTGCTGGCAGCGCCCCTGCTCTCCGCACCCGCAGCCCAGGCACAGGACGGCATCGGCGACCTGATCGACAGCCGCGTGGTGTTCCCGGCCAGCGCGTCGCAGGGCGCGCTGGTGATCGGCAAGGTTCCCGCCGGCAGCAGCGTGCGCTATGCAGGTCGCGACCTGCGCGTGAGCAGCTACGGCAGCGTGGTGTTCGGCATCGGTCGCGATGAGAAGGGCCCGCTGCAGGTGCAGATCCGCCGACCGGATGGCAGCAGCGAGACGGCCGCCATCACCGTGACCCCACGCGACTGGCCGACCGAGCGGGTGAACGGCGTACCGCCGAAGACGGTCAATCCGCCGCCAGCCATCGCCGAGCGGATCAAGCGCGAACAGGCGCAGGTCACCGCTGCGCGTGCGCGCGACGACAACCGCACCGATTTCACCCAGACCTTCATCTGGCCGGTGCAGGGCCGCATCAGCGGCCGCTTCGGCAACGCCCGCGTGTACAACGGCCAGCCCGGCGCCGGCCACTCCGGCATGGACATCGCAGTGCCGACCGGCACCCCGGTGAAGGCACCGGCGGCTGGTGTGGTGACGTTCGCCGGGCCGGATCTGTACCTGACCGGTGGCACCCTGCTGCTCGACCACGGCTTCGGCGTCAGTTCGAACTTCCTGCACCTGTCGCGCATCGACGTGAAGGTCGGTGATCGCGTCGAACAGGGTCAGGTGATCGCCGCCGTCGGCGCCACCGGCCGTGCCACCGGGCCGCACCTGCACTGGGGCATGAACTGGTTCGACACCCGCATCGATCCGCTGCTGGTGCTGGAGCGCAAGTAACGGTAGTGCCGGCCGCTGGCCGGCAACCTCATGGTGTTCACCAACCTACCCGGATTGCCGGCCAGCGGCCGGCACTACCATGTGATGGCTCAGCCGCGCGCGGCCCACCACACGCGCAGCAACGTGCGCACGGGCGTGGCTTCAATCGGTTTGCCGGCGGCCTGCGCCGCCAGACGTGCACGCGCCAGGCTCGACCACACCCGGCGTGCACGTGGACCGGGCACGCGGGTGCCCCACCCTTTCAGCAACTGCTGCGCCCAACGCTGTGCAGCGTTGCCAGCATCTTCGTCCAGCAGGCTGCGCGGAACCCCGGCCACGCCAGCGTCCTGCAGGCGCTGGGCCAGGGTCTGCAGCAGCACGGCATGGCCAGCACCCTTGCGCGGCTTGTCGGCAAACACCACGGCCTCGACCGCAGCCACCGCGTCGGCATAGTTGCCCAGTGCGCGTTCGGCACCGGCAGCGTCCAGCGCTACGGTGCGCGCCTCGACCAGATCCGGCAGCGCCTCGGCCAGCTGCACCCACGGTGCCCGCACCGGCTCCAGCACGCGGCCCAGCGGATGCCGCGAACGCTGCGCGGCCCAGCTCCGCAGTTCCTCGCCCCACCACGCCAGCTTGGCGTCCGCCGGCAGCGGGTCGCCAGCGGTGTTGAGCATGTCGTCGAATTCCTGCAGCAGCGCGAACCACGCCAGCGCCACATGGCGCTGCGGTTCGGCCACGAACGGCTCGGCCACCGACCATTCCGGCCAACGGCTGCGCCACTTGTCGAGGAAACTATCCAGCGCGGTACTGCTCACTACGTTGTTCCTTACGGCTGGGCCGGGGTCGCCGGCCGGTTCGGCCAGAGACTGGCCAGTTGCAGAAGTCCGGCGTTCTCGACCAGCACATCGGCCTGCCAGGCCAACGGGTCATCGCTGTGCAGGCGGTAGCCCCACAGCGCCGCCACCGACGGCATGGCGGCAGCACGCGCGGCGATGATGTCGCGCTCATCGTCGCCGACGTACACGCAGTCTTCCGCTGCGATGCCGATCAGCTGCGCGGCGTGCAGCAGCGGCAACGGATGCGGCTTGCGCTCGGCCAGGGTGTCACCACCGACCAGCACGGCGCAGCGCTGCTGCCAGCCGTACTGGGGCACGATCAGCCGCGCCAGGTATTCGGGCTTGTTGGTGACGATGCCCCACACCGTACCAGCAGCGTCCAGCGCATCGAGCATGCCGGCGACGCCGTCGAACAGCACGGCGTGCTGGCCGATCGAGGCTTCGTAGCGCTGCAGGAACTCGGGAATCAGTGCGTCGCGCTCGGCCGCTTCCAGCTCTGGAAACGCGGCCGACACCATCGCCCGTGAGCCCTTGGACACCACCGGCCGCAACTGCGCCGGATCGATCGGTGCGCGGCCGCGCTCGGCCAGCATCGCATCAAGGGTGGCGACGAAATCCGGGGCGCTGTCCAGCAGCGTACCGTCCAGGTCGAACAGCACCGCACGCGGGAACACGGCCGCGGTCACGGCGCCTTGACCGCGTGGGCCAGGTAGTTGATGTCGGTGCGGCCGCTCAGGCGGGCGCGGTTGCGCCACGGCTCATAGGCCATGCCGCTGACATCGGCCAGCTGCAGGTCGGCCTCGCGCAGCCAACGCGCCAGCTCGGCCGGCTTGATGAATTCCTGGTAGTGGTGGGTGCCCTTGGGCAGCAGCCGTGCCACGTACTCGGCACCGACGATGGCCACGGCGAATGCGGCTGCGGTGCGGTTGATGGTGGAAAGGAACAGATGGCCACCCGGCTTCAGCAGACGCTTGCAGGCCTCGATGATCGCGCCCGGATCGGGCACGTGCTCGAGCATTTCCATGCAGGTCACCACATCGAAGCTGCCCGGTTGTTCGGCGGCCAGGTCCTCGGCGGCCTGCACCCGGTAGTCGACGCTGACGCCGCTTTCCAGGGCATGCAGACGCGCAACCTTGACCAGCTCCGGCGCCAGATCGATGGCGGTCACTTCGGCACCGGCCTGGGCCAGCGCTTCACTCAGCAGCCCGCCACCGCAACCGATGTCGAGCACACGCGCACCTCGCAGCGGCGCGCGGTCGGCAACGTACTGCAGGCGCACCGGATTCAGTGCGTGCAGCGGCTTCTGCGGGCCGTCGGCGTCCCACCAGCGGTTGGCCAGCGCAGCGAACTTGTCCAGCTCGGCCTGATCGAAATTGGAAGAAGCGTGGGGGGCAGTCATGACGGTTGTCCTTGCGGCGCCTGCACTCAGGCGCGGATATGACGGATGCGCTCGCGCCACTGGCGCGCGTTGGCGATGATGCCCGGCAGGTCCATGCCGATCAGCTCGCGCTGCACCAGCTTGGGCTTGCCGGCGATCCAGACGTCGCTGACCTGCTGCCGGCCGGTGGCGTACACCAGCTGCGACAGCACGTTGTGCAGCGGCTGGGTCTCCAGCGCGGACAGATCAACGCAGACCAGGTCGGCCTGCTTGCCGACCTCGATCGAGCCGATGCGCTCGCCGAAGCCCAATGCGCGGGCGCCACCCAGCGTGGACGCGCGCAACGTGGTCGCCGCGTCCAGCGCGGTGGCATCGTCGGCCACAGCCTTGGCAAGGATCGCCGCGGTGCGGTTCTCGCTGAACATGTCCAGGTCGTTGTTGCTGGCGCAGCCGTCGGTGCCGATGGCCAGGTTCACACCGGCGCGCTGCAGGGCGCAGGCCGGGCAGAAACCAGAGGCCAGTTTCAGGTTCGATTCCGGGCAATGCACCACGCTGACGCCACGCTCGGCGCACAGGTGGATCTCGGCTTCGGTCAGCTGGGTCATATGCACCGCGATCAGGCGGTCGTTGACCAGGCCGAGGCGATCCAGCCGCGCCAGCGGACGCTGGCCGTGCAGCTTGATCGAATCGGTGATTTCCTGCGCGGTTTCATGGGTATGCAGATGCACCTGCATGTCCAGCTGGTCGGACAGCATCCGCACCCGCTCGAAATTGGCATCGTTGACCGTGTAGGGCGCATGCGGCGCGAATGCGGTGCCGATCAGCGGGTCGGTGCGCCACTGGTCATGCAGTTCACCGGCCTTGGCGAAGTACTCGTCGTCGGTCTTGGCCCAGGCGGTGGGGAAGTCGATGATGACCGCGCCGACCAGCGCGCGGAAACCGTGCTTCTTGTAGACGGCGGCCTGCACGTCACCGAAGAAATAGTTCTCGTTGGCGCAGGTGGTGCCGCCACGCAGCATCTCGGCGATGGCAAGGGTGGTGCCGTCGGCCACGAATTCGGGCCCGATCACCGCCGCTTCCACCGGCCAGATGTGCTGCTGCAGCCAGGTCATCAGCGGCAGGTCGTCAGCGACGCCGCGCAGCAGGGTCATCGGGTTGTGCGTATGTGCGTTGACCAGGCCCGGCATCAGCGCCGCCTCTGGGCGGCTGACGACCTGGGTGGCGCGGAACCGCGCACGCGCTTCGGCCCGCGGCAGGATGGCCACGATCTCGCTGCCACGGATGGCCACGGCATGGTCTTCCAGCACCACCGCATGCGGCTCGATCGGAACGACATAACCGGCTTCGATGAGCAGGTCGCAGGCTTCGGGGAGGTGCGGGCTATCGCTCATGCGGGCTCACTGGCTGGGGGAAGGACCGTACGTAGCCTTGGCTCCGACCTGGCGACTGATCACCGGTCAAACGGCTACCGCTGGGCTTCTGGAAGGCAAGCCCCTGAGTCAGGGGCGGCCGCGAAGCGGCGGGGTGTGGATGCTGGTGAGTGGGGGCCCACGATCCGCCATGGCGGATCGTGGGAGCGCCAGCGCGAATGCGCCGGCGCCTACCCGGATTACTTGACGCGCGAGGAGTACTCGCCCGAACGGGTGTCGACCTTGATGATTTCATCCTGGTTGACGAACAGCGGCACGCGGACCACAGCGCCGGTTTCCAGGGTGGCCGGCTTGCCGCCGCCGCCCGAGGTGTCACCGCGGACGCCCGGATCGGTCTCGGTGATCTTCAGTTCGACGAAGTTCGGCGGCTGCACGAAGATCGGCGCACCATTGAACAGGGTCACGATGCAGGACTCCTCGCCCTTCAGCCACTTCTCGGCGCCGCCCATGCCGGCCTTGTCGGCCTGCACCTGCTCGAAGGTTTCCGGGTCCATGAAATGCCAGTACTCGCCGTCGCTGTACATGTAGTCCATGTTGGTATCGACCACATCGGCCACTTCCACGTCGTCGGTCGCCTTCATGGTCATTTCGACCGTGCGGCCCGACTTGATGAAGCGATAGCGCACGCGGGTGAAGGCCTGGCCCTTGCCCGGCTTGATGAACTCGGTCTCGGAGATGACGGCCGGTTCATTGTTGACCAGGATCTTCATCCCGTTCTTGACATCGTTCATGCCCGCAGTGGCCATGCTCAAGCTCCTCAAATGGCGAAACCGCCGCGCGTGCGGCGAGCCGGATAGAATGGAAAGCCCACCGGAACCCCGGCGGGCAACTGTTTATGTGTCCATGATAACCGCAGGCCCCCTCTCCATGCAGCTTTCCGCCTTCCCCCGGACCCAGTCGCCAAGCGCGCCCGCGCGCTGGCAGCAGCTGTGGCGGCAGGCCCTGCGCGACCCGCAGACGCTGCTGGCCCGGCTGGATCTGGATGCCGCGGCGCTGGGCGTATCGGAGGCGGCCATCGCCCAGTTCGCGCTGCGCGTGCCGCAGGGTTTCGTCGCCCGCATGCGCCGTGGCGACGCCCACGATCCGCTGCTGCGGCAGGTGTTGCCGATCGACGCCGAGATGCGCCCGGCGCCCGGGTTCAGCTTTGACGCAGTGGGCGACGGCGCAGCAAAGAAGGCCACCGGGGTCATCCAGAAGTACCGTGGCCGCGCCCTGCTGGTGGCCACCGGCAGCTGTGCCATCAACTGCCGCTACTGCTTCCGCCGGCATTTCGACTATGGTGCCGAAAACGCCGCCAAGGGGGGCTGGCACGAGGCAGTGGAGGCCATCGCCGCAGACCCGGACATCGATGAGGTGATCCTGTCCGGCGGCGACCCGTTGTCGCTGGCCACCCACAAGCTGGCCGAGCTGACCGATGCGCTGCGCCAGATCCCGCACATCCGCCGGTTGCGCATCCACACGCGCCTGCCGATCGTGCTGCCCGAGCGCGTGGACGACGAACTGCTGGCCTGGCTGGGCAGCCTGCCGTGGCCACTGGCGATCGTGGTCCACGCCAACCACGCCAATGAATTCGATGCCAGCGTCGATGCGGCGATGGCCCGCCTGCGCGGCATCGGCGCCCAGCTGCTGAACCAGGCAGTGCTGCTGCGCGGGGTCAACGACAGCGTGCAGGCCCTGCAGGACCTGAGCGAACGCAGCTTCGCCGCCGGCGTGCTGCCCTATTACCTGCATCAGTTGGATCGGGTTGAGGGCGTGGCCCATTTCGAAGTGGACGACGTCCAGGCCAAGGCCCTGATTGCCGGCCTCACTGCCCGGCTGTCCGGCTACCTGGTGCCCAAGCTGGTCCGCGAGCTGCCCGGCGACCCGAGCAAGCGCCCGCTGTAGCGCCTCACACGCCCGACTCGATCATCCGCACCACCTCGGTGGCGGTGACCGGGTGGCTCAACCGGTAGCCCTGGCCGAGGTCGCAGCCACGCTGGGCCAGCAGCTCGAACTGTGCCTCCTGTTCGATACCCTCGGCCACCACCGTGATGCCCAGTGCGTGGGCCATGGCGATGATCGCCGTGGTCAAGGCCAGATCGTCCGGGTCGCGCTGCATGTCGGCGACGAAACTCTTGTCGATCTTGACGCCGTCCACCGGCACCTGCCGCAGGTGGCTGAGACCGGAGAAGCCGGTACCGAAGTCGTCCAGCCATACCTTCACCCCTGCCCGGTGCAGGCGGTCCAGCAGCTGCGCGGCCAGCATTTCATCACCGATCACTGCGGTCTCGGTCAACTCCAGGTGCAGGCGCGAGGCCGGCAGGCCCGACTCCTGCAGGCACTGCGCAACCAACGCCGGCAGCTCACCGCCACGCAGCTGCCGTGGCGACACATTGACCGAGACGAACAGCTCGTCACCGGCCACGCCCCGCGGCCACTGCACCGCCTCCATGCAGGCGGCACGCAGCACCTTCGGGCCGATGATCTCGATCAGGCCACTCTGCTCGGCCACCTCGATGAACACCGATGGCGGGATCGTGCCCAGCGTCGGGTGCTGCCAGCGCAGCAGCACCTCCACACCGACCATGCGACGGTCGCGCATGCGGAAGATTGGCTGGTAGGCCAGCCGCAGCTCGCCGCGCTCCCAGGCACCGCGCAGCTCCTGCTCCATGTGCACGCGGCGCTCGACCGCGTGATCCATGGCCCGGCTGTAGTAGCGATAGCAGTTCTTGCCGGCCATCTTTGCCTGGTACATCGCGATGTCGCCGTTCTTCAGCAGCGTCGTCGCATCCGCGGCATCGTCGGGGAACAGGGTCACGCCGATCGAGGTGCCCAGGAACAGTTCCCTGCCCTGCACCACCAGCGGCTTGCCCAGCTCGCGCACCAGCACTTCGGCCAGCAACCGCGCATTGGCCGCAACATCGCCATCACCGACCAGGATCACGAATTCGTCGCCGCCGAACCGCGCCAGCAGCGCATCGTCGCCGCCGGCCTCGGTCACGGCACGGCCGATGCGCTGGGCGAACTGCAGCAACGCCTCGTCGCCAGCCTCATGGCCCAGCGTGTCATTGACCCGCTTGAAATCATCGATATCGGCAAACAGCAGACCCAACCGGTGATTGGACGCACGTGCGGCCATCAACCGATGGTCCAGCGCCTCGCGGAACGCCAGGCGGTTGGTGAGCCCGGTCAAGGCGTCGGTGTAGGCCATGCGCCGCACTTCGCGGTCGTGGCGGGCGATCGCATCACGCATGCGGGCAAAGCCGCGCACGAGCTCCCCCACCTCATCGTCGCGGGTGTTTTCCCGCAGCGGCGCCTGGTAGTCGCCTGCTTCAATGCGCCGGGCGGCTGCGGCCAACTCGCGGATCGGTGCCACCAGCGTGCGCTGCACGTACAGGATCACCACCACGCCGATCACCACCAGCAGGCCAAGCATCAGCAGCAGCCAGCCCAGATGCCGGCTTCCCATCTGCTGCAGCCGCTCACCGAGGGTCGCGTTGGCCGCCTGCTCACGCTGCAGCACTTCATCCAGCGCCATGCCGACGCGGACACCACCGATGCGCTGTTTGCCCATCCTGATCGGCATCGCGTTGTCGAGCACCGTGGGCGACTGCTGCACCACCAGCGACTGCGCGGCAACCGCCCCGGCCGCCAGCGGATCGGTCATCGGCCGCCCGGAGCCGGGCACCCCGGCCGAGCCGTCGTGGACCAGCCGCCCGCGGTCGTCGAACACCAGTACGTAGCGCACCACCGGCTGCCGCGAAATGCTGCGCACAAGCGCCCCGACCTGGTCCAGGTCGTTGTTGTGGAGCGGACCGGCAAGCGCATCGGACAGCTCGCGCACCATGGCCTCGCCACGGCTGCGCACGCTGCGGTCGAACAGTTCGTGGATGACGCCGTTGCTGAGCGACCTCACCTCGCCCTGCATCGCCGCCTGCCGCCCCAGCAGCACGGCCAGGATCGCCACCACCACCAGCATCGCCCCGCCCATCGCAAGCAGGAACCGGGCCTGCATCCCCGAGCCGAGCAACTTCATTCCACTTCCATCCGCACGCGCGTCGACCCTTGTTTCAAATCATCCAGCCACGGTTGCGCATGCGCATCGACGCGGCGGAAACCGGAAGCCCCCAACACCTTCTGCAACGCACGCTGCACCCGCCGAAGACAGACAACACGCGGCAGCACGCCGGACGCGCGGCCGGACACCTTCGGCGCCGGTCCAGCACCCTCCCGGTGCTCACTGCCAAGCGCATGATCCTGCGTCATTGCGAGTCGCCCCTCTTCGCTGCCCAACGGCCCCATCGCGGAACCGGCTCAGCACGCGCCGTCCCGGCCAGCAGGGCCAAGGCCAGGCTCAGCAGTTCCCCCTGCATTGCCCTACGCAGACCCGACACAAGCATCATCCCCCAGGGTATCCGGACAGACTACCCGAAAAAATGAGACCGTCGTCAGCTGTCCTTGCCGATCTTCTGCGCCAGCCGCGCCATGCGCTGGGTATCGGCCAGGATGCCGCGCAGCAGACGCACTTCCTGCTCGCTTGGCTCACTGCGCAGGAACAGACGGCGCAGCTTGCGCATCGCCGACTCGGGCGCGCGCCCCTTGTGGAAATCGATCTCGTCCAGAGTCTCGCCAAGTTGGGCGAAGAAGCTCTCCATCTGATCGTGGCTGGCAGCCTGCTCGCGGTTGTCCGGCTCGGTCGCGGCCACCGGCTGTGCGCCCAGCAGCTGCATGCGCACTTCATAGGCCAGCACCTGCACTGCGGCGGCCAGGTTGAGCGAGCTGAACTCCGGGTCGGACGGAATGTGCACGGCGGCATGGCACAGCTGCAGCTCCTCGTTGGTCAGGCCGGTACGCTCGCGACCGAACACCAGCGCCACCTCGGCACCCTCGCTGGCCTTGGCCACTGCGCGGGCGGCGGCATCTGCCGGCAGGAACTCCTCCAGCTGGACCCGGCGCGCACGTGCGGTGCACCCCAGCACGAAGCGGCAGTCAGCCACGGCTTCGGCCAGCGTGGCCACCACCGGTGCGTCGCCGAGCACGTCCTCGGCACCGGCCGAGCGCCGGAAGGCCTCTTCATCAAGCGGCTTCTCCGGCGCCACCAGGACCAGGCGGGCCAGGCCCATGGTCTTCAGGGCACGGGCGGCGGCCCCCATGTTGCCGGGGTGTTGGGTCCCGACAAGGACGAATCGGAGGCGGGTGGCGACAGGAAACTGGGACATGAACAGGGAAAATGTCGAGCTGGACGAAGACCAATGGTAAACTGTGCGGCCGGCCACTGCGCCGGACCCGCTCTTTCCCCCCGCCAGCCCTTCTCTTCTGCCCTTCCGGGAGCCCATGCCATGCAGAAACCCGCCGTAACCGTCATGGTCAAGGCCGCCCGCCTCGCCGGCAACGTCCTCTTGCGCAACATCAACAAGCTCGAGGCACTGAATGTAGTCCAGAAGGGCCGCATGGACTACGCCAGCGAAGTCGACGCGGACGCGGAAAAGGTGATCGTCAAGGAACTCAAGCGCGCTTACCCCGAGTACGGCATCTTCGGTGAAGAAGGTGGCGTGCAGAGCGAGCGTCGCCACATGTGGGTCATCGACCCGCTGGACGGCACCAGCAACTACCTGCGCGGCGTGCCGCACTACTGCGTGTCGATCGCGCTGGTCGAGAACGGCGAGCCGACCGACGCGGTGATCTTCGACCCGCTGCGCAATGAACTGTTCACCGCCAGCCGTGGTGCTGGCGCCGTGCTCAACGACCGCCGCATCCGCGTGGCCGACCGCAAGGATCTGGAAGGCACCATGATCCACACCGGTTTTGCCCCGCGCGAGCGTGCCCGCGCCAGTGCGCAGCTGAAGTCGCTGGACGCCCTGCTGGTGCACGCCGAGGACATCCGCCGCTCGGGTTCGGCCGCGCTGGACCTGGCCTACGTGGCCTGTGGCCGCGCCGACGCCTACTTCGAGGCCGGCGTGAAGGCCTGGGACATCGCTGCCGGCGTGCTGCTGGTGCGCGAAGCCGGTGGCAAGGTCTGCGACTTCAAGGGCGCGACCCCGGCCCGCATGGACAACCGTGGCCCGGACACCCAGCAGATCGTGGCCGGCAACCTGAAGGTAGCCGAGTCGCTGCAGAAGGTGCTGGTCAACACCGGCTATGCTGCCGAGTTCGACGCGAAGTTCTGAGTTTCCGCGTAAAGCGGTTCATGGTGACGGCACCTGCGAAGGTGCCGTTTTCGTTTGTGCGCCCATGCGTCGGTAGCGCCGGGCCATGCCCGGCGGATCATTTCCGCGACCGCGGAGGGGTGTTACTTTCTTTGCTCGTGCAAAGAAAGTAACCAAAGAAACACGCCGCCGGCCGCGAGCCGACGTGCTGCGCACGCCGGTGCCCTGCGCTCCTCGGTCCGCCGAGGGACGGTGCGGGAACTCGCTGCGCTCAGACACCCGCACCTCTTCGCCCTCGCCGGACCTGCGGTGCTCGGCTCGCTATAAGGCGGGCCGGAAGATCAAGATCAACGGCAAGAGCATCCACGCATGGCGTGGTACTGGGTGCAGCTGTGGCGTTTGATCTCGGGTCCGCCTTGCAGCGAGCCGAGCATCGCAGGGGAATCAGGGGCGCAGAGGCGCCGATGTCTGAGCGCAGCGAGTTCGGCGCCGTCCCCTGATTCGCCGAGAAGCGCAGGGCACCGGTGCGCAGCACCGGCTCGCATACTGGCGGCGTGTTTCTTTGGTTACTTTCTTTGCACGAGCAAAGAAAGTGACACCTCCCCGCAGGCGCGGAAACGATCCGCCGGGCATGGCCCGGCGCTACCGACGCGTGGGCGCGCAAACAAAAACGCCCGGCGCGAGGCCAGGCGTTCCTGCACTGCCCTACAAGCGGAGGACTACGCCACCGTCGACGCCCGCAGCGCGGCGATGCGCTCTTCCAGCGGCGGGTGGCTCATGAACAGCTTCTTCGCCGTCGAACCGGCAATACCGAACGCGGCGATCTGCGTCGGCAAGGTGCTCTGGCCGTGGTTGAGCTGCAGCCGCTCCAGCGCCGAGATCATCTTCTGACGACCGGCCAGCGATGCACCGCCGGCATCGGCACGGAATTCGCGGTGGCGCGAGAACCACATGGAGATCATCGTGGCGAACAGGCCGAACACCATCTCCAGCACGAACACGATGATGTAATACGCAAAGCCACGGCCACCACCTTCGCGGTTGCCCGACAACGCACTGTCGATGATGCCGCCGACCACGCGGGCCAGCACGATCACGAAGGTGTTCAGCACGCCCTGCAGCAGTGCCATGGTGATCATGTCACCGTTGGCGACGTGGGCGATCTCGTGGCCGAGCACGGCTTCGGCTTCGTCCTCGCTCATGTTGTGCAGCAGGCCCGTGGACACCGCCACCAGCGCGTTGTTGCGGTTGGCACCGGTGGCGAACGCGTTGATCTCCGGGCCGTCATACACCGCGACTTCGGGCATGCCGATACCGGCCGCCTTGGCCTGGCGCTCGACGGTGGCCAGCAGCCAACGCTCGGTCTGGTTGCGCGGCTCGGTGATCACCACTGCACCGGTGGAGCGCTTGGCCATCCACTTGGACAGCAGCAACGAGATGAGCGAGCCACCAAAGCCGAAGATGGCTGCCATGACCAGCAGACCGCTCATCGAACGGGAGTCCACGCCCAGGATTGACATCACGATGCTCGCGAGGATCAGCACCGCGAGGTTGGTCGCTAGAAAGAGGGCAATACGGGTGAACATGGGAAATTCCGGCTCGGAAGGGGGCGATATCCGTCAATCTGCGGTGCAGTCAGCTTGAATTCAAGCGCCAACCTGACCGACGATTCAGCTGCATGACCTCCTCCCTCTCCTGCGGCCGCTTCGCGCCCTCGCCCACCGGCCTGCTGCATCCCGGCTCGCTGCTTGCCGCCTTCGGCAGCTGGCTGCTCGCGCGCCACCATGGCGGCCTGTGGCGGTTGCGCATCGAGGACGTCGACCCACCCCGCACGGTTGCTGGTGCGGCACAGGCGCAGCTGCAGTCCCTGGCCGCGTTCGGACTGGTCCATGACGGGCCGGTGATCTGGCAAAGCGCGCGCGGCGACGCCTATCAGACTGCGCTGGACCGCCTGCTGGCCGATGGCCACGCGTTTGTCTGCCACTGCAGCCGCAGCGATCTTGCCGCCAACGGTGGCCTGCACCATCACTGCGTCGCGCGGCAGGCACGACCGGACCCGGCCGTCCGCTTCCGCGTGCCGCCCGGCAGCATCGTGCGCTTCGAGGATGGCCTGCGCGGCCCGCAGCTACAGGATGTCCATGCCGAGGTCGGTGATTTCGTACTGCGCCGCGCCGACGGCTGCTGGGCCTACCAGTTGGCGGTGGTGGTCGATGACGCCGCGCAGGGGGTCACCGAAGTGGTACGCGGCGCCGACCTGCTCGATTCCACCGCCCGGCAGATCCTGCTGCAGCAGGCGCTGGACCTGCCGACGCCGCGCTACTGGCACCTGCCGCTGCTGCTGGATGCACCGGGCCACAAACTGTCCAAATCACTGGCGGCGATGCCGGTTGATGCCGGCGAGCCGGTACCGGTGCTGCGCCGATTATGGGAACTGCTGGGCCAGCCGACCAGCGCTCTGGAAGGCATCGACGACCGCGACGCGCTGTTGGCCGCCACCCGGCGCAGCTTCAACCCCAGCCTGTTGCCGCGCGCGGACATCCTGCTGCCGGCGGGCGCACTTTCCGCGCCGATGTTGCAGAATCCCCCTTCCCCCACCTGATATCCGGACAGCTTTCCATGACATCTCGCGTCGCACTGGTCACCGGCGGAACCGGCGGCATCGGTACCGCCATCTGCCAACGCCTGGCCGACCAGGGCCACCGCGTCGCCACCAACTACCGCGATGAGGCCAAGGCCCGCGCCTGGCAGCAGACCATGAGCGAACGCGGCTACCACGTGGCGATCTTCCCGGGCGATGTCTCCGACTCTGCCAGCGCCGAAGGCCTGATCCGCGCGGTCGAGGCCGAACTGGGCCCGGTCGAGATCCTGGTCAACAACGCCGGCATCACCCGCGACACCACCTTCCACCGCATGCGCGCGGAACAGTGGCACGATGTGATCAACACCAACCTCAATTCGGTGTTCAACGTCACCCGCCCGGTCATCGAAGGCATGCGTCGACGCGGCTGGGGCCGGGTCATCCAGATCAGTTCGATCAACGGCCTGAAGGGCCAATACGGACAGGCCAACTACGCCGCCGCCAAGGCCGGCATGCATGGCTTCACCATCTCGCTGGCCCGCGAGAATGCAGGCTTCGGCATCACCGTGAACACGATCTCGCCCGGCTATGTGGCCACCGACATGGTGATGGCAGTGCCCGAGGAAGTGCGCGCCAAGATCATCGCCGACATCCCGACCGGGCGCCTGGGCAAGCCGGAAGAAATCGCCTATGGCGTGTCCTTCCTGGTAGCCGAAGAGGCCGCGTGGATCACCGGCAGCAACCTGGACATCAACGGCGGCCACCATATGGGGTGGTAAACGGCGCCAGGGCCTGAAAGCCCGTGCTGCACCCTGCCGTTGGTCATGCTGCGCAGCACGCAAAGCCTTGCTGCGCAACATTCCGGCGACGGAAAGCCAAGCCTGGCGGGGGCTGGGGCGGTTGCAACCGCTGCTGCACTGCGCCATGCTGCGCGTCTACTGTGACGAGTACCGCTTCATGGCTGCGACCCGCATCATCAAGAAGTATCCGAACCGCCGTCTGTACGACACCGAGATCTCCAGCTACATCACCATCGAGGACGTGCGTCAGCTGATCCTCGACGGCGAAGACTTCGAAGTCCGCGACGCCAAGAGCGGCGACGACCTGACCCGATCGGTCCTGCTGCAGATCATCGCCGACCAGGAGCAGGACGGTGAACCGATGCTCTCCACCCAGCTGCTGAGCCAGCTGATCCGCTTCTACGGCGATTCCCTGCAGGGCTTCATGGGCAACTACCTGGAGCGCAGCATGCAGGTCTTCCTCGACCAGCAGCAGCAGTTCCGCCAGCAGATGGGCAACCTGCTGGGGCAGACGCCGTGGGCGATGATGAACCAGCTGACCGAGCGCAACCTGGAGTTGTGGCAGGAGTTCCAGCGCAACATGGGCAGCGGTTTCGGTGGCCCGCGTCCGGGTGGCACCGGAACGGGCACCGGCACCGGCGCGGCCGGCAAGCCGAGCGACCCCACCAGTGGCGCGGGGACCGGCGGCAAGACCCGCCGCTGAGGCGATCGGCCCGGCTGATACAAAAACGGCGCGCCATGGGCGCGCCGTTTTGTTTTCAACGCCGCCATGCGTGGCGTGGATCTACGGACGTTTCGTCTTGCATGCCGAGCACACCCGCTCGACCTTGTACCCCTTCGCCCGCAGCTTCTCGACCACGCCGTCGTTGCCCAGCAGGTGCAGGCCGCCCACCACCACCAGCGTGCCGCCCTGCCCGGCCTGCAGGTACGGCAGCAGCTTGGGCACCCACGCTTCGTTGCGGTCGGTATTGATGCGCTGGTACAGCTGCGGATACTTCTGGCGCATCTCCACGCCCATCCGGTTCCACAGCAGGCGATCGTCGCCGCGGCGCCAGGCCTCATGCAGCATCTGCGCCTGGCCATCGCCCTTGCCCGCTTCGTCCAGCGCCTCGGACAGCATCTGCCGCTGCTCCTGCACGCTCATGCCATCCAGCAGGTTGATCTGACTGGATATGTCTTCCAGGCCTGCGGTCTTCTTGCCCGCCTTCTGCGCCCGCTGCATGAAATGCCGGTCCAGCCCCAGCTCAGGATCCAGGCCCAGCTTCTGCATCTGCGCCACGGTGATGGTCAAACCGACAAACCACGCTTTCATGCCCTGCAACTGGGCCAACGGCAGTTTGTTCTGCGTCGCATAGGCCTGCAGCTTCTGCCAGGTCGGCGCATCCAGGTCACGCTTCAGCTCGCTGCCATCCTTGCGGATAGCGACCTGCATCATCTGGCTGGCCATCTGCGGCGATTGCAGTTCCTCTGGCGTCACCTCGAAGAGCACGCGCTGCGAGGCTTCAAAGGCCTGCTCGACATCGGTCGACAGCGGATAGTCCTGCGGCTTCAACAGATGGAAGGAGCCCAGCAGGTACAGGCGCGCATCTCCCTGCCCGGTGACCTTCCACAGCAGCGGCACCGGCGGCTTGCCGGCCGTGGCTTCGGCCGGCGCATCACGCGCGACGGCCAACGGACCGGCGGCGCAGGCAGCGAGAAAAACGGCACTGCGCAACAACAGTTTCATCAACATGTTCAGCCCTCTCCTTCGGGCAGGTGATACGCCTTCTCACCCGCTTCCACGCGCAGATCCAGGCGGTTCTCCGGCGGTGCCAACGGGCAGGTCGCATAAGCGGTGAACGCGCACGGTGGGTTGTGGGCGTGGTTGAAGTCGATCGCCACGTGGCCGTCGGCGGTGGGCGCATCGGTATCCAGATAGCGGCCGGCAGGATAGCTGCCGTGGCCACTGGTACGGTCGGCAAAGATCAGGAACAGCGGCTGCCCAGGCTCGCCGATCGCTTCCAGCCGCCAGCTGCGGCCGTCACGATCGAATTCCACGGCACCGGCGTTGGGCATCTCGGTGGTCAGGCCGGTGATGTCCACGATCGGCAGGGTCTTGCCTGGTGGATGGGCGATGAAGCGCGCCTGCACCTGCCATTGCGGGCCACCAGGCCAGTACTGCAGGCCGGCGAAATCGCGGCGCGCGGGTGCATCGGCATGCTTGACCCGCAGCGCATCGCGCGGGCCGCGACGGATCAGGCTGAGCTGGCCTTTGCCACCATCGAAGGCCAGCAGGGTCGGCTGCGGATCCTTGTCGGTATCCATGCGGACACGCCCGCGCACAGGCTGTCCGTCGAGGGTGACATCCGTGCCGGACTCCGGCGTGAACCACCACTGGTCACCTTCACGGCGCAGCAGCCCCAGCCTGGCCGGCCCCACCGCCAGGCGGATGCCGCTGGTGGCGCCACTGCCGACAAAGTGCGATCGGTTCTGCAACCAGTGCAGGCCGACCAATGCGGTCCACCCATCGGCCCGGGTCAGGTCCTGGTAACGCAGTACCCGCCATTGCTGTTGCTGCGCGGCGAATGCCGGATCCTCAACGACGGCTGGCGCCGGCGTCGATGCCGGGCTGCAGGCCGCCAGCAACAGGGCCGCCATCAGGCCGCCCATTCCCCAAAATCGCATCGGTGCTCCCCTCAACGTCCGCGCAGGAACCAGCGGTCGATTTCCGCCAGCGAAAAACGGGCCCAGGTCGGTCGGCCATGGTTGCACTGGCCGGACCTTTCAGTGATTTCCATGTCGCGCAGCAGCGCGTTCATTTCCGGCACGGTCAGGCGCCGGTTGGCACGCACTGCACCATGGCAGGCCATGGTCGACAGCAGCTCATCGCGCGCAGTAGCGATGCGACGGCTCTGGCCGTGCTCGCGCAGGTCGGTCAACACATCGCGCAGCAGGCCTTCGGGTTCGGCATGGGCCAGCAGCGCCGGGATGCTGCGCACGTGCAGCGCGCCCGGTCCGGCGCGGGTGATCTCGAACCCGAGGGCGGCCAGCGTATCGGCCTCCGCTTCAGCGGTGTCGGCTTCGCGCTCGCCCACCGCCAGGGTGATCGGCACCAGCAACGGCTGCGACTGCAGGCCGATGCCATCGTGCGCATTCTTCAACCGCTCGTAGCCGATGCGTTCGTGCGCCGCATGCATGTCGACCACGATCAGGCCTTCAGCGTTCTCGGCCAGGATGTAGATGCCATGCAGCTGGGCAACGGCGTAGCCCAGCGGCGGCACCCCGGCGTCGGCACTGGTGACCGGCAGTCCGTTCTCCATCGGCATCGGCGGTAGTGCCGCACCGCGCTCGGCACCCGCAGGCGAGGCATACAGTGCAGCGTAGGCTGCAGGTGCATCGGCCACCTGCAGGCCCAGCGGCTGCTGGGATCGCCAACCGGAAAAACCACCACTTCCGCCCTGCCCCGCGCCGGGTGCCGGACCGCGCACGTAGCCGAAGCTGGAGGCCGTGGCCCCCGGCATCGCAGATGCGCTGCCGCCTTCGGCCGGAGGCGCCGCGCCGGCACCGATCTCCTGCGCGGTCATGCCGGCACGGGTGTCTGCCAGTGCATCCTTCAGGGTGCGGTAGACGAAGTCATGCACCAGCCGCGAATCGCGGAAGCGCACCTCATGCTTGGCCGGATGCACGTTCACATCGACGCGCGTCGGGTCCAGCTCCAGGAACAGCACATACGCTGGCTGGCGGCCGTGATACAGCACGTCGCCGTAGGCCATCTTCACTGCATGGGCGACACTGCGGTCACGTACCGAACGTCCGTTGACGTACAGGTACTGCTGATCGGTGCTGGCGCGCGAATAATGCGGCTGCGCGATCCAGCCATGCAGGCGCAGGCCGGCACTGCTGTGGTCCACGCGCACGGCCTGGTTGGCGAAGTCCTCGCCCAGGGTCTCGGCCAGGCGCACGTCCGAATACAGGTCGCCCGGCTTGTAGCGACGCGAGGCCTTGCCGTTGTGCGAGACACGCAGCTCGACATCGGGACGGGCCAGCGCCAACGAACGCAGCCACTCTTCGATATGCCCCAGCTCGGTGCGCTCGGCGCGCAGGAATTTGCGCCGCGCCGGCACGTTGTAGAACAACTCGCGCACTTCCACCGTGGTGCCCGGCGCATGCGCGCGCGGGGTCACCTCGCCGATCTTCCCACCTTCGATCTGCAGTGCCGAACCGTGCTCATCATGGGCACGGCGCGAGGACAGGGTGAAACGGCTGACCGAAGCGATCGACGGCAGCGCTTCGCCACGGAAACCCAGCGTGGCCACCGCTTCCAGTTCGTCCAGGTTGGCGATCTTGCTGGTGGCGTGCCGCGAAACCGCCAGCGGCAACTGCTCTGCGGCAATGCCGCTGCCGTTGTCGCGGATGCGGATCAGGCGCACACCGCCTTCTTCCAGCTCGATATCGACGCGGCTGGCGCCGGCATCGATCGCGTTCTCAACCAGTTCCTTGACCACCGATGCGGGTCGTTCGACCACTTCACCGGCGGCGATCTGGTTGATCAGGATTTCCGGCAACGGCCGGATCGGACGCGGATCGGGCGCGTTCATGGGCAGGCAAGGCAGGCAGACGTCATGCCACGATGATAGCGGAGCGGCGCCAGGTAGAGTCGAGATCCACCGTACGCGGCGCCAGCCAGGCGTGGCCTGGCTCTAGCGGACGCGGGCGATCCAGCGAGTTACTTGCTGCCGCCCGCCACGGTGCTTGCAGCGTCGATCTCGGCCTGCGCGCGCGCGGCGTACAACGTGCCCGGCGGCGGTTGGCGGCTGAAGAACGTGTGCACGCCGTCCAGCACCGCGCCGGCGACCTTGCGCTGGTAGGCCGGGTCGATCAGGCGGCGCTCTTCATCCGGGTTGGAGATGAACGCGGTTTCCACCAGCATCGCCGGCATGTCCGAAGTGCGCAGCACGGCGAAGTTGGCGCGCTCGATGTTCGGCTTGTGGTTGTTGCCGATACGCTTCAGGCCGCCCAGCACGTGCCCAGCTGCGTCCTCGGAGGATTTCATGTAGCCGCTCTGGGCCAGGTCCAGCAGGACGTTGGCCAGCGTGCCTTCGGTCTGCTGCAGGCGCACGCCACCGACCAGATCGGCCGCGTTTTCCTTATCCGCCAGCCAGCGTGCACGCTGCGAAGACGCGCCCTTGGTCGACAGCACATACACCGACGAACCGGTGGCCGAGCGGTTTTCGGCGGCGTCGGCATGGATCGAAATGAAGATGTCGGCCTTGTTCGCACGCGCCTTCTGCGCACGCATCGGCAGCGGGATGAACACATCGCTGTCGCGGGTGAGGAAGGCTTTCAGGCCAGGCGTAGCGTTGACCTGGCGAGCCAATTCACGCGCCACCGCCAGGGTGACATCCTTCTCGCGCTTGCCGGTCGGGCCGATGGCGCCCGGATCCTGACCGCCGTGGCCCGGATCGATCGCCACCACCAGGTGACGCATGCCCGGCTGCATGCGGATGCGCGAGGCATCGCTGGGCATGGTCGGACGCGGCGACTCGGTCGGCGCAACAGGTGTCGGCACCGGCTTCGGCTGGGTGGCCACAACTGCAGTGGTGGCCTGACCAGCCAGGATCGCTGCCGGCGACGACGTCGGGGTGCTGCTGGCGGTGGTGCCCGCTGCCGCCATCTGCACCGGGGTGGTGCTCGGCGCCGGGGTCGGCGCGGCGGGTGCCGCAGCGCTGGCACTGGCCTGCTGCTGGACCTGCGCGGTCAACAGCGCAGTGGCTCGCGCGGCATCACCACGGGACTGTGCGGTTTGTGCCGGGGTCGGGCCCGGGACCGCAGCCGGACTCACCGAAGATGCCGCTGGCGGCTGCGTCGGCGCAGGCGTCGGCGCGGGGCGACTGGCGGCCACGGCCGGGCCATCGCCCGGCCACTCGATCACCAGCTTGGATTCATTGCCTTCGCGCTGCATCTGCGGGCGGAAGGGGGCGACCGTCTCGGCCAGGTCGAATACGACACGGAAAGTGCCCGGCACCGGCTGCCCGGTCCGCACCGCAGTCACCACGCCCTGCGGCGACGGCATCTTCAGGTTGCGCACCGCGCTGGAATCGGGGAAATCGACCACCAGCCGGTTCGGGCCGGCCAGCGACAGGGTCTTGTAGCCACCACTACCGACCAGCGCGATTTCCGCGCGGGTTCCGGTCGCACCGGTATTGAGCAGCACCTGGCGGACCTCACCGGCCCACGCACTGACGCTCGCCAGACCAAGTCCGACGGCGGCACAGATGGCAATGAGTCGATTCCCCGGGCGCATGACTCAGGATTCAATCACCGCACTGAACGGAATGCAACACCTTTTTCCTTAATAATCCGTAACCTGCCGGTGTTTGTTCTCGTCAGCCGACAGAAAGGGCCTGCAAGTCGCCACCTTCGGGAAGCCGCTGCAGCCATTCACGCCCCGTGTCGCTGATGCCAGTGAGACGCACGCGACGCCCGTGGCCTTCAATCTCCAGTGCTACCACCAGATCGGTTGGCGGCAGCGCACCGGCACCGCGCTCTGGCCATTCGACCAGCCACAGCACGGCACTGCCCTCGTCCAGCCCGAGGAAATCCAGCTCGCCAGCCTGGCCGATGCGATACAGGTCCATGTGCCAGGCCTCGCCGCCACTGGACAACGGATAGCGCTCGACCAGGGTATAGGTGGGGCTGCGGATCGCCCCCTGCACGCCCAGCGCCCGCAACAGCGCGCGCGCCGTGGTCGATTTGCCGGCGCCAAGATCACCGCGCAGCTCGACCAGCGCCTGCGGCGGACGGGTGGCTGCCAGCCATTGCCCCAGCAGTTCGGTGGCGTTGCTGTCAGCAAGGAAGAATTCGGTCATCGGGAACGTTCCGGGTTGGCCAGCCGCCGCAGGGGCGCCAGCAGATCAGTGGGAAGCAGGCCGCGGGCACCGTCGGCGGCGGCGACATCGCCGGCCAGGGCATGCAGCAGCGCACCGCCTGCCGCCGCATCGAACGCAGGCAGGCCCTGCGCGCGCAGGCTGGCGATGATGCCGGTCAACAGGTCACCCATGCCACCCACCGCCATTCCAGGGTTGCCCGCCGCAATCAGTCGCGGTGCGTGGCCGGGCGCGGCGACGATGCTGCCCGCCCCCTTCAGCACCACCACTGCGTGATAGCGCTCGGCCAGCGTCTGCGCGCTGGCATAGCGATCGGCCTGGACTGCCGCCGTGGTGGTTTCCAGCAGGCGCGCGGCTTCGCCGGGGTGCGGGGTCAGGATCGCATCGGGCAGCGCATGTGCATCCTGCGCCAGCAGGTTCAACGCATCGGCGTCGATCACCAGCGGCAGGCCTGACTGCAGCACACGCGCATACAGCGCGCGCGCCCATTCGTCCTGGCCCAGGCCCGGGCCGATCGCCACCACCCTGGCTTTTGCCAGCAACGCCGGCAGCGCCGCGCCATCTTCCAGCGCGTGCGTCATCGCTTCAGGCAACCTCGCCAGCAGCGGGCCGACATGGTCCCGGCGGGTGCCGATGCTCAGCAGGCCCGCGCCAGCGCGCAGCGCAGCTTCGGCGGCCATCGCGATGGCACCGCCGCTGCCATGGTTGCCGCCCACGCACAGCACATGGCCGGATTCACCCTTGTGGCTGTTGGCACGGCGCGGCGGCAGCAGATCGGGCAGGCGCGACTGCGTCCAGCACTCTGCAGCAGCGACGACACCCTGCCACGCAGCATCGGCCAGCGTCAGTGGTGCCAGGTGCCTGCGCCCGGTGTATTCCAGTGCGTCGCCGGTGTACAGGCCGCAGTGGGCGACGATGAACTGCACTGTCAGGGCCGCGCGTACGGCTGCGCCCGGCACGCAGCCATGGTCGGCGTCGACACCGCTGGGTACGTCCAACGCCAACACCGGCGCCTGCTGCGCGTTCAGCGCCTCGATCAAGGCCAGTGCCGCGCCCTCTGGTGCCCGGGAGAAGCCAAGGCCGAACAGGGCATCGACCCATATATCGGCCTGGGCCAGTTCGCCGTTGAAATCAGTGACGGTGCCGCCCACGGACCTGAAATCCGCTGCGGCACGCTGCGCCAACGCCGTGGAAGGTGGGCTGCCCGGCAGCGCGATCAGCTGCACCTGCCGCCCGGCCTGCAGCGCATGACAGGCCAGCACATAGCCATCGCCGCCATTGTTGCCGCTGCCAACCACCACGCCGATCCGCCGCGCCTGCGGCCAGTGCTGCAGCAGGCTCTGCCAGGCCGCCTGGCCCGCCTGGGCCATCAGGCCCCAGCCACCATCGCCTGCCAGCGCGGAGGCCTGGGCATCGAGTGTGCGTGCGGCACGGGAATCGAACAGATCGGCGAGGTTGGCCATGCGGGGATTTTATACTGGTGCACATGTCCCCCGTCCCTGCCCCCCTCGATCCGGCCCTGGCCGTACAGCGCATCCGCGATCTGGCGCGCGCGCATGGCTTCCAGCGCTGCGGTATCGCCGGCATCGAACTGGGCGAGGACGAGGCGCACCTGGCCGACTGGCTGGCCCAGGGCCTGTACGGCACGATGGACTGGATGGCACGCCACGGCACCCTGCGCGCGCGCCCGGCAGAACTGCTTCCCGGCACCGTGCGGGTGATCTCGGTAGGCATGGACTACAGCCACAGGGACGACACCGAAGCGTGGGCGACCCTGGCCGATCCGGGGCGCGCCTACGTCGCCCGCTACGCGCTCGGCCGCGATTACCACAAGCTGATGCGCAACCGCCTGCAGAAGCTGGCCACGCAGATCAACGATGAGGTGGCGCCGCTGGGCTACCGCGTCTTCGTCGATTCGGCGCCAGTGCTGGAACGCGCGCTGGCACGCAACGCGGGGCTGGGCTGGATCGGCAAGCACACCTGCCTGATCGACCGCCACGGCGGCTCGTGGTTCTTCATCGGCGAGATCTACATCGACCTGCCGCTGCCGATCGACACGCCGGCCAGCGCGCACTGCGGCACCTGTACCCGCTGCATCGACGTCTGCCCGACCCAGGCCATCACCGCCCCGCAGCGGCTGGATGCGCGCCGCTGCATCTCCTACCTGACCATCGAGCATGACGGTGCGATTCCAGTGGAGATGCGACCGCTGATCGGCAACCGCATCTATGGCTGCGACGACTGCCAGCTGGTCTGCCCCTGGAACAAGTTCGCCAAGCGCACCGACGAGGCTGACTTCCGCGCCCGCAACAACCTGGACACCGCACGCCTGGACCAGTTGTTCGCATGGGACGAAGCTGAATTCCTGCGCCGTACCGAAGGCAGCCCGATCCGCCGCAGTGGCCATGAGCGCTGGCTGCGCAACATCGCCGTGGCGCTGGGCAATGCGCCAACCACGGCAGAGACGCTGTCGGCGCTGCAGACGCACGCCGAGGATGCTTCGCCCGTAGTCCGCGAACACGTGCAATGGGCACTGGCCCAGCACGGCCAGCGCTGACGTGCGATCCTGAACCCCCTGCTCCATCTGCCCCACGCCGTAACCATGCAGCCACGCAACAACGACGTCCTCACCCCCAGCCAGCTCAACACCCTGGCGCGCGACCTGCTGGAAGGCAGCTTCCCGGCGATCTGGGTGGAAGCCGAACTGGGCAGCGTGGCGCGGCCGGCGTCCGGCCATCTGTATTTCACCCTGAAGGACGCGCGTGCGCAGTTGCGCGCTGCGATGTTCAGGATGAAGGCGCAATACCTGAAGTTCGTGCCGCGCGAGGGCATGCGCGTGCTGGTGCGCGGCAAGGTGACCCTGTACGACGCCCGTGGCGAGTACCAGATGGTGCTGGACCACATGGAGGAAGCCGGCGAAGGCGCACTGCGTCGCGCGTTCGAAGAACTGAAGGCGCGACTGGAAGCCGAGGGACTGTTCGACCCGGCCCGCAAGCGGTCGATGCCGGCCCACGTGCAGCGCCTGGCGGTGATCACCTCGCCCACCGGTGCCGCCGTGCGCGATGTGCTGAGCGTGCTCGGCCGCCGCTTCCCGTTGCTGGAAGTGGATCTGCTGCCGACGCTGGTACAGGGCGCAACCGCTGCCGCGCAGATCACCCGCCTGCTGCAGGCCGCCGATGCCAGCGGCCGCTACGACGTGATCCTGCTGACCCGTGGTGGTGGCTCGCTGGAAGACCTGTGGGCGTTCAACGATGAAGCGCTGGCCCGCGCAATCGCCGCCAGCGGCACGCCGGTGGTCTCGGCGGTGGGTCACGAAACCGACTTCAGTCTCAGCGATTTCGCTGCTGACCTGCGCGCGCCTACGCCATCGGTGGCCGCGGAACTGCTGGTACCCGATCAGCGCGACCTGGCCCTGCGCCTGCGCCGCAACGCGGCTCGCATGGTGCAGTTGCAACGCCACGCCATGCAGCAGGCCATGCAGCGCGCTGATCGCGCACTGCTGCGCTTGAACGCACAGAGTCCGCAGGCACGACTGGATCTGCTGCGCCGTCGTCAGCTGGACCTCGGACGTCGCTTGCATGCGGCGCACAACCAGCAGCAGGAGCGTCGCGCAGCCCGTTTGCGCCACGCCGCTGCAGTGTTGCGGGGCCATCATCCGCAGCGGCAGATGGAGGCGCTGCGACGTCGCCTTGCCGCGTTGGGCGGTCGCCCGCAAGCGGCGCTGCAGCGCCTGATGCAGCGTGATGCGCTGCGCCTGCGTGGCCTTGCACGTTCGCTGGAAGCGGTCAGTCCGCTGGCGACCGTCGCGCGTGGCTACAGCATCGTGACCCGTGCAGACGATGGCGCGCTGGTGCGCCGGATCGAGCAGGTGCAACCAGGTGACGCACTGCAGGCCCGCGTCGGCGACGGCGTGATCGACGTGCAGGTGACTGCGGTCAAGTAAGGGGTGTTCGGCAGGGCTGCGCCCTGCACCCGCAGAAGCAACGGCAACAGCCGAAGCAACGGCAGAAGCTGGCTATCCGTGGGATGGCGGGGTGGGCCCGGTTGCGGGGGACGCTGCAAGTACGTCCATGTAAGCTCGGTCGCGCCATCCATGGCGCTCACGCCCCCGCAACCGGACCCACCCCGCCTTCGAGAGTTTCCCGGTGGCGGTTGGTACATCCATGCCATGCGTGGATGAATCTCCATCGGGATCGAATATTTCGACAATTGATCGAAATGCATCCACGCATGGCGTGGATCTACCGTGTCGACCAAGGTCGACACCCACCTAGGGCAGGCCATGCCGTTCCGACAGATCGCGAAAATCTGTCGAAGGCGGGGTGGGTCCGGTTGCGGGGGTGTCAGCCGCATGGATGCGGCTGCCAAGCCCCCATGGACGGGTTCACGGCGTCCCCTGCAACCGGACCCACCCCGCCATCCCACAGGAAGCCAGCTTTTGCTGTTGAGGTTGCCGGCCAGCGGCCGGCACTACCGCTTCGGCAGGTGCAGGGCGCAGCCCTGCCAAACCACCCTTTACCTGGCCTGCTCGCAGAACTTCTGCCGATACTCCAGTGCCTTCGGCATCAACGCCTGCAGGTTCTGGATACGGGTACCCGGATTGGGGTGGGTCGAGGCGAACTCCGGCGGCGACTGGCCACCACCGGCCTGGCCCATGCGCTGCCACAGCGGCACCGCCTCGCGCGGGTCGAAGCACGCCGCGGCCGCCAGCATCAGGCCCACTTCATCGGCCTGCGTCTCGTGGCTGCGCGCGTACGGCAACAGGTACCCGTAGCCCATCGCCGACATCATCATCTGTTGCTGCTGCGCATCCATGCCACTGGCGGCGCCGGCTACCTGGCCGATCTGGGTCAGCTTCTGCTGGGCCATGCGCTGTGCACCATGGCGCAGCAATGCGTGGGCGATCTCATGGCCCATCACCACCGCCATCGCATCGCGGGTGCGCGCCACCGGAATCAGCCCCGTGTAGACCGCCATCTTGCCACCGGGCAGGCAGAAAGCATTGGCCTGCTCGGACGGAATCACGTTCACTTCCCACTCGAAATCGCGTGCGAAGTGTGCCGGCTGCAGCCCGTGTTCCTGCGCCAGCGCGGTTTCGACCACGTCCACCTTGGCGATCAGTCGCTCAGCAATCGCCCGGACATCCCGCGAGACCTGTTCATTCGGGCCCAAAGGGCGCTCCTGCGACAGGATCTGCTGGTAGGCCTGCAGGCCCAGCGCCTTCTCCTGGCTGGCGTCCAGGCTGCTGTCGATCAGCACCTTCTCGCCGGTATACGGGTCGACCGCACGGTTGGAGAACCAGTAGAACGCCGCGTAGCCGGCGGCCAGCAGCAGCACCCACCAGCGGATGTTGCCGAACAGGCCACGCCGCTGCTGCGGCGAGCGGGAAAAAGGATCGTTGCGCATCGGCTGGTCTTCCGGCTGACCCCGCCGGCCGGCGGGTACGGCGCAATCTTAGTGCGGCGCTGCCTGCGGCGGGTGAAACCGGCGCCGATCCAGTCGTGCCCGTCAGATCCCTCGCACCAGTCGGAAGCCGATGCGCGCGTTGGTGGTATCCGAATCCTGCGATTGCCGCCACGCCGCCCGGGTCTGCTCCGGCGCGTTGGCCCAGTTGCCACCCCGGATCACCCGTGAACGGCAACCCGGGTTGAACCACGCCACACCATCAGCCGGCGCGCGCCGATAGCTGGCATGCCAGCAATCGGCCACCCACTCGCTCAGATTGCCGCCCATGTCATGCAGCCCGAAGGCGTTGGCCTGGAAACTGGCGACCGGGGCCGGTCCCCACCAACCATCGCCATAGCCGACGAAGGCGTTCTGCCAATGCCTGCCCGAAGGCGAAACATCCTTGCTGCCGGTGTAATTGCCACTGCCTTCCGGTGGCAGCCCGGCATCGCCCCACGGGTAGCGGCCACTGCTGCCGGCACGCATCGCGTACTCGAACTCGGCCTCGCTGGGCAGGCGGTAGCTGCGGCCGGTCTGTTCGGACAGCCAGTTCGCGTAGTTCTCGGCATCACGAACGCTCACGTGCATCACCGGCGAATTGCCCAGTGCCCGCCCGCCGTCATAGTCGGACCGCCAGTCCACGCCGCTGCGACGGATGAAATTGCCGCTGCGCTCGTCATAGACCACCGAATGTCCACGCCGGGTCGCACGTGGGCGGGCATTGGTCGCCTTCACATAGCGCTCGAAGTCACCCACGGTGATCTCGGTGATCGCCATCGCGTACCCACGCTCGAAACGCACATAGTGCGATGGCCGCTCTGCGTCGGTTGCGCCCGGTTCGGTATCACTGGCGCCCATCTGGAATCCGCCATGCGGCACCACGATCATCTGCGGTCCACGGCCGCCATCACGCAGCGCATCGCTGAACACCTGCCCCGGCCGGAAGCTGCCGTAATGGGTGGCCAGTTCGATGCGTTCGCGCAGCTGCGCCACCACCGCGTCCCCCGGCAAGGCAATGCGCAGCGCTTCGGCCAGCTTCTCGCGCGCGGGCTTCAGCCCCTGCGGGGTAGTCAGATCATGCAGGCCGCCATCGCGCAGCTGGACCAGTGCCGCTGCACGGATCTGCTCGATGCGCTCGAACGCATCGGCAATGGTTGGTGACGAGTCCCGCACCTTGCTGGCTTCTGCCAACCACGCGCCGGCACTGGCGAAATCGCGGATACGCGCGGCATCCTCGGCACGCCGGATCAGCCCACTTTCAGCAGCTGCCAGGCCCTGCCGCGCGCGACGATTCGCCGGGTCCAGCGCAAGTGCCTCACGGAAGTTGCCAATCGCACCATCCCCCGCTTCGCCGATACGGTCGGCACGCAGATCGTCTTCGCCCGCGCGGTTGTAGGCGACCACACGCTGCGCGGTCTCGACCCGCCCCTGCAGCGCGCGCGCCTTCTCGTCCTTCGGCGCCAGGGTCAGCAGCACCAGCGCCTGGCGCCCGGCTTCGGCCAGCGCCTCACGCTGCTGCAATGGCCGCTGCAGCAACGCATCGGCCTGCTGCTGCAGCTTCTGTTTCGCGCGTTGCAGGCCCAGGCGCGCCTGCCGATCGTCGGGTTCCTCCTCCTGCACTGCCAGCCACAGGGGCACGGCCGCATCGCCATCTTCATACAGATGCCCCCGCGCGAATGCCTGGTCGGCAGCCCGGCGCAGCTGTGTCAGCGTACGTCCCTCGCGATCGACCCGCGGCGGCGTCCACTGCTGGATGTCCTCGGCCGCGTCGTCACCGGCAATGGTCACCGTGCCCCGCCCGGTACCACGCGCCGGACCGGCCTCTGGTGCGGGATCGGCCGGCTGGGCTGCGGTGGCACCGGCGGTCTGCGCAGGGGGCGACGGCGTGCAACCGGCCAGGCTCACGGCCAAGGCGGTAAACAGCGCGGGCGACAGCAGAAAACGCAAGCAGGGCCTCCTTCGGCACGGATGCGGACCGACGTTAGGCTATTCTCCCCTGCCTGAGCAAACCCGAGTAGTAGGCCCTGACACGTGGCAACCTGGATCACCACCCCCGCCGAGCTGGACACATACCGCCAGCAGCGGCCGACCCGCATCGGCCTGGATACCGAATTCATCCGTGAACGCACCTTCTGGCCACAGCTGGCGCTGGTGCAGATGGCCGTCGGCGAGGACATCCTGCTGATCGACCCGTTGATTCCCGGCATGCCCGAGGCCTTGGCGCCGTGGCTGGCCGATGAATCCATCACCAAGGTCATGCACAGTGCCAGCGAAGACCTGGTGGCGTTCAAGTGGACCTGTGGCGTGCTGCCGCGTCCGTTGTTCGACACCCAGATCGGCGCCGCGCTGGCTGGCATCGGTGCTGGCATGGGCTACCAGAAGCTGGTGCAGGAGATCACCGGCGTGGCACTGGAAAAGGGCGAAACCCGCTCTGACTGGATGCGCAGGCCGCTGTCCGACTCACAACTGAAGTACGCCGCCGACGACGTCGAGCATCTGTTCGCGATGCATGACGCGATTTCCGCCAAGCTGGAATCGCTGGGGCGCCAGCAGTGGCTGCACGACGATGGCGAGCGGCTGCTGGCCAGCGTGGCAAATGACGAAGACCGCTGGCCCCACCTGGGCATGCGCTCGGCGCAGTTCCTGGACGCGCCCGCGCAGCGCCGCCTGCTGCGCCTGCTGCGTTGGCGCGACGTGCAGGCGCGCGCCAGCGACCGCCCGCGCAGCTGGATCCTGGACAACGAACTGGCCGCCACCCTGGCACGCACCCCGCCAGCCGATGCCGCTGCAGTGAGCAAGCTGTTCGAACAGTTCCCGAAGGCGCCGCGCAAGCTGGCCGCTGCGGTATGGCAGGCGCTGGACACGCCGCTGGCCGACGAAGCCGATGCGCCGTTGGCGATGCAGGCCAGCGATGCCAGCAAGCAGCTGCTGAAGAAGCTGCAGGATGCGGTGGCCGAACGCAGCCGCGAACTCGGGCTGGCCGACGGCGTGCTGGCCTCACGCAAGCATCTGGAAAGCTATCTGGAGCATCAGCAGTGGCCGGCTGCACTGGCCGGCTGGCGCCAGCAGGAACTGGAGCCGGTGCTGGCACCGCTGTTGCCCGCTGCTTGAGCCCCCCTGCCGTCGTCGCGCATGCAGCGCGGCGACGGCCGACACCGGTATCGCATTAAGATCTGGTGCGTGCCTGCAACGCGCGACACTTCGCGCTGCTTCCCCTCGAATCCCATCCGGCGCCTATCGCCGCATGGGGCAGTGCCCGCCGCGATCCTGTACGCACGCCAACGTGATCGCGCCGCGCCGCTTACCTGCATGACTGCAGACACATACGCCCGCATCGGCAGCATGCAAGAGTGAATCGCACGTCACCTCGTTCGCCTGCTCAGGGCACTGGTGGACGACGCATCCCGCAGGGCCGATGCCGTCGGCGCAGGTCCTGCCCACGCTGCTGCGCAAAGGACTCCCATGCACACGATCATCTCCGAACGGACCGCAGCTCCCTCCTCCCGGGCCATGCGCCACCTGCGCCGATGGCTGGGCGCTTCATTGCTGTGCATCGCCACCAGTGCCAGCGCCGCCGATGACCTGCAGGCACGCATCGCACAGGCATTGCAGGGCACTGCGACGCCAGCGATGGGAGTGCTGGTGATACGCGACGGCAGGATCGCCGAACAGGCTGTCAGCGGCGTACGCCGCAATGATGAAAAAGTGGCCGCCAACAACGGCGATGCCTGGATGATCGGCTCGACCGGTAAACCGATCACCGTGGCGATGATCGCGCGTCTGGTCGAACAGGGCGTGCTGAAGTGGGATGCGCCACTGTCGACGATGCTGCCCGACCTGGCGGCACAGATGCAGCCGGCCTACCGCAACGTCACGCTGGTGCAGCTGCTGTCGCACCGCGCCGGCCTGCCGGAGAACCTCACCGATGGTGCCGCGCTGGATGCGTTCTTCACTGACACGCATGCCCTGCCCGTACAGCGCGAGGCGTACATCAAGGCTGCGTTGTCAGAGGCGCCGGTGCACCCGCCGGGAACCGAATTCGCTTACAGCAACAGCGGCTTCCTGATCGCAGCGGTGATCGCCGAGCGCGCCACCGGCAAGGACGTGGAAACGCTGATCCAGCGTGAGGTGTTCCAACCGCTGCAGATGACCGGCGCCGGCTTCGGGCCGACCACTGCCGGGCAGCCGCTGGGCCACCGCGGCGGAAAACCCGTGACCAGGGCGCCGCAGAAAGCCGATGACGGGGTACCGCCGATCTACACCGCCGCCGGCAACCTGCACATGCGCCTGCAGGACCTGGCACTGTTCGCCATCGACCAGCTCGCCGGCAGTCACGGCAAGGGCACGCTGTTGACGCCGGCGCCCTACACGATGATGCAGAGCGCGCAACCGGGCAGCCCATCGGGTCTGGACTGGGGCGTGCAGCCGGCGATCGCCGGCCGTCAGGGCCCGGTGCTGGTACACGGCGGCTCTGATGGCAACTGGCTGGCCTGGGTGGTGCTGTTCCCCGCACAGAACAGTGGCGTGATCGCCATTGCCAACGCCGCCGAAGACATGGGGGCCGACACAGCCACCATGGGCGTGCTCGGCGGTCTGTTCGCTGAACTGGCCCCTGCTGTCGCGCCTGCCGCCAGGTAGACTCCTCGCGACGCCCTGTACCTGCGGGGCGTCGTCCTGCCGCACCACTGCAGGCGGTAACAGGCATGCACCGGATTGCCTAGAATGCGCGTCCGATCATCTGCAAGGACGCTGTTACCCATGCCGCATTCCCCCCACGAAGCGATGGCCCTGCGCCGCGAAGCACGCGATGCGCTGCAGCAGGAGCGTTTCGATGATGTCGACCGCCTGCTCGGGGAGGTGGAGCAACAGTGGCTCGACGGTGGCACCCCGCGCTTTGGATATGGCTGGCTGCTCGCCACCCTGCTTGAGCCTGCGCAGGACCTGCCTGCCCGCCTTGAACGGGCCCGGCAGTGGTGCGCACGACAGCCACACAGCCCGCACGCGTGGGCCGTGCTGGGCACGCTGTGGGACCGGGTTGCCGGCCGCATCCGCTCCACCGACACCATCGAGAAGATCCGTCAGGCGCAATGGGACGGTGCTGCGCTGGCACGCGACCACGCTCTGGCCGCATGGCTGCACACCATCGCACGCCATCCACGTCCCGCCTTCGTACTGGGGCGGATGCTGCGGATGGCCTGCTATCTGGGCGAGCCGCGCTGGTTGCAGCAGCTGCAACGCGGTGGACGCGCCGATCTGTACACAGCGCAGCAGCGCCAGGACCCGGAAGCATTCGCCGCCGCGGTCGCATTGCTTGCGCCCTACGGTGCCCCCTTGGATGAACTTCCCGCCCTGCCCGCTGTGCTGGCGCATCGCAGCGAAGAAGCATTCGAGTATGCCGCCGACTACTGGCTGCAGCTGGCGCTGTCGTTCCGTGCCGATGATGCCGACGTGCTCGAGATCTATCTGTACTACCTGTATCCGCGCTGGGGCGGCAGCCACGCGCTGATGCAGGACTTCATCGACGGTCCCGAAGCAGCACGATTGATGCTTCCGCAGCGTAATCGACTGCGTGTGGTCAAGGAGCGCGACTGGCTGTGGCTCGCCCCGGATGCCGACGATGCCGAGGCCATCGCCGAACAGGAGCAGGCCTATCGCGCCCTGCTCGACCTGCACCTGGATGCATCAACGCGGGCACAGGTGCTGTGCTGGCGGGCGATGCTGGACTACCACCTCGGCCGCGACGAACCGCAGGAAAACCAGGTGAACTGGGACCCGATGCGGATGACGCATGCCCGTGACTGCCTGGCAGAGGCGTTCGCGTTGGATCCCGGCTGTGTGGTCGATGAGGGCATGAACGCACTGGAAGCCTGTGCGCATTTTGCACGCGTCGACGGCGCCGACGCGCTGTTCGCACAGGTGCTCGCCAGTGTCGAAGACTGGACCGACAGCGCGCATGCCCTTGCGTGGTTGGCAGCCGGTCGTCAGTCCGGCCTGTTCGGCTTCAGCGCGGACAGCGCCCTGGCCGCGCAGCACCTGCAGGGAGCGCTGGCGACGGCCGACGAAGATGGCGTGGAGTTGTCCACGGTGGCTGCCAACCTGTTCTGCTCGGTTTCCGCGCCGGCCGGTCTGCAGATGCTGCTGCAGCTCGCGCACGCCGGCGACCCGAGGTCGATGGCATCGCTGGTGGATCTGTACCGCGGGCGTGTGGCCGGCAAGGACTTCCCCGCTTACGCCGACCCCGTGCAGGAGGCGCTGTGGACCGAGCGTGCGATTGCTGCCGGCGACCTGGTGGTGATCTACAACCGCGCCTGGCAGCTGGGCGAGATCTTCAGGCAGACGCCCGACCCCGCGCTGCAGCAGCAGTCGCGCGTGTTGTATCGGCGCTGCGTGGACGAGGCTGAGCCGCATGACCGGGTATGGCGCCCGGCGCACAAGAACCTTGCGGTGCTGCTGTATCAGGGCGAGGATGACAACGACAAGCGCGAAGCGGTGTTCGACCTGCTGGGGCCGCTGTGGTGGCGCGGCGACAGCACGACGCAGGCCTGGGCGGCAGGCTTCCTGGCCGATGTGTTCCACTTCGGCAATGGTGTGCCTGCCAATGCCTTCCTGGCCAAGACCTGGCTTGACCGGGCCGCCGATGCGGAGCCGGACAACGCGGAGGTGCTGCGCATGCGCCCGTTGATCGATGGGCAGGGCAAGTTGTTTGGTGCCAGCCGTGCAGCGCGTCAGCAAGCCCGCGACCGCGACAAAGTGGACCTGCGCAGCTGGCAGCTGACCTTCGGCCTGGATGCAGTACCGGACCGGCACGACGTGCACCCGGTCTGAACCAGCCGCAGGCCAACGACAGACGCCCTGCACAGGCAGGGCGTCTGCAGGAAAGTGCAAGGGTGCCGGTATCGCGTGCGATACCGGCCGATGCGGCTTACCAGTTCATGTTCAGCGAAACACCCACGGTGCGCGGTTCGTTGTAGACCGCGGCCATGTAGTTCTCGATCACACCCTTGAGGTTCTTCTCGTTGGTGATGTTGCGCGCGAACAGCGCCACTTCGTAGGCACCGTAGTTGCCCGAATAGCCGATCTTCAGGCCACCCTCGAAATCACCCTTGGAGTTGAACTCCTTGCTGTCGTACAGCACGAAGCTGGTGTAGCCCTGCTTGTTCCAGTCGGTGGACACGAACATCGTGGCCGCGTCGCTGACCGGGAAGTCGTAGCGCGCTGCCAGGTTGATGTTGTACTTCGGTGCGTTCGGCAGCGGGTTGCCATCGATCTGCGCGAAGGTGTTGGCACCGACCTTGATGGTCGGATCGTTCACCGTGCACACGACCTGGCCGTTCAGGCCGCAGACCTGCGCGTAGACGCGCTTGTCCTTGATCTCGCTGTGCAGCAGGCTCAGGCCGGCGCTCAGGGTCAGGTTCTGGATCGGGCGCAGCTCCATGTCCGCTTCGAAGCCGTAGGCCTTGGCCTTGTCGGCGTTGAACAGCACGCCGTTGCCGTCCGAATCGTTGCCGTTGAGCTGGATGTCGTTGACGGTGTAGGTGAACGCGGTGGCGTTCAGGCGCAGGCGGTTGTCCCACAGGCTGCTCTTCACGCCCGCTTCCCAGGACAGGATCGTTTCCGAATCGGCGGTGGTGAAGTCGGCATTGAACACCGCCGAACGGCCCTGGATGGTCGGGCCACGGAAGCCGCGGGCGACCTTCGCATAGACGCTCACGTCCGGGGTGATCTGATACATCGCGCTCAGATCCCAGCTCGGGGTGGTGTCGGTCATCTTGACGTCGGTGCGGCCCTTGTAGGTGACCAGGCCGGCAGCGGTATCGGCCGTCTTCAGCAGGCGGGTGTGCTTCTCATCGCGGGTCTGGCGCAGGCCGGCGGTGACGGTGAACTTGTCGGTGAAGGCGTAGCTGAGCTGGCCGAAACCGGCCCAGGAGGTGTTCTTGTTGCGCAGGCGCACCCAATTGTTCGGGTTGCGCGCGGCGCCCTTCAGGAACCAGGCGCGCTGGTAGAAGTCGGTGGTGTCGCTGCCGTTGAAGTAGAACGCACCGGCCTGCCACTGCAGGGCGCTGTCGTCATGGCTGGCCAGGCGGAACTCCTGGGTCCACTGGTCCAGGTCACGGATCTGGCCCATCGACTGGCCGTAGCCGTTCGGCACGCCATTGACCGGGAAGTTGACCGCAGCGCCGCCGTCGGTGTCACCGCGGCTGTAGCCGGAAGTGGTCTCGTAAGCGGTGATCGAGGTGAAGTCGATCGCGCCGAAGTCATAACGCGCCTTCACCGAACCGCCGTAGGTCTTGTACGCCTGCGGGTTGTTGTCGGCCTCGTCGTAGGCGACCTGGTCACGCGGCACGTCGGTCTTGTTCGAGCCCTTGGTCAGTGCGTTGCGCAGGAACAGGGTCGAGGTGCCTTCGTAGTCGCGGGCGTGGGCCGAAGCAAGGATCGAGAACTGGTCGCTGGGGGTCAGCAGCAGCTGCGCGCGCACGTTGCGGTCGTCGAAGCCGCCCATGGCGTTCTTCTTCGGGCTGACCGTGCCGTCGGCGCTGGGGCCGGTGTAGGTGTTGTCGACGTAGTCGTCGCGGTGCTGGTACAGCGCCGACACGCGGAACGATGCGATGTCGTTGATCGGGCCGCCGAAGCCACCGTCGATCGACACGCTGTTGTAGGAGGCATAGCTGGCGCTGACGCGACCGCTGTAATCCTGGGTCGGCTTGAGGGTGTCGAACTTGACGATGCCGGCGGTGGTGTTGCGACCGAACAGCGAGCCCTGCGGACCGCGCAGCACTTCAACCTGGTCCACGTCATAGACCGGGTTGGACTTCAGCACCACGTGCTCCAGCACGACGTCGTCCTGGATGATCGACACCGGCTGCGAGGCACCCAGGTAGAAATCGATGTTGCCCAGGCCGCGGATGTAGAAGCGCGGGAAGATGCGGCCGGTGGTGGTTTCCGCATACAGGCTCGGCACGCGGCCGGACAACGCCAGCAGGGTGTCGTCGCCGCCGGCGGTGAAGTCGCGCATGCGCTCGCCCTGCACCACGCCTACCGACACCGGCACTTCCTGCAGGTTCTGCTCGCGGTGCTCGGCGGTCACGGTGATGGTGTCCAGCCCGGTCGGGGTCGGTGCACTGTCCTGCGCGACAGCACCGAAGCTGGCAGCCAGCGCCAGGCCTGCGCAGGCCAGGGCCAGCGGATGGCGACGGAAGGAAACGAAGGAGGACGACGTGCCCGACGAACGGCGGGAATCGGAATGGGAAGGCATCGAAAGCTCTGAGGAGGCGTCCGTGCGGCCTGCGCTGGCCGGGCGGCAAATAGGAGGAAAACTGCGCAAGCGGCCATTATCCTCCAAATTGTTACAATTTCGTTGCGCCGGCAGGCAGCAGGGGCATCAAGCCGCTTTCGGCACAGTCCGGCCTCAGCCGTCCTTCGGTAGAGGCGCGAGCGCGACCTCGACCATCGCCAGCAGGCGTTCGCGGCTGATGCCGTCTCGCGCCTGCACCGAGATGCCATGCAGCACCGTGGCGAAATGATCACCCAGCGCCTGCACGGATAGATCGGCCGCCAGCTCGCCAGCCGCCTGCGCCTGCTGCAGCCGCGCGATGATCGCCGCCGTGCGCTGGCGGCGGTGGCTGGCCAGCCAGTCGCGTACGCCCTCGCCATCCGGTGACACGCTGCTGGCCGAGGACACCACCAGGCAGCCATGCGGACGACCGCGACGGGTGTAGGTCAACACTGCATCCCGCAGCATGCTGCCGATCGCATCGCGCAGTGACGCCTGCTCCAGCGCGCGCGGCGCGAAGCCGCCCTCGCCTTCCTCGTACAGCGCCACCGCTTCGCGGAACAGCTGCTCCTTGCTGCCGAACGCGGCGTAGATGCGCGCCGAGGCAATGCCAAGCGCTTCGACCAGGGCCGACATCGAGGTGCCCTCATAGCCGTGCTGCCAGAACAGCAGCATCGCCTTGCGCAATGCCTGGTCCCTGTCGAATTCGCGCGGTCGCCCTGCCATCTGCCTGCCTGCCGTTCTGAGGCGCGCAGTGTAACGCGGGTGTTGACCATCCCGATGCACACGCCTATTCTTTGTCGACTGACAAACAATTGGAGCAACACATGCAAACCCTCAAAGGCCCCAGCCTGCATCTGGCGCAGTTCGCTGGCGACCAGGCGCCGTTCGACAGCCTGTCCGGCATCGCCGCCTGGGCAGCTGGTCATGGTTTCAAGGCCCTGCAGATTCCGGCATGGGACGCGCGCCTGTTCGACCTGGCCACCGCCGCCGACAGCCAGGACTACTGCGATGACCTGCGTGGCACCCTGGCCGAGCACGGCCTGCAGGTCAGCGAGCTGACCACCCACATCCTGGGCCAGCTGGTGGCGGTGCATCCGGCCTACGATGAGCTGTGCGATGGTTTCGCACCGGAAGCACTTCGCGGCAACCCGCAGGCACGCAGCGAATGGGCACAGCAGCAGCTGCATCTGGCCGCCCGCGCCTCGCGCCGGCTCGGGCTGCAGGACATGGGCACCTTCTCCGGCTCATTCGCCTGGCCCTACCTGTTCCCCTTCCCGCAGCGTCCGCCGGGCCTGATCGATGCCGCATTCGATGAGCTGGCACGCCGCTGGCGGCCGATCCTCGATACCTGCGAGGACAACGGCATCAACCTCTGCTACGAAATCCATCCCAGCGAAGACCTGCACGATGGCACCAGCTTCGAACGCTTCTTCGAGCGTGTGGGCCAGCACGAGCGCTGCCGCATCCTGTTCGATCCCAGCCACTTCGTGCTGCAGCAGCTGGATTACCTGCAGTTCCTGGACATCTACCATCCGCTGATCCGCATGTTCCACGTCAAGGATGCGGAGTTCCGTCCCAATGGTCGCCAGGGCATCTACGGTGGCTACGCCGACTGGACCGAACGCGCAGGCCGCTTCCGCTCGCTGGGCGACGGCCAGGTCGATTTCAAGTCGATCTTCTCCAAGTTGGCGCAGTACGACTACGCCGGCTGGGCAACGCTGGAATGGGAGTGCTGCCTGAAGGACCAGGAAGCCGGTGCGCGCGAAGGTGCCGCCTTCATCCGCGACCACATCATCCCGGTCACCGACAAGATCTTCGACGACTTCGCCGGCGCGCCGATCAGCAGCGCCCAGCTGCAGCACATGCTCGGCATCGCCTGAGCCCCCACAGGAACATCCCCATGACGAATTTTTCCACCGCTGGTACCCCCGGCGACGACACCGTGCGCCACCACTACCTGCGCATCGACGGCCAGCGCGTGCATTGCGTCTCCGCCGGCAGCGGTCAACCGGTGCTGTTGATTCCCGGCTGGCCGCAGACCTGGTACGCCTGGCGCCACGTGCTGCATGCCCTGGCCGAGGCCGGCTTCGAAGCGATCGCGGTCGACCCGCCCGGCATCGGCGAATCCGATCGTCCCGCGCACGGCTACGACACCGGCAGCGCCGCCGCAGTACTGCACCAGACCATGCAGGCGCTGGGCCACGAGCGCTATCAGGTGGTCGGCCATGACATCGGCATGTGGATCGCCTATGCATTGGCCAGCGACCAGCCGCAGGCGGTGCAGCGCCTGGCCGTGACCGAGGCGGTGATTCCCGGGCTGGCACCCGAGCCGGGCATCTTCGCCGCGCCGGCCGACAACATCTTCCTGTGGCACTTCATGTTCAACCAGGTGGCCGATCTGCCCGAGGCCCTCATCACCGGTCGCGAACGTGCCTACCTGGACTTCATGTTCGACCGCTGGTCATACCGGCGCGATGCGGTGGCCAGCGAAACCTACATCGCTGCCTACAGCCGCCCCGGCGCGTTGCGTGCAGGCTTTGCCTGGTACCGCGCGATTCCGGAAACCATCCGCCAGAACCAGCTCCGCGCACAACGCCGGTTGACGATGCCGGTGCTGGCCATCGGCGCCGAGCACGCCACTGGCAACGCGCCGATGCTGACCCTGCAGCCGCACGCCGATGACCTGCGCGGCAGCGTCGTGCCGGGTTGTGGCCACTTCATCATGGAAGAAGCACCGCACGCCTTCCTCGCCCAACTGCTGCCGTTCCTGCAGGAGGCTGGTCATGCCGCTTGAACCTGCGTTGCAATCGTTCGTGGATGCGGTGGCGGCGCAACCACTGCCAGACGATCTGCTGGAACTGCGTGCACTCAGCGAACAGGCGCTGCCCACGCTGCAGGGTGCCACCGAGGCGGTATCGCATGTCGTGGAGCACGTCATCAGCGCGCGCGACGGCCATGCGCTCGTCGTGCGCCTGTATACGCCCGCAGCCATCAGCACGGAACCGCGCCCGGCCCTGTTGTTCGCCCACGGCGGTGGCTGGTTCCAGTGTTCGCTGGCGGTCTATGACGGCCCCTGTCGGGCCCTGGCCAATGCCAGCGGCCATGTCGTCGCTGCCGTCGGCTATCGCCTGGCGCCGGAGCATCCGTTCCCGACGCCGCTGCACGACGTCGCCGATGCCTGGCTGTGGCTGCAGGTCAATGCCGCCGCCCTGGGCCTCGATCCAGCGCGTCTGGTCATCGGCGGCGACAGCGCCGGCGGCAATCTCGCCGCCGCGTGCTGCCTGCTGCTGCGCGATCAGGGGCTGCCGTTGCCATCGCATCAACTGCTGCTGTACCCGGCACTGGATGGCACCATGGCCAGCAGCACCTACCGCGAGTTCGCCGACGGCTACTACCTCAGCGCCGAACTGATGCAGCGCTGCTGGCAGGCCTACCTCGGCGACAGTGACCGCCGACAGGCGCTGGCTTCGCCCCTGCACGCCCGCGATCTGCGTGGCCTGCCGACGGCCACGGTGCTGAGCTGTGAGTTCGATCCGCTGCGCGACGAAGCTGAACAGTACGCCGCCAACCTGCGGGAAGCGGGTGTGGACTGCACGCTGGAGCGCCTGCCGGGGATGATCCACGCCTGCATCCACCTGCATGGTGTGTCGGCGGCGACCGACATCGCGATCCAGCGCGCGGCGGCACTGCTGCCCTGAGCCCGGACTGCAGCGGCGCAGAGCACCTGCGCCGCTGTGTCTGGCCCGCCCCTTTGCAGCCGGCACCGGCCAGCGCTATGCTAGGGCCGTCACGTGGCGTCAGCTCCGCTGCCCACGGGATGCAACACCCCCATGGGGCCATAGCTCAGCTGGGAGAGCGCGTCGTTCGCAATGACGAGGTCAGGAGTTCGATCCTCCTTGGCTCCACCATATGAAAAACAGAAAGCCCCGGCACTGCCGGGGCTTTCTGTTCTGGCCAGACGCTCAGGCCGGGTCCTGCCCGCCGTCCTTGCGCGCGGGTGCACGCGAATGTGCATCGCGCACCTTCTGGTCCTGCTGGCCGGGACGCTGCTTGGCCACTTCATCCTGCTGCCGGTCCTGCCGACTCTCCTGCACACCTTCGCGTGCGTTGGAGGGCTTCTTGTCGTGTTCGGTCATGAATCGCTCCCTCGGCGCCGGCAACAGGCCGACGCGACGCCGACAACGCTAGCCGCGCCTGCGTGATGCGGCGGTCGGCTGCCTGCGAACAGCGCGTGCAGCCATCACACCCCGGCAATTACCGCCGCCCGCTCAACATCTACCAGATCCAGATACGCGCCGCCAATCAGCTGCGTTTCGCCCAGTAGGCCAACGAACGGCGTGCGTTAGAAGAAGGGAGGCACCGGAATGTTCCGGTGCCTTCAATAAAGCGATCGCTCAATCCAGCTTCACCACCAGCTTGCCGAAGTTGCGCCCCTGCAGCAGGCCGAAGAAGGCTTCGGGTGCATTTTCCAGGCCCTGCACGACGTCTTCGCGATACTGGATGCGCCCATCGCGCAGCCACTGCGGCATGTCGCGCTCGAATTCCGGCCACAGATGCTTGAAGTCATGCACGATGAAGCCACGCACGGTCAGGCGCTGGCGCAGGATCTGGCTGAACAGTGCCGGCAGCCGATCCGGCCCAGGCTGCGCGACGCCGCGGGCGTTGTAGGTCGCGATGGTGCCGCACACCGGAATGCGCGCGAAATCATTGAGCAGCGGCAGCACGGCATCGAGCACATGCCCACCCACGTTCTCGAAGTACACGTCGATGCCATCCGGCACGGCAGCGCGCAGCTGTTCGGCAAAACCAGAGGCGCGATGGTCCAGCGCCACGTCCACGCCCAGTGTTTCCAGATACGCACGCTTGGCCTCACCGCCGGCAATGGCAACCACGCGCGCGCCTTGCAGCTTCGCCAATTGCGCCACGGTGGCGCCGACCGGTCCACTGGCAGCGGCCACCACCAGGGTCTCGCCGGGTCGCAGCTTGCCGATTTCGATCAGGCTGGAGTACGCGGTGAACCCCGGCATGCCGTACACGCCCAATGCTGTGCTCAGCGGCAGCCCGGCCGGATCCAGGCGCCGGCTGATCGCATCACCCGCCACCACGGCATGCGTCTGCCAGCCGCCGGGGGCCAGCACCAGCTCGCCCACCGCCAGGCCAGGCGCCTGCGACTGCAGCACCTCGGCCACGGTCTGGCCCTCCATCACCGCATCCACTGCGACCGGCGGTGCGTACGACGGGCCATCGTCCATGCGTCCGCGCATGTACGGGTCCAGCGACAGGTAGCGGTTGCGCAGCAGCACCTGGCCCGGGGCCAATGCCGGCAGCGGCACCCGTTCGAGGCGGAAATTTGCGGCGACCGGCGCACCTTGCGGGCGCGAGGCAAGCACGATGCGGGTAGTTGAATCGGACATGTCCAATGGCTCTGCTGCGGGCAGCGTCGGGAGGGGAACCGCGACAGTACGCGGCGCCACGCCCTCGTGGGTGCCATGAAAACAGCGTTCCATCGGCGCCGTCCCTACTCCATGCCTGCATCGCTTGCCCCGTCAGCTTTGGCGTCAGCGGCGGGCCGCTGTTTTCCGCGTCCGGCAATCCCGGTCGAGCCGGCTCTACGCAGGATCAACCACTTGCAGCGCCTTCCGCCGGCCGCAGACACCAATGTGAAGGTTTTTTTCCAAAACGCTTGCCGAACCTGTCCTACGTCCGTAATATGCGCGTCCTCGGCAGCGACATCGCTGCAACGAAACAAGTGGCCGAGTAGCTCAGTTGGTAGAGCAGGGGATTGAAAATCCCCGTGTCGGCGGTTCGATTCCGTCCTCGGCCACCACG
>NZ_JBWKVP010000006.1:314032-318260 GCF_059421765.1 Stenotrophomonas sp. GW821-FHT02D01
GTGGCCGAGTAGCTCAGTTGGTAGAGCAGGGGATTGAAAATCCCCGTGTCGGCGGTTCGATTCCGTCCTCGGCCACCACTTTCGAAGACCTGCAGAAATGCGGGTCTTTTTTTTCTACATGGCCGAGTAGCTCAGTTGGTAGAGCAGGGGATTGAAAATCCCCGTGTCGGCGGTTCGATTCCGTCCTCGGCCACCATGTTCAAAGACCTGCAGAAATGCAGGTCTTTTTTTTGGCACATTCATTGTCGCAGGCACTGTAGTACCGTCCACGGTTCACTGCATGGAGCACTGATGACATGGACGACACCCTGGCCCTGCCCCGCCTGCAGCAGTCACTGCGCCGTCTGCAATACCTGGTTGCCGCATTGGCCACGCTGCTTCTGGTGCTCGCGGGCATGACGGGCTGGCTGCTGCTGCAACGGAACGCCCCGCTGCATGCCGACAGCATCAGCACGCAAAGGCTGCAGGTGCTGGACGATCGCGGCGTGGTACGTGTTCAGATCGGCCAGGATGCGGGCGACGACGACCGACGCAGCCGCGCCGCGGGCCTGCTCATCTTCGACCGCAGCGGTGTCGAGCGCGGCGGCCTGAGTACCTTTGAAGACGGCAGCACTGCTCTCGCCCTGGACGCCCCGCTGGGCATGGGGGACGCCCGTTGGCGCGACCGCGCCGGGCTGCGCGTGGACGCCAATGGCTCGGCCCAGCTGCTGCTGACCGACAACCTCACCCGTGGCGTGGTGCGCCTGCATTCGAAGGGCTCCGGCGGCGGCGGCATGGACACTTTCAGATGGGACATGTCCAACGGTACGTTGCACACACGTACCCTTACCTACGATGGCGACGAGCGCAGCCAACGCGCCTTCGACCTGTAGCTGACCGCCGGCGGCAGGCGCGATCCGGCGCCGCATGGAACTTTTACACCGGAATGCCGCCGCTGGCCTAAGCTCCAATCCTCCTGCCCGGAGCCGCCCCATGCACCTGCGCCCTGCCCTGCTCGCCTGCCTGCTGCTTTTCGCCGCATCGGCACTCGCCGCCGAGCCCGTGCGCGCCGTGAGCGAACTGGACATCGATCGCTATGCCGGCCAGTGGCACGAGATCGCCCACCTGCCGGTGTCGTTCCAGAAGCAGTGCGTGGGCGAGATCACTGCCAACTACGGGCTGCGTCGCGATGGCCGCATCAGCGTCACCAATGCCTGCCGCAAGGTGGATGGCGAGCGGGTTGTCGCCGAAGGCGTGGCGCGGCCCGTTGCGGGACAGCCCGGCCAGCTGCAGGTGCGCTTCGTTCCCGACTGGCTGAGCTGGGTGCCCCTGGTCTGGGCCGACTACTGGGTGATCGCGCTGGACCCGGACTACCAGTGGGCGATGGTCGGTGAGCCCGGCCACAAGTATCTGTGGATCCTCGCGCGCCTGCCGGAGATGGACCGCACCCTGTTCGACCGGCTCAAGGCAAAGGCCGAAGCGATGGGCTACGACCTCGCACCGCTGCGCATGATGGCGCCCCTGCGCGACACCCCCGCCGATTGAGGCGCAGTCCAACCGGCGCACGCCACGCTCGCAATCCGGCATCACGCACGCCTCGCGTGCATCTTCACGCGCTACCCTCTGTGGCGGGTCGCCGCAGGCGCTCCATTCCACCATACGCCGTAGTATGCTTATCCCACGCACTGCCCTCAGAGGACCTGCGCCCATGCTCCACCGCTTCCGTACCGTCTTGATCGTCCTGTGCACCCTGGCCCTGGTCGCTTGCGGCGATGGCATCGTCAAGCGTGTTTCGGAACCGGCCGCGAGCCTGCAGCAGCTGACCGTGCAGGCCAATGGCGACTGGACTGTCGCCCTGCGCCTGCAGAACTACAGTTCGATGCCGATGAGCTTCGACGATGTCGCACTGGTCTTGACCATCGGCGACACCGAAGCAGGCCCCCTGTCAGCCAAGCCGGGCATCTCCATCGGCGGCGTCTCCGCCGATGTCATCAACGTGAACTTCAAGCCCAGCCCGGCCGCACGCCTGGTGATCGCCGACGCGCTTGCCAGCAACCGCACCCTCGCCTATGGGCTGAAGGGCACGGTGTCGGCCACTCCGCAGGAAAAGAAGCAACGCACCTTCGATATCAGCAGCCGCAGCACGCTCAACCAGGCCCCGGGCCTGCCGGGCGTGCTGCGCTGATCTCCGCTTTCCGCCGCGACGCATCGCGCCGCTCCCCCTGTTACTGATCAAATCGAGACGCACCGATGAGCAGCTACACCGCCCCGCTTTCCGACCTTCGTTTCGGCCTGCACGATGTGCTGAAGGTCGAACCGCTGTTCGCCCGTCTTGGCTTCACCGACGCCACCGCCGATGTCGTCGATGCCGTGCTGGAAGAAGCCGGCCGCTTCAGCGCCAGCGTACTGGCCCCGCTCAACAGCGTGGGCGACGAGATCGGCTGCGTGCTCGACCAGGCCAGCGGCGAAGTGACCACGCCGCCCGGCTTCAAGCAGGCCTACGATCAGTTCGTCGACGGCGGCTGGACCGGCCTGACCGCATCGCCGGAACTGGGCGGCCAGGGCCTGCCGCACACGCTGGGCGTGCCACTCAATGAAATGATCAACGCCGCCAACCTGGCGTGGGGCAACTTCCCGCTGCTGTCGCACGGCGCCATCGAAGCGCTGAAGCAGCACGGCGAAGCCTGGCAGCACGAGGCCTTCCTGAAGCCGCTGATCGAGGGCCGCTGGACCGGCACCATGTGCCTGACCGAACCGCATTGCGGCACCGACCTGGGCCTGCTCAAGACCAAGGCCGAGCCGAACGCCGATGGCAGCTATTCGATCACCGGCACCAAGATCTTCATCACCGCCGGCGAGCACGACCTGACCGGCAACATCGTGCATCTGGTGCTGGCCAAGCTGCCCGATGCTCCCCCAGGCGCCAAGGGCATCTCGCTGTTCGTCACCCCGAAGTTCAAGGTCGACCGCGACGGCAACGTCGGTGAGCGCAACGCGCTGCGCTGCGGCTCGATCGAGCACAAGATGGGCATCAAGGGCTCGGTCACCTGCGTGATGAATTTCGATGGCGCGCAGGGCTACCTGGTCGGACAGCCGCACAAGGGCCTGCAGGCGATGTTCACCATGATGAACACTGCTCGCCTGGGTGTCGGCCTGCAGGGCATCGGCCTGTCCGAGCGCGCCTACCAGAACGCGCTGAAGTACAGCCGCGAGCGCCTGCAGTCGCGTTCGCTCAGCGGCGCCAAGTTCCCGGACAAGCCGGCCGACCCGATCCTGGTGCATCCGGACGTGCGTCGCATGCTGCTGACTATCAAGTCGCTGGTGGAAGGCAGCCGCCTGCTGGCGCTGCACGCTGCCACCCTGATCGACGTCGCCCACCATGCGGAAGATGCCGGTGAACGCGAGCGCGCTGACACCCTTGTGAGCTTCCTGACACCGATCTCCAAGGCCTGCCAGACCGAATGGGGCATCGAGAACACCTACAACGCCCTGCAGTGCTTCGGCGGCCATGGCTACATCCGCGAACACGGCATGGAACAGCTGGCCCGCGATGCGCGCATCACCACGCTGTATGAAGGCACCACCGGCATCCAGGCGCTGGACCTGATCGGCCGCAAAACCGCGTCCAGCCAGGGCGCTGGCCTGAAGCTGATGCTGGCCGAGATCGAGGCGTTCGCCAAGGCGAATGAAGGCAACGAGAGCCTGGCCGAGTTCATCGGCCCGCTGCGCGCCAAGGCCGCCGAATGGGGCAAGCTGACGATGGACGTGCTGCAGCGTTCGGCCGCCAATCCGGACGAACTGGGCGCAGCCAGCTACGACTACCTGTTCTATTCGGGTTATGTGGTGCTGGCCTACTGGTGGGCCCGCAGCGTTGCCGCCGCCGATGCCAGCGCACACGGTGCAGCATTCGCCCAGGGCAAGCGCGAGACCGCACGTTTCTACTTCGCCCGCGTGCTGCCGCGCACGCTCAGCCACGCCGCCGCCATCCAGGCGGGTGCCGCACCGCTGATGGCAATGGACGACGAACGCTTCGGCGCCTGAGCCGGGCCGCAGCCGGCACCCGGCACCCGGCACCCGGCACCCACGGTAGTGCCGGCCGCTGGCCGGCAACCGCAACAGCTGGAGCGACAGCAACAGCTGGTTTCCTGCGGGATGGCGGGGTGGGTCCAATTGCGGGGGACGCTGCAAGTACGTCCATGTAAGCTCGGTCGCCGCATCCATGCGGCTCACGCCCCCGCAACCGGACCCA
>NZ_JBWKVP010000007.1:0-165827 GCF_059421765.1 Stenotrophomonas sp. GW821-FHT02D01
CGGTTGCGGGGGCGTGAGCGCCATGGATGGCGCGACCGAGCTTACATGGACGTACTTGCAGCGTCCCCCGCAACCGGACCCACCCCGCCATCCCACGGAATGCCGGCTTTTGCTTCGGCTGTTGCTGTTGCTGTTGCTGTTGCTGCTCAGGTTGCCGGCCAGCGGCCGGCACTACCGCTTCGGCGGGTGCAGGGCGCAGCCCTGCCGACTCACCCACCCACCCTATACTTGCCGCCGTGACTGCCTTCCCCGCCCTCGTTCCGCTTGATGCACCGCTGCTGGTCGGCTACAGCGGCGGCCTGGATTCAACCGTGCTGCTGCACTGGCTGTGGCGATCGGCGCAGGCCGCCGGCACGCACTTGCGCGCCGTGCATGTACACCATGGCCTGCAACCCGCTGCCGACGACTGGGTAAGGCACTGCCAGCAGCAATGTGCTGCGCTGGGCATCGAACTGGCCGTGCACCGCGTGCAGGTCACGCGTGAGGGCGGGCATGGGATCGAAGGTGCCGCCCGGCTGGCACGCCGCGCTGCATTCGCCGCCGAGTTGCAGCCTGCGGAAACCCTCGCGCTGGCCCAGCACCAGGATGACCAGGCCGAAACCTTCCTGCTGCGCGCGTTGCGCGGCTCGGGCATTGATGGGCTGGCGGCGATGACCGCTGACAGCCACCTCGACGGCCATCGCCTGTGGCGTCCATTGCTCGATGTGCCTCGCAGCGGGCTGCAGGCCTACGCCACCACACACGGCCTGCACTGGATCGAAGACCCCAGCAACGGCGACGACCACGCCGACCGCAATTTCCTGCGTCTGCGGGTACTGCCACTGCTGCGCCAGCGCTGGCCACACGCCGCTGCCGCATTGGCTGGCAGCGCCGCGCATAGCGCGCAGACCCGCGCGCTGCTCGACGAAGAAGATGCCGAGCTGCTCGCTCACCTGGAAGTGGCACCACGGGTGCTGTCGCTGGAGCTGCTGCGCCAGGTTGCACCGGAACGTGCTGCGCGCGTGCTGCGTGCGTGGGTACGCCAGCACAACGCAGCGCCGCTGCCGGCGCACGTACTGCGGCAGGCGCAGAACGAACTGATGGGCGCCGGCGCTGATCGGCAATCGCAGGTGCGTTGGCAACAGCACGCCATCCGCCAGTGGCGCCAGCACGCCTACCTGCTGCCGGCAGCGCTGCCGTCACTGCCGAAGGACTGGCAGGCGGCGTGGGACGGCCGCGCGCCGCTGCAGCTGCCCGACGGCGGCCAGCTGCGCCTGCTCGGCACGGACGGCTTCGAACACCCACTGCAACTGCGCGCCCGCCAAGGGGGCGAACGCATCGTGCTGCCGGGGCGTACGCATTCATCCACGTTGAAGGACTGCCTGCAGCGCGAGCACCTGGCGCCCTGGCGACGCGCGCAGCTGCCCCTGCTGTTCGACCGAGAGCAGCTGCTGGCGGCCGCCGACGTGGTCATTTCCGCACCGCTGCAGGCCTGGCTGCAGGCACGCAATGCACAGTTGCAGTGGCATCCGGGCGGCTGGTGAATTGACCCTCGCGCGCGCGCCGTCCACACTTGTCGCATGGCCAAGAAGTCCCCCGAAAACGCCTCCCCGGTCGCCCAGTTCGAGCAGTCGCTCGAATCGCTGGAACAACTGGTGGAGCAGATGGAAACCGGCGAGCTGAGCCTGGAAGCGTCGCTCAGTGCTTACGAACGTGGTGTCGGTCTGTACCGCCAGTGCCAGCAGGCGCTGGAGCAGGCCGAGCTGCGCGTGCGCCTGCTCAGCGATCCGGCCCAGCCCGAAACCGCCGAACCCTTCGATCCGCCCAGCCATGACGGCTGAGGCGTTGTTCGCGCGCTGGCGCGACCGTATCGAAAGCCAGCTCGACGCCGCCCTGCCCTCGCCGGCCGAAGCCCCGCAACGCCTGCACCAGGCGATGCGGTATTCCGTGCTCGGTGGCGGCAAGCGCATGCGCCCCTTGCTGGTCTACGCCGCCGGCCAGGTGTTCGGTGCCCCGCTGGACAAGCTCGATGCCGCAGCGATGGCGGTGGAGCTGATCCACGCCTATTCGCTGGTGCACGACGACCTGCCGGCCATGGATGACGACGCCCTGCGCCGTGGCAAGCCCACCACCCACATCGCCTTCGACGAAGCCACCGCCATTCTCGCCGGTGACGCCCTGCAGACCCGTGCGTTCGGCCTGCTGGCCGATGCGCCGCTGCCGGCGGCATTGCGCGTGGCATGCCTGCAGACCCTGGCCCACGCCTCCGGCGCGGCCGGCATGTGCGGCGGCCAGGCGCTGGACATCGATGCCACCGGCCAGCAGCAGTCGCTGGCAGCGCTCACCCGCATGCATGCGCTGAAGACCGGTGCGCTGATCCGCGCTGCGGTGCGCATGGGCGCGTTGTGCGGTGAAGCGCCCGAGCCCGTGCTGGCCCAGCTCGACGGCTTCGCCGATGCGCTCGGCCTGGCCTTCCAAGTCCGCGATGACATCCTCGATGTCGAGGCCAGTTCCGAGCAGCTGGGCAAGACCGCCGGCAAAGACCAGGCTCAGGACAAGAGCACCTTCCCTGCCCTGCTCGGCATGGACGGTGCCAAGGCGCAGCTGCGCGAACTGTCCGCGCGCATGCAGCAGGCGCTGGCGGGCTATCACGAAGAAGCCGATGCGCTGCGCGCACTTGCCACGCTGGCCGTGGAACGCGATCACTGAAGCAGTGTGCGGCCACCAACAAAAACGCCCGGCACTGCCGGGCGTTTTCGTATCCGCGTGCGGCCGTTCTTACTTGATCAGGCGCAGCGCGAACGGGTAACGGTAGGCTTCGCCGTTGTTGGCCTTCACCGCAGCGATGATGCTGAAGACCAGGCTGAGCAGGCCGACGATCGGCGCCAGGAACACACCGATGACCACGAAGGTCAGGATGATGCAGACGAACATCGCGATGGCGACGGTGATCTGGAAGTTCAGCGCTTCCTTGGCCTGGTCGGTGACGAAGGCCTTGCTGGCGTCATCCTTGTTGATCAGCCAGATGACCAGTGCGCCGATGAAACCGGTGAAGATGCCCAGCAGGTGCGCCACCAGGGCCATGGTGCGCTGGTCAGCGGGTACGCTGCTCGCCGCCGGGACGTTCTCGAATTCGCTCACGACAAAACTCCTTTTTTATTGGGTGGTCTTGACCGACCGGCGGCAAGCCGGTCGCGTCAGGCGGGCCTAGCTTACGCCATCAATGGCATCAATCATTGCCGGCGATCGTCATCCGTCCCACCAGGATCGAGCCGGTGCGGATATGCGAGCGCGGATCGACGTCGCTGCCCACCGCCTCGATGGCCATGAACATGTCCCGCAGGTTGCCGGCGATGGTGATGCCATCCACCGGATACTGGATCTGGCCGTTCTCCACGCGGAAGCCGCCGGCGCCGCGCGAGTAGTCGCCGGTCACCCCGTTCACCCCCTGCCCCATCAGTTCGGTCACCAGCAGGCCGTTGCCCATCTGCGCGGCGATGTCCTGCAGGGAGCCGGCGTTGGCCGCCAGCTGCAGGTTGTGCACGCCGCCGGCATTGGCGGTGGTCTGCAGGCCCAGCTTGCGCGCCGAATAGCTGCCCAGCACGTAACGCTGCAGCACGCCGTCACGTACCAGGGCCGAGGCACGGGTGGCCACGCCGTCGCCGTCGAAGGCGGCCGAGCGCAGGCCGCGGCGCAGGTGCGGCAGCTCCTCGATCTGCATCCAGTCGGGGAACAGCTGCTGGTCGACGCTGTCCAGCAGGAAGCTCGCCTGGCGGTACAGTGCGCCGCCGGAGACCGCCGACAGCAGATGGCCCACCAGGCTGCGCGCTACTTCCGGCGCGTACAGCACCGGCATGCTGCCGGTCGGCAGCGAACGCGGCTGCAGGCGAGCGATCGTGCGCTCTGCGGCGCGGCGACCGACGCTTGCCGGATCTTCCAGATCCTCCCGGGCCAGTGCGCCGGTGTACCAGCCGTCGCGCTGCATGCCGTCGCCGGTGCCAGCGATCAGCGCACAGCCGATCGAATGATGGGTACCGCGCTCGCGGCCGATGAACCCATGCGAATTGGCGTAGACCGACACGCTCTGCATGCTCGATACCGAGGCGCCATCGGAATTGCGGATCTGCGCATCGGCTTCGCGGCCCGCGGCCTCGCAGGCCAGTGCCAGGTCCACCGCCTCGTCGGCCTGCAGCTCCCAGGGGTGCCAGCCATCCAGTTCGGGGAAGTCGCGGGCCATCAGGTCGGCCTCGGCCAGGCCGGCGGCCGGGTCGTCCTCGGTATGGCGGGCGATCGCGCAGGCCTGCTCGACGGTGGCCAGCAGGCTGGCCTCATGCAGGTCGGCGGTGCTGGCACTGCCCTTGCGCTGGCCGAAGTAGACGGTCACGGCAATGCCGCGGTCACGGGTGGACTGCACGGTCTCGACCTCGCCGAGGCGGACATTGACCTCCAGCCCACGGTCTTCGCTGCAGCTGACCTCGGCCTGGCTGGCGCCCAGCGCGCGGGCACGCTGCAGCAGCTGCTGGGAGATGTCGGCCAGCCGTTCCAGCCGGGCCGGGCTGTCGTCGCCGACGGCGACTTCAGGGGCGATCACGTTCAATGCTTTATCCTGTGCGGGTTGGGCCCGGCATCACGCCGGGCGACTTTTTTTGAAATCAGGTATGGACGATGCGCGGACGCGACGAAGAAACCGGTGAATTCCACGACAAGAGCCGCAGCCAGAACCGGCGCGATGCGCTCGACGTCCTGGCCCTGGGCGAGAAGCTGGTGTCGCTGACCCCGGCCCAGCTGGCGCGCCTGCCGATCCCGGAGGACCTGCTGCCACACATTGCCGAGTGCAAGCGCATCACCGCCCATATCGCGCACAAGCGGCAGCTGGCGTTCCTGGCCAAGCACATGCGCCGCGAGGACGATGCCGCGCTGGACGCGATCCGCGATGCGCTGGATGCCAACAGCGAAACCGGGCGCCGCGAAGTGGCGATGATGCACCGTGTCGAAGACTGGCGCGAACGCCTCATGAATGAAGGCGACAAGGCGCTGGCCGCGCTGCTGGATGACCATCCGCAGGCCGACCGCCAGCAGTTGCGCACGCTGGTGCGCAACGCCCAGGCCGAAAAGGCCAAGAACAAGCCGCCGCGCGCCTACCGCGAGATCTTCCAGGTGCTGCGCGCGCTGATGCTGCCGGCCGCGCTCGGCCTGAAGGCGTCCGCTGAGGACGTCGAGGCAGACGAACCGGTCGACGACGCCGACGAGGACTGAGTCCCCGTCGGGCATGGCGGTGGCTGTGGCCATCGCCGTGCTCAGGCCTGGGTACCGCCGACGGTGATGCCCTCGATCAGCAGCGACGGCTGGCCGACACCGACCGGCACACTCTGCCCGTCCTTGCCACAGATGCCCACGCCCTCGTCCAGGGCCAGGTCGTTGCCGACCATGCGCACCTTCTGCATGGTTTCCGGGCCATTGCCGATCAGGGTCGCGCCCTTCACTGGAGCGGTGATCCGGCCGTCCTCGATCAGGTAGGCCTCGGTGGCCGAGAACACGTACTTGCCGCTGGTGATGTCGACCTGGCCGCCGCCGAAATTGACCGCGTACAGGCCCTTCTTCACCGAACGGATCATTTCCTGCGGGTCATGCTGGCCGGCGCGCATGTAGGTGTTGGTCATGCGCGGCATGGTCATGTGCGCGAACGATTCGCGACGGCCGTTGCCGGTCGGCGCCACGCCCATCAGCCGCGCGTTGAGGCTGTCCTGCATGTAGCCGACCAGGATGCCGTCCTCGATCAGCGTGGTGCACTGGGTCGGGTGGCCTTCGTCGTCGATGTTGAGTGAACCACGGCGTCCGTCCAGGGTGCCGTCGTCGACGATGGTCACGCCCGGGGCAGCCACGCGCTCGCCGATTCTGCCGGCGTAGACACTGGTGCCCTTGCGGTTGAAGTCACCTTCCAGGCCATGGCCGACCGCCTCGTGCAGCAGTACGCCCGGCCAGCCCGGGCCCAGTACCACCGGCATCACCCCGGCCGGCGCCGGCACCGCTTCCAGGTTCACCAGGGCCTGCCGCAGCGCCTCGCGCGCAAAGGCTTCCGGGCGGCCATCGGCAAACAGCGCTTCATAGCCATAGCGACCGCCGCCGCCGGCATAACCCGACTCACGGCGGCCGTTCTGCTCGACGATCACCTGCACGTTCAACCGCACCAGCGGGCGCACGTCGGCGCCCAGCACACCATCGGTGCGGGCAACCAGCACGGTATCGACGCCACCGGACAGGCTGACCATCACCTGCTTCACGCGCGGGTCGGCCGCGCGCAGGTAGCCGTCCAGGCGCTTGAGCACCTCGACCTTGGCTTCGTTGCCGATGCCGTCGATCGGGTCCAGCGCCGGATACAGCACGCGCGCATCGCCGCGCAGCAGCGAGCGTCCGGTCTGTGCGCCGCCTTCGCGCGAGATCGCGCGTGCCGACTGCGCTGCGGTCAGCAGTGCACCGGCATGGATGTCATCGGAATAGGCAAAGCCGGTCTTCTCGCCGGCAATCGCGCGCACGCCCACGCCCTGCTCGATGGAATGGGCACCGTCCTTGACGATGCCGTCTTCCACGCTCCAGCTTTCGCGCCGGGCGTGCTGGAAGTACAGGTCGCCGAAGTCGACACCGGGGCCGAGCAGTTGGCCGAAGGTGCGCTCCAGGCCAGCGGTATCCAGGCCACCGGGGCGCAACAGGCGATCTTGGGCAAGCGTCAGGGCGTTGTCAGTCATGGTCTCGATCTGGGGGTATGAAGGCGGTCAGGCAAGGCCGCCCTGGGGAAACGGGGTCCGCGCTCAGCGCGGCGGCGGTGGTTCGGTGATGGTCGGCGGCACGGCCGGCAACGGCGGCAGGCGCGGCGGCGGTGCGGGTACTGGCGCACGTTCGCGGCTGCGCTCGATCACCTCCACCTTGGGCTCCTTCCAGGGGCCGGTCACCTTGTAGGTGCGGGCACCGATCTCGCCCAATGGCTTGGACAATACCGCATTGGTGGCTGCACCCAGCGCTGCGCCCACCGGGCCGCCGGCCACCGCGCCGACCACGGTCAGCAGGTTGCCGGCGCGCGGGTTGACGTCGATGGTCTGGTCGAACTGCTGTTTCCGCAGGTCGGCCTCGCCACGGATGGTGATGTTCGCTGCCGGCCCTTCGATCAACACCTTCTCGGTACGGGCCATGCCCTCGCCGAACTGCACGCTGCCCTCGACCTGGTTGAACGCGAAGCCCTTGGAGAAGAAGTCGCGGAAGTCGAACATCAGCCGCCGCGGCAGCTGGGCGACGCTGAGCAGGCCCAGCACGCGGCCGGCACCCGGCTCCAGCTCCAGCAGCTGGCCATTGCGGGCATTCACATCGAGCTGACCCTGCAGGTTGCCAAGCTGGAAGTCCGACGGACCGCCGGGCCACGAGGCCTGCAGCTGGGCGTGGCCGGAGCCGCCGCGCAGCTGGCCGCCGTAGTCGAGGTTCTGCAGCAACCCGCCCAGGTCTTCACTGCGCACCTGCGCATCAAGCGCGGTTCGCGAACCGCCACCCTTGCCAAGCCAACGGCCACGGATGTCGATCTCTTGGCTGGGGGCGCGGAACTGCAGTTGTTCCACGCTCAGGCCATTGGCGATCGGCCGCGTACGCAGCACCGCCTGGCCCAGCACGACCTTGCCGAACTTCAGGTCGGCGATGTCCAGTGCGAACGGCGGCAGCTTGGCCGGGTCCATGTCGTCGGCACCGGCCTGCACCCGCGCCGGTGCCGCCGTGGCTCCGGGAAGGGTCGGCAGCGATTGCCAGTACACGCGCTCGAGCTGGCCGCTGATGGTGCCGCCATCGGCGTTGGGCACATTCAACTTGCCGGCCAGCGAGGGGCCATCAAGGCGCACGTCCAGCGCCTGCGGGCCAGGATGCAGCTGCAGGCGGGTCTGCTCGAACACGCCGCCGATCAGCATCAGCTGGCCGACCTGCACGTCCACGGCGCGCAGCGGCATCGGGTCGCCATCGCCACCGGCGCCACGGGCCAGGCCGATCCATTCCAGCGCATCCAGGGTCGGGCTGCGGCCATTGATGGTCAGCCCGCTGGGCGGTGGTTCGCGGTCAACGTGGTCGCTGCCCAGGGTGACCTGAACGCCGGTCTGGTTGTTGTGGCTGCGCGCGGCCAGCGCCAGACGCTGGCCGAACGCCACGTCGATGCGGCCGGCGCCCATCGGCAGCTGTGCGGCCACGGTGGTCGGCAGCGGCTCGTTGGCCGGCTTCTGCAGCGGTGCCGGCAGGTCCAGGCGGGTGCCCAGCAGATCCGAGCGCAGGCGCAGCTCGCTGGGCGGCGCTGGTGTACCCGGCGCGACCTTCGGCAGGTTCACCGCGATGGTCCACGGCGAGGTGCCGTTGATGTAGGGCTTCAGCCAGGCCATTTCCGGTGCGCGGTCGATCAGCACGCCCGCATCGAGCGTGGCGGCCAGTTCCGATTCGAAGGCCAGCTTGGGGTCACGGACGAAACCACCGGCGCGCAGGCTCAGCCTTCCGTCCTGTCCGAGGTGGCGCACTGCCAGTTCCTCGGCCGCGAAGCCGGCGTTGCTGTAGCGGGCCTGCCCGCGCATGTTGTCGAATTCCAGCTGGAAGCGCTTGTCGACCAGCTTCAGCCCGGCCAGGTCCACCGTGCCCTGCAGGTGGCCACCGCCCTGGTCATGATGCAGGGGCTGCAGCAGGTCGAAATGCACGTTGGCCGGCCCGCTTGCCGCGAGGTTGTCCAGGGTGTCGCCGTATTCCTTGTGCAGCGGGCTCTGCCGCAACATCGCCAGCAGCTTGCCGGCATCGCCCTGGCTGTCGGCGCGGACGTACAGTGGCTGCTGGCCGAAATCCTGGATTCCGGCTTCGAACGTCTGCACCGCCACGCCAGCCAGATCGCCGCGGCCGTGCATGTGGAAACCGGGCCCAATGAAGGCGACATCGGCATCGACCTGGCCCATCAACGGCCAATCGTGCTGGAAGCGGATGTCACCGTTGCTGATGTGGCCGGTGGCCTCGAAGCGGCCATCGTTGTTGTCGAACGGCCAGTCGTCCAGGTCACCACTGACCAGGCCGATGCCGTTGCGCACCTGGCCGCCGGCCAAGGCCATGTCCAGCCAGTCGGTGGCGCCCTTGCTCATTCTGGAATGGATCCAGAAACGCTTGGCCGCGGTCATCGGTACGTCGTCCAGCTTGGCCGCCAGCTGCATCCACGGCCGGGTGCCATCGCCCTGGAACCAGAGACCACCGCGCACGTCGGCAGCGTAGTCGGTGCCTTCCACACGCATCGCCGGGGTGCCGATGCGCCAGCCACCGGCCTCGTCACGCCAACCGACGATCTGCCCGGCCAGGTGCAGGTCGTGACGCACGCCGAAACCGGTCGGCCAATCGAACTGCAGCTGGCGCTGGGGTTGCAGCTGCAGGCTGAAGCCGTTGGCATCGCCCTCGAAGCGGCCGCCCAGGCCGCGCAGGCCCGGCGAGTTGCCAACACTGGCAAAGCCCAGCGACTGCAGTTCGCCCTGCACCCACAACGGACCATCCTGCTGGCCGCGCAACTGCAGCTGCGCCACGTCCAGCTGCGGCTTGGCCAGGTACAGCCAATGCCGCAAGCCCGCATCCAGTCGGTCGCTGAGCGCCAGCGCGCGCAACGCGGTACCCGCCTGCGCTGCTGCGGCCTGCACCTGCATCTGCTTGCCCACCCGCAGTTGCAGCCCGTCCAGCTGCTGCTGGCTGCCATCGGCCTGCAGGCGCAGGCGCGGCACCTGCAGCGCCCAGCCTTCTGCCGTCCGCTGCCAACGCAGGCGCGCCTGCAGCCGTTGCAATTGAATTTCCGGGCGCGCCACGCCAGGCATCGGCGCGCCTTCGACACGCAGATCACGCAGATCCGAATCGGTGATCAGCGCCACCGGGGCGAAATCACGCAGGGTCAGCCACAGGTTGAGCTCGCCCTTGCCCTCGCGCAGGCGCATGCCGCCGGCCGCCAACAACGGCGCCCAGGCACGGAAATCGATCGGATCGGCACCTACCCAGGCCTGGCCGTTGCCGCGCTGGCGATCCAGGTCCAGCACCGCCGTCAGCGGCAAGGCGTCGGTCTGTGCCCAGGCACGCACGCCCACCCGCAGGCGGTCGCCATCCACGCGCAGGCGCAGGTCGATACGTGGCAGGGTGGCGTCGACACCCAGTGCTGGCGCATGCACGCCGAGGCGACCACCAATCACCTGCAGTTCGCCCAGCCGGCGCAACGCATCCAGCGGATCGCCGCCAGCGCGGGACTGCGGCAGGCCGCGCACCGACCAGCGGCCATCGGCCGCCTGCTGCAGGTCCAGCGCCAGGCCGCGCAGGCGCAGTTCGGTCAGCGAGCGGCCCGGCAACAGGCCGCTGTACATCGACACCAGCACCTCGGCATCGCCGACGGCCAGGCCCTGGCCCGCGCCGATGCGCAGGCCCTTCAACTGCAGCAGTGGACCACGTCGGGTCCAGGCGGTGTCCAGGCGTTCGAAGCGCACCGGTTGCCCGGCGCGCGTGCTCAGCCAGGCCGCGATCCGGTCGGGATGGCGCTCAGCCAGCGGCAACAGCTGGCTGAGGGTGCCGACCAGCAGGGCAAGCCCGACCAGGCCAACCGCGCATGCGGCGATGAAATGACGGCGGATCCTTCGCAGTCGCAGGCGCGGCGGCGCGCTCATCGGCCACCGAAAGCAGACAGTCGGCCTGGATCAGAGCAGAACAACATCGAACTGCTCCTGCAGGTACTGCTCGTCCGCCTGGAAGCGGATGCTCTTGCCGAGGAACTCCTCCAGCTCGGCCACGGCCGTGGATTCCTCATCGGTGATCCGCGCCACCACCTTGCTGGACGCGATAACCAGCAGGCGCGCGGCATCGAACTGGCGCACCGCGCGGGTGATCTCGCGGAAGATCTCGTAGGTCACCGTTTCGGTGGTCTTGATGGTGCCGCGGCCACTGCACTGCGGGCAGGTTTCCGACAGCTGGCGCTCCAGGCTTTCCACCGTGCGCTTGCGCGTCATTTCCACCAGGCCCAGCGGCGAGAAGTCGTACACCGTGGTCTTGGCATGGTCGCGGGCCAGCGCCTTTTCCAGGGTACGCAGCACCTGGCGGCGATGCTCGGCGTCATCCATGTCGATGAAGTCGATGATGATGATGCCGCCCAGGTTGCGCAGGCGCAGCTGCCTGGCCACCGCCTGCGCGGCCTCCAGGTTGGTGCGGAACACCGTCTCTTCCAGGTTGCGCTGGCCGAGGAACGAGCCGGTATTGACGTCGATGGTGGTCATCGCCTCGGTCTGGTCGATCACCAGGTAGCCACCGGATTTCAGCGGTACCTGCTTGTCCAGCGCACGGCCGATCTCGTCCTCGACCCCGAACATGTCGAAGATAGGACGATCGCCGCTGTACAGCTCGATCTTCTCTGCCAGCACCGGCATGTACTTGGCCACGAACGCCTGCAGCTGGGCGAAGGTCTCCTTCGAGTCCACCTTGACCTTGTCCACGTCCTTGCGGATCAGGTCGCGCACCGAACGCAGCGGCAGGCTCAGGTCTTCATAGATGTTGCTGCACGACGCCGCCTCGCGGCCGCGGCGCTCGACCACGTTCCATACCCGTGACAGGTAGGCGATGTCTTCGGCGATGGCCTCGGCCGGCTGGCCTTCGGCATTGGTGCGCACGATGTAGCCGTAGCCGCCGTGCTGGGCCGACAGTTCGGTCACCAACGCCTTCAGCCGCGCGCGCTCGCCTTCGTCCTCGATGCGCGCCGACACGCCCACCACCTTCGACTGCGGCAGCAGCACCATGTAGCGCGAGGGAATGCTGATCTGGGTGGTCAGGCGTGCGCCCTTGGTCCCGATCGGATCCTTCACCACCTGCACCACGATGTCCTGACCGTCGCGCAGCAGCTCCACGATCGGCACGCTGGACGGCGGCGGCAGGGTCGTGTTCTCGGTATCGGCGCTGGCCACCGGCGCCGGTCGCACCACGTCGTTGGCGTGCAGGAACGCGGCGCGCTCCAGGCCCACTTCGACGAATGCCGCCTGCATGCCTGGCATGACCCGCTGCACCTTGCCCTTGTAGATGTTGCCGACCACACCCCGGCGCCAACCGCGCTCGATGTGCAGTTCCTGCAGCATGCCGTTCTCGATCACCGCGACCCGGGTTTCGCGCGGGGTCACATTGACCAGGATTTCCTCAGACATCGGCAGCCTCCCTGGCGGCATCAGCAGTTGGGGCCAGCACGCCGCAGCGGGCCAGCAGACGATCGGTATGCAGCAACGGCAGCCCCATGACACCGGAGTAGCTGCCGGAAAGGTGTTCGATCCAGCGCTCGGCACCGCCCTGGATGGCATAGGCACCCGCCTTGTCCAGTGGCTCGCCGGTGGCGACGTAGGCAGCGATGTCGGCGGACTCGATGGCGGCGAAGGTGACCTCGGAAACAACCAGTTCGCTGTCCAGCCCGCGCGCGTCCACCACCACCACGGCGGTCATCACCTGATGGGTGCGCCCGGCCAGCCGTGCCAGCATCGCCCGCGCGTCGGCCGCGTCGGCCGGCTTGCCGAATACTTCGCCATCGAGCACCACTTCGGTATCCGAGCCCAGCACCCTCGCCTGCGGGTCCTCGGCCAGCACCCGTGCCAGGCCGGCGCGCGCCTTGTCGGCGGCGACCCGGCAGACATAGTCCTGGGCACTTTCAGAGGCCGCGCGCTGCTCGACGACCTCCAGGTCCAAGGCCTGGAAAGGGTGTCCGAGTCGGGCCAGCAGCTGGTTGCGTCGGGGGGAGCGGGAAGCAAGATAGAGCATCGACACAGCATAACCTGACGCCGGTACCTGAATCGTCGGACAATCCTTCCCCGGCGCCTGCAACCCCGAACGGACTCACAACGCGTTCATCGCTACGACACCACCCTCACCGCCACAACAAGGAGATCCCATGCGTCGCACCGCCACCCCGCTGCTGCTTGCCCTGTCCCTCGCCCTTGGAGCTTCGATGACCGCCCATGCCGACCCGTCGTCGCCGTCGATCGCCGCCGCGGCCGAAGGCACCCTGCTGAACATCTCGGCCAACGCCGAAGCCACCCGCGTGCCGGACGTGGCCACGCTGTCGGCCGGCGTGGTCACCCAGGCCGCCGACGGCAACAGCGCCATGCGCCAGAACGCCCAGCAGATGGACAAGGTACTGGCTGCGATCAAGGCCGCCGGCATCGCCGAGCGCGACGTGCAGACCAGCGGCGTCAGCCTCAACCCGCAGTACCGTTATGCCGACAACGAAGCCCCGAAGATCACCGGCTACCAGGCCAGCAACACCGTCAGCCTGAAGGTCCGCGACATCGCCAAGCTCGGCAAGGTGCTGGACGCGCTGGCCGCGCAGGGCGCCAACCAGATCAACGGCCCGCAGTTCGAGATCGACCAGCCCGAGCCGGTCTATGACGAAGCGCGCCTGGCGGCACTGAAGAAGGCCCAGGCCCGTGCCCAGACCTATGCGAAGTCGCTTGGCCTGCAGGTGCGCCGCATTGTCAGCATTTCCGAGAACGCCGGTGGCGGTTTCCGCCCGATGCCGATGATGCGTGCGCAGGCCGCCGGCATGGCCATGGACAAGGCCACCCCGGTCGCCCCGGGTGAATCGACCGTCTCGGTGAACCTGGACGTGGTGTTCGAACTGGGCCGCTGAGGCTCCTTCCGTTCAACCGACGGCGCCCTGCGGGGCGCCGTTTTCGTTTCCACCGCCGCCGTGCCGGCAGCGTTACATGAAGGGCAGCTCAACGCTGCCGCCCCTGCCTCTAGGCAGTGGTGGAGGCGGCGCGCTAATGATTGACTGCCAGCCGCGTGCGGCAACCCCGATGGCGGCCCTGGTGCGTTGAGGACTTCGACACTGGCATGGAGGTGGACCATGGTTCGTACGTATCCCGTAGTACCCCTGCACTTCGATCCCGCCCGCGTTGCCGCTTGGAGTGCGGCCATCGCCCTGCATCTGCTCGCGTTCCTGTTGTTGCTGATCCCGGCGACCTACCAGGCCATCACCGCGCTGCCGCGCGATCAGACCACGGTACGGTTCATTCCCAGGGAAGAGCCCAAGCCGATCGAGCCGCTGCCGGTGCCGACCGAGCCTGAAAAGGTGGAGGTGGTGCACAAGCGGCAGGCCACGCCGGTGCCCGCACCACTGCCGACGCCCACCGCGACCGTCGAGGAGGCCCAGGGCATCATCCTGCCGGCGGCCGAGCCGACTGCGGTGCAGGCTGCGCCGACCATTGCCCCGTCCACGCCGCTGGCCGGTGCCCAGCTGCAGTACCGCAGCAACCCGCCGCCCAGCTACCCGATCCAGGCCCTGCGCAATCACGAACAGGGCACGGTGCTGCTGCGGGTGGAGGTGGACCCCAGCGGACAGCCGGTGAAGGTCAGCATCGAACGCAGCAGCGGCTCGCGCAGCCTGGACCAGGCCGCCCGCCAGCAGGTGCTGCGCCACTGGCGTTTCGTGCCGGCCGAGCGTGATGGCATGGCCGTTCCGGCCATCGGCATGGTGCCGGTGCAGTTCTCCCTGCCCAACTGACCCCTGGGCCGGCCCGGCACCTGCCGGGCCGGCAGTAACGGTGAATGGGCCGGAACAGGGCCAATCTGCCCGGTTATTTGAACTTCGTTGGAAAACCGTTACGAATTTAGTAAAACTTCACACCTTCGTCACCTGCCGGAAACCTAGATTGACGCGTCCCGGGACACACCGGAGACAGCCCTCAATGCTCGAGTTTTCCAGTCAGGAGAGAAGCTGTGAAACACCCGATCCAACGGCCCGCCAGCCGCCGCCGCAACCACCTGGCAACGTCCATCACCCATATCCTCACCGGCGGTGCCCTGCTGCTCGCCGGAGCCGTGGCTTCCTCTTCTGCATTCGCGCAGGAACAGGCCACCAACCTTGACCGGATCACCGTCACCGGTTCGAACATCCCGCGCACCAACACCGAGACACCGTCGCCGGTGCAGGTGGTGACCCGCCAGGAAATCGATCGCACCGGCAAGACCTCGCTGGCCGAGTACCTGCAGACCATCACCGCTGATGGTGCCGGCTCCATTCCCAAGACCTTCGGCAACGGCTTCGCCGGCGGCGGCGCCGGCATTTCGCTGCGCGGCCTGGGTGCCGGCTCCACGCTGGTGCTGTTGAACGGCCGCCGCATGGCCACCTATGGCCTGGCCGATGACGGCCAGAAGGTGTTTACCGACCTCAGCACCATCCCGCTCGACGCAGTCGAACGCGTGGAAGTGCTGAAGGACGGCGCCTCGGCAATCTACGGCTCCGACGCCATCGCCGGCGTGGTCAACATCATCCTGCGCAGTGACTTCCAGGGCGTGATCCTGCGTGGTTCCTACGGCTTGTCCGGCGACAGCGATGGCGACGCCAAGAAGGCCACCCTGACCGCCGGTACCGGCGACCTGGCCAGCGATGGCTGGAACGCGTTCTTCAGCCTGGACGTCGGCAAGACCGACGCCATCAAGATCAGCGATCGCAAGAACCGCAAGTGGATCGGCACCGGCGACACCCGCCAGTGGGGCTATGACAAGACCGCACAGTTCCTTGGCGGCGCATACACCCGTGGCGGCACCTCGGGCGGTTCCGGCCCGAACGGCTCCTACCTGGATGCCACCGGCCACCTGGTTCCCCTGCCCGGCTGCGCGGGCCTGACCACCATCGGTGGCCAGACCCCGGCCAGCATCGCCGCCGACGGCTGCCTGTTCGATCCGGCGCAGCAGTACCGCGACCTGATTCCGGAAGAGAAGTACGTCAACGTGTTCGGTCGCGCCAGCTTCGCCTTCGGTGAAGGCGGCGAGGTCTACACCGAGATCGGCTACTCGAAGAAGCAGACGATCTTCAGCAATACCCCGTCCGGCGTATCCGGCGGCTGGGGTTACCCCGGCGGCCCGGTCAACGCCAACAGCGGCTCGGGCGCAACCACGCTCGGTGCCACCCACCCGGACAACCCGACCGGTGCGCCGGTGCGCCTGCGGTACTCGGCCTGGGACGTCGGCCCGCGCGTTACCGACAACACCAACGAGTTCAACCGTTTCCTGGTTGGCGTGAAGGGCAACTGGGGTGACTGGAGCTACGACACCGCCTACCTGCATTCGGGCACCGACCTGACCAACAAGCGCACCGGCTTCCTGAACTACGACAACGTGCGTTGCGCACTGGCCAACCCGAACTGCGCCGGTGGCGTGTGGCGCATCGGCGACAACGCCGGCCAGAACTCGCAGGCGCTGTACGACTTCATCTCGCCGATGATCAGTGCACGCGCCAAGTCCAGCCTGGACATGTTCGACTTCACCATGTCGCGCAGCCTGATGGACCTGAAGGGTGGCCCGCTCGGCCTGGCGTTCGGCACCGAATGGCGCAAGACCAGCAACAGCCTGACCCCGCAGACCTTCACCGACACCGGCGACATCATCGGCCTGGGCTATTCGGCCTACGACGGCACCCAGAACGTGTACGCAGGCTACGTCGAACTGTCCGCACCGGTGCTGGAGCAGTTGGAGCTGTCGGCCGCCATGCGCTACGACAAGTACGAGAGCGGTGAAGGCAAGGCCACGCCGAAGCTGGGCGTGAAGTGGACCCCGGCCGACTGGATCGCCCTGCGCGCCAGCTACGCCGAAGGCTTCCGCGCGCCGAACCCGGCCGAGAACGGTGACGGTGGCCTGGCCGCCTTCTCCACCGCAGTCGACCCGATTCGTTGCCAGATCAGCGGCAACAACGCGGCAGAGTGCGGCGCAAACTCGGTGGCGATCATCACCAAGCCAAACAAGCTGCTGAAGCCGGAAGAGTCCAAGAGCTACTCGGTCGGCATCGTGCTGCAGCCGACCTCGTCCACCTCGATGACCGTCGATGCCTGGCAGATCAAGCGCACCAACGAAATCGTGCAGGGCAGCACCTCGGCGGCGATCCTCGCCGGCAACGTCCTGCGTGACAGCAACGATCTCAATGGCGTGGCCAACAGCGGCACCATCCTGGCAGTCAACACCGCCTACGTGAATGCCAGCTCCTCGCGCGTGCGCGGTATCGATACCGATATCCGCCAGACCTTCGATATCGGCCCGGGCCAGCTGGAGCTGGACCTGCAGTGGAGCCACATCCTGAAGTTCGAGCGTACCGAGGGTGGGGACACCGTTGACTACGTGGGCACCCACGGCAACTGCGATGTCACCAACTGCATCGGCACGCCGAAGGACAAGGTGAACTTCGGCACCACCTGGAAGCAGGGGCCGTGGAGCGTCAGCGCCGTTGCCAACTACATCAGCAAGATGGAGAACAAGGACAAGCGTGGCGGCGACTACCTGGCCTTCTACGCCGATGGCGAGCCGGTGAAGAAGATCTCTTCGTTCACCACGATGGACCTGTCCGGTCGCTGGAGCATCAACGATTCGTTCGAACTCAACGCCTCGGTGGCGAACGTGTTCGACCGCATCGCCCCGCTCGACCCGACCACCTACGGCGGCGTGAACTACAACCCGATGCACTTCTCCGGTGCGCTGGGTCGTTATTACACCGTCGGCTTCAAGTACACCTTCAAGTAATACCGCTGCCGCTTCACCTGCAAAGGCCCAGGCTCACGCCTGGGCCTTTGCTTTTTTCCGCACGCGACAGCGTCCATCATGGATACCCCGATACCTGCGGCGCACGTGATGCCCTCTTCCAACCAACGCCTTGGCCTGGCCGCACTGACCGCACTGGTGGTCGGCTCGATGGTCGGTGCCGGCATCTTCTCGCTGCCGCAGAACGTGGCGCGCAGCGCCGGTCCGGCCGCCGCGCTGATAGGCTGGGCGGTCAGCGGTGCCGGCATGCTGATGCTTGCCTTCGTGTTCCAGGCCCTGGCCAATCGCCGCCCTGACCTGGACACCGGCATCTATGCGTATGCGCGCGAAGGCTTCGGCAACTACATCGGTTTCTCCGCCGCCTGGGGCTACTGGGTCGCTTCGGTACTCGGCAACGCCAGTTTCTTCGTACTGATCTTCAGCGGTCTCGGCCACTTCGCACCGGTGTTCGGCGAAGGCAATACACCGGCCGCCATCGCCGCATCGTCGCTGTTGCTGTGGACCGTGCACCTGCTGGTGCTGCGCGGCCTGCGCACCGCGGCGATCGTCAATGGCCTGGTCACCTTGGCCAAGCTGGTGCCGATCGCGCTGTTCCTGATCCTGGCGGCCGGCGCATTCCGCATGGACGTGTTCCGCGCCGACTTCTTCGGCGCTCCCGCGCTGGGCGACATGGGCCAGCAGCTGCGCGGGATGATGCTGGTCACCGTGTGGGTGTTCATCGGCATCGAAGGCGCCAGCATCTATTCGCGGCGCGCAGCACGGCGCGCCGATGTCGGCCGCGCCACCGTGATCGGCTTCATCGGCGTGTGGCTGCTGCTGGTGCTGGTCAGCCTGCTGTCGATGGGCGTGCTGTCGCAGGCCGAACTGGCCGGCCTGCCCAATCCCTCGATGGCCTATGTGCTGCGCGCGATCGTTGGCGAATGGGGAGCGACAGTGATCATCATCGGCTCGATCATCTCGGTGCTGGGCGCGCTGCTGGCGTGGGTGCTGCTGTGCGCCGAGGTGCTGTTTGCCGCCGCTGGCGATGGCACGATGCCGGCCTTTCTCGGCCGCGAGAACGCGCGCGGCGTGCCCGCCAATGCGCTGTGGTTGAGCAACGGCCTGATCCAGCTGTTCCTGCTGCTGGTGCTGTTCAATTCGGGCAGCTACACCAGCCTGGTGCTGCTGGCGGCGTCGATGAGCCTGGTGCCGTACTTCCTGTCCAGCGCATTCGGCGTGAAGCTGGCCTGGCAGGGCGAGGCCTACGCCAGCGCGGCCGGCGCCCGCTGGCGCGACTTCATCGTCGCGCTGCTGGCCAGCGCCTATGCGTTGTGGCTGGTGTATGCCGGTGGCCTGGACAACCTGCTGCTGTCGGTACTGCTGTATGTGCCGGGCGTAGTGCTGTACGCGTTGACCCGGCGCCAGCGCGGCGAGCGGGTGTTCACGCGCTGGGAATGGGTGCTGTTCGGCGCGATCCTGGTGGTGGCGATCGCTACGCTGGTGGCGTTCGCCCGTGGCGCGCTGACCTTGTAAGGCCGAGCCACGCCCGACGCTAGTGCTTCGTCAGCATGCCGATGTCATGCATCCAGCGTTCTGCCAGGCTGGGCCATGCCGACACCGGCGCATCTTTCAGGCGCAGGCCGAACGCGTGGCCGCCGTGCGCGAACAGATGCATTTCAACCGGCACGCCGGCCCCGATCAGTGCACGGTGATAGACCAATGCATGACGGACATCGTCCGTCGGGTCATCGGCGGCCTGCACGATGAACGTCGGCGGCGCCTTTGCATCGACCACGATGTCTTTTTCCAGCGAATCATCCTTGCGTACCCAGAGATGCCCTGGATACAGCAGCATCGCGAAATCCGGCCGGCTGGACTGCACATCGGCCGCATCCAGCGGTGCATAGCTGCGCTGCGCATGCGTGCTCAACCCGGCCACCACATGGCCGCCGGCCGAGAAGCCGATCACGCCCAACCGTTGTGGATCGATCTTCCAGCGCGCGGCCTGCGCACGCAGCAGGCCCATTGCCCGCTGCGCATCCTGCAAGGCCATCGGCACGGCCGGAATGTCGCGGCAGTTGCATTCGCGGTCCCAGTTCGGCCCCGAGGCCGGTACGCGATACTTCAGCAGTGCGCAGGTGACGCCCTGCGCGGTCAGCCAATCGCAGATCTCGCTGCCTTCCAGGTCGATCGCCAGCACGTTGTAGCCACCACCCGGTATCACCATCACTGCCGTGCCGTTGGGCGAGCCTTTCGCCGGGAACACGGTGAGCGTGGGCACGGCCACGTTCTGCAGCATCATCCAGCGCTCGCCACTGGCCTTGGACACGGTTTCGCTGACCTGCTCGCGGCCTTTCAGCTTCGGCGGTGCCATCACCTGCCCATCCGGCCACAGAGGGAGTTCGGTGGTACCGGCTGGCGGGTGCCAGGTGGCAGGCGCGGCGGCCGATGCGGTAAATGGCAGCAGGACCATCAGCAGGCGAAATGCAAAGCGAGCGCGCATCGTCAACATCCACGTGATGGACCTGCAGTGTAGAGTCGAGTCCGCTCGAAAGATCGCGCGCGATGCATCCACGCATGGCGTGGATCCACCGCCGCACGCGACTGCACGGCGCGACACAACAAAAAAGGCCTGCATCTTGCGATGCAGGCCTCTTGAATGTGGCGCCCGAAGTTGGACTCGAACCAACGACCCCCTGATTAACAGTCAAGTGCTCTAACCGGCTGAGCTATTCGGGCAGACCGCCAGTATAACGACTCTTCACGCGCGATGGTAGGGGTGATTGGCCAACATCGCAGCAGCGCGATACAACTGCTCGGCCACCACCAGCCGCACCAGCATGTGCGGGAGCGTCAGCGGGCCGATCGACCACTTTTCATCGGCCAGCGCAGACACTTCCGGCGAATGCCCTTCCGGGCCACCGATCAGGAACGCCAGGTCCCTGCCCTGTCCACGCCAATGCTCCAAGCGCTGCGCCAGCTGTTCGGAACTGAGCTGGCGGCCCGGTACGTCCAGTGCAACGACATAGGCGTTCTTCGGCAACGCAGCGATCACCCGCTTGCCTTCGTCTTCGGTGGCGCGACGTGCGTCGCGCCCTTTGCCGCGCAGGCCGGGCTCGATCTCCACCAGCTCGAAGGGCAGCCAGTGCGAGAGCCGCTTCTGGTACTCGGCAAACCCCTGCGCCACCCAACTGGGCGCGCGTTCGCCGGTGGCGATCAGGCGGGCTTTCATCAACATTCCTCCAAAACGTCGACGGCGCCATCGGCGCCGTCGAAAACTGCATCAACGAATGGCTCAGGCCACTTCGTCGTCGTCGTAGGACGGCGGCTGGTCGCCAACGGTCCACAAGCGCTCGAGCGCGTAGAACTCGCGCACGCGCGGCAGCATCACGTGCACGATGACGTCGCCCAGGTCGACCAGCACCCATTCGGCTTCACGCTCGCCTTCAACACCCAGCGGCATGACGTCGATGTTCTTGGCGAAGCGCACGACTTCGTCGGCGATGGACTTCACATGGCGGGTCGAAGTACCCGATACGACCACCATGTAGTCGGCGACGCTGGACTTGCCGCGTACGTCGATCTCGACCGGGTCCTTGGCCTTCAGGTCTTCGGTGGCTTGACGGACGCTGGCCAGCAGTTCCGGCACGGAGGGCGGCGGGCTGGGCAGATCGACCTTGATGGTCTGGGGCTGGGTCTGGTTGCTCAAAGCGGGTCGACTCGATAAACGTGGGGGCGATTATACGGGCACAGCGCGGCAACCGTATTCACGAGGTGGCGGGGCGGTACAGGCCGTGGCCAGAAACGTAGTCGGCCACCGCCGGTGCCAGCATGGCCCGCCAGGGGCCGCCCGCGGCGATCTGGGCGCGCACGGCACTGGCCGATTCCTCGCGCAGCGGGTGGTGCAGGCGCAGGATGCGGCCGGCCGGGCTGGCAAACAAGGCCTGCTCGTTGTCGGCCCAGCGCCCCTCGGTGGCCTGCCCCAGCGCGCCGTCAACACTGGCCCGCAGCGGACTCCCCGGACGCTCGGCGACGATGAAATGGGCCAGCCCGAACAACGCCTGCCACTCATGCCAGCTGGGCAGGCCCAGCAGGCTGTCGGCCCCCACCAGCCACGCCAGTGGGCGGCTGGGGCCAAGTTCGGCCCGCAGTTCGCGCAGGGTATCGACCGTGTAGGAGGGTCTGCCGGGAAAGCGCGCAGCCCGATCCAGCTCATGACGGTCCAGCAGCAGGCCCGGCTCATCACCGATGGCCAGGCCGAGCATGGTGCAGCGTTGTTCGGCGGTCGCGCCCGGCACCGCGCGGTGCGGCGGGTCGGCGGCAGGCAGCATGCGCACCGCCACCTGCAGTTCATCGCGTGCGGCGCGCGCGATTGCCAGATGGCCCAGATGCACCGGGTCGAAGGTGCCCCCGTAGTAGATCCGCAGGCTCATGGATCAGGCCCGGGCGAGCAGGCGCACCGCACGCGCCTCGGCCACCGCCACCAGCAGGCGCTCAAGTGCAAGCCAGGCATCGCCGTCTGCGCGGCCCTTGGCGATGCGGTCAACCAGCCCTGCTTCGGCCACGAAACGCTCCCAGCGCTTGCCTTCCGGGTGCCGCTGCAGCGCGCGCTTGTAGGGCGCCTGCCGCGATTCCCAGATACCGCGGGATTTCATCTCCGCCGCCAGATTGCCGCCACGTGCCTGTACCCGTGCCAGGCCGGCACCGGCCAACAGCTCGCGGATCACGATCGGCATCAGCGCGGCCACGGCCTCGCCTTCGCCGCGCAACCCGGCCAGCATCCTCAATACCGCCTGGGGCTGGCCGGAGAAGGTGGCTTCCACCAGCCGGAACACGTCGTAGCGGGCAGCATCGGCCACCAGCGATTCCATCCGTTCCACGTCCAGGGTCTGGCCGTCGGCCAGCAATACGAGCTTGTCGATCTCCTGCGCAGCCGCCAGCAGGTTGCCTTCCACGCGTTCGGCCAAGCGCTGCACGGCCGCCGGCTCGGCGCGCAGGCCCCTGCCGCGCAGGCGCCGTTCGATCCAGTCCGACAGCTCATGCGGCTTGATGGCCCAGGCCACCGACAACACGCCGACGCGGTTCACCGCTTCGGCCCATTTGCCCTGGTGGGCCTTGCTCCATTCGTTGGCGGTGATCATCAGGATCACGTCCGGCGCCGGGTTGGCGCAGAACCGGCTGATCACCTCACCGCCGTCCTTGCCCGGCTTGCCACTTGGCAGGCGCACTTCCACCAGGCGGCGGGCACTGAACAGGCTGGGGGCATTGAAACTGGCGTCGAGCTGGTTCCAGTCGAAATCACGGCCATCGGCATCGAACACTTCGCGCTCGTCGATGCCGGCCGCACGTGCACGGGCACGCACGGCATCAGCCGCCTCCAGCACACGCAGCGTTTCCGGACCGGCGATCAGATAGACCGGCGCCAGCGCCGTGTCAGCGCCCTGCCCGGCCAGCTGTTCCGGTCGCAGTTCCATCAGGCGCCCGGCTCAGTGCTGGACGGCGGGTGCGGGCTCGACCGGATCGTGCTCGACCGGATCGTGCTCGACCGGCTTCGGCGCCGACAGGCTGCCGCCCTTTTCCAGTTCGGCGCGAACCACGCTGTCGATGCGGCGGATGATCGAGGCGGACATTTCCCGGCGCAGTTCATCGGCCAGGATCTCGCGCTCGGTGGTGGTACCGGTGGCGTCGGTCGGCGGCGACACGTAGTCGCGCGACAGTTCGATCACCTGCTGCGGCACCAGTTCGCTGCCATCTTCGCGGCGGAAGATGAAGATCACGGCATAGCGCAGGCTGTATTCCTGCGCGCGGCCCTGCGAGTCGATGGCGATGGGCAGGTCGCCCCAGCGTTCGGACAGCACCTGCAGCTGGGCGTTGGGGCCCTTGCTGTCCTCATCGGCCAAGCGCGCACCGGATGCCAGCAGGCTGCGGTTCAACAGCTTGACCAGCTCACTGTAGGGCGCGGTGGAGACCACCTTCACCGGCGCCGTGTCGGTCGGCAGCATCAGCTTGTTGCGCAGGTGGAAACCGCAGCCGGCGAGGCCGAGGACGAGAACGAGGGCAAGCAGGATTCGGGTCATGGAGACAGTCTGGCGGAGCCGGGCGATCACGGCAACAGACAGGGTGCCCGAGGCCGCGTGAACGCAGGGCCATCGGCCGGGCGTGCCCGGCGTGGCGACAACGCACCGACCGCCACGATGGCGGCCGGTGCCAGGTACATCAGGCAGCGACGATGTTCACGATCTTGCCGGGGACGATGATGATCTTGCGCACCGTCAGGCCTTCCAGGAACTTGGCCGCGTTCGGCTCGGCCAGCGCCAGCGCTTCAACCTGTTCGCGCGCGGCATCGGCGGCGACCTCGATCGTGCCGCGCAGCTTGCCATTGACCTGCACGGCCAGGGTCAGCGCATCGCGAACCAGCGCGCTGCTGTCGGCCTGCGGGAACGGCTGGTCTTCCAGTAGCGTTTCGCCATGGCCCAGCACCTGCCACAGGGCATGGCTGGCGTGCGGGGTGATCGGGTTGAGCAGCAGCACGATGGCCTGCAGCGCCTCCTGGCGCACGGCGCGCCCCTGCTCGCTGCCGTCCTCGAACTTGGCCAACGCGTTCATCAGCTCCATCACCGCGGCAATGGCGGTGTTGAAGCTGTGACGACGGCCGTAGTCGTCACCGACCTTGCCGATGGTCTCGTGGGTCTTGCGGCGCAGGGCCTTCTGGCTGGCATCCAGTGCAGCCGCGTCGAGCGCCGGTGCGGCGCCGTCGGCAGCGTGCTTCTGCACCTGTGCCCACAGGCGGCGCAGGAAACGGGCCATGCCGTCCACGCCGGCTTCGTTCCATTCCAGCGACTGTTCCGGCGGTGCAGCGAACATCGAGAACAGGCGCACGGTGTCGGCACCGTACTTGCCGACCATCGCCTGTGGGTCCACGCCATTGTTCTTCGACTTGGACATCTTCTCGGTACCACCGACCACCACCGGCTGACCGTCGGCGATCAGGGTGGCGCCGGTGATGCGGCCGCGCTCGTCGCGCTGCACTTCCACATCGGCCGGGTTGATCCAGTCCTTCGAGCCGTCCGGGTTCGGGCGATAGTAGGTCTCGGCGATCACCATGCCCTGGCACAGCAGGTTCCGCGCCGGCTCGTTGCTGTCCACCATCCGCGCGTCGCGCAGCAGCTTGTGGTAGAAGCGGAAATACATCAGGTGCAGGATCGCGTGCTCGATGCCACCGATGTACTGGTCCACCGGCAGCCAGTAGTTGCCACGCTTGTCGACCGCATCGCGGGCGCCCGGCGAGGTGTAGCGGGCGTAGTACCAGCTCGACTCCATGAAGGTGTCGAAGGTGTCGGTCTCACGCTCGGCCGCGCCGCCGCAGTCCGGGCAGGTGGTCTTGCGCCATTCTGGATCGGCCTTGATCGGCGAACCGGTGCCGACGAAGTTGACGTCTTCAGGCAGCACCACCGGCAACTGGTCTTCCGGTACCGGCACCGCGCCACACTTGTCGCAGTAGATCACCGGGATCGGGCAACCCCAGTAGCGCTGGCGGCTCACGCCCCAGTCGCGCAGACGGTAGTTCACCCGGCGCTGGCCCTGGGCCTTGCGCTCGAAACGCTCGGCCAGCGCTTCGAAGGCGCCCTGGAAGTCCAGGCCGTCGAATTCGTCGGAGTTGACCAGTTCGGTCTCGCGGGTCTTGTCGCCGTACCAGTCCTGCCAGCGCGTCGCGTCGTAGGCGCTCTCGTCCTTGCGCAGCGACTTCAGCGCGATGACCTGGCGGATCGGCAGGTTGTACTTGTTGGCGAATTCATTGTCGCGCTGGTCGTGGCCCGGTACGGCCATCACCGCGCCGGTGCCATAGCCCATCAGCACGAAGTTGGCGACCCACACCGGCACCTGGGCACCAGTAACCGGATGCACGGCGCGCAGGCCGGTATCCATGCCGCGCTTTTCCTGGGTCTCCAGCTCGGCCTCGGACACGCCGCCCTGCTTCATTTCCGACAGCAGCGCAGCCAGTTCCGGATTGTTCTTCGCGGCATGCAGCGCCAGCGGGTGTTCGCCGGCGATCGACACGAAGGTCACGCCCATCACGGTATCCGGGCGGGTGGTGAACACGCGCAGCGGATCCAGTGCGGCGCCATCGACGTCGCGCACATCGAACTGGATTTCCAGGCCTTCGGAACGACCGATCCAGTTGCGCTGCATGGTCTTGACCGAGTCCGGCCAGCCGTCCAGTTCATCCAGGCCGTCCAGCAGTTCCTGGGCGTAGTCGGTGATGCGCAGGAACCACTGCGGGATCTCACGCTTTTCCACCAACGCGCCGGAGCGCCAGCCACGGCCGTCGATGACCTGTTCGTTGGCCAGCACGGTCTGGTCGACCGGGTCCCAGTTCACCACCGCGTTGCGGCGGTAGGCCAGGCCCTTGCGCATCAGGCGGGTGAACATGCGCTGCTCGTGGACGTAATAGTCCGGGCGGCAGGTGGCGAACTCGCGCGACCAGTCGATGGCATAGCCCAGCGACTTCAGCTGGCTGCGCATGTGGTCGATGTTCTTGTAGGTCCAGGCGGCCGGCGCGGTCTTGTTCTTGATCGCGGCGTTTTCTGCTGGCAGGCCGAACGCGTCCCAGCCCATCGGCTGCAGGACGTTGTGGCCGGTCATGCGCTTGTAGCGGCTGATCACGTCGCCGATCGTGTAGTTGCGCACGTGGCCCATGTGCAGCGCACCGGACGGATACGGAAGCATCGACAGGCAGTAGTACTTCGGCTTGTCCGAGGCTTCATCGACCTCGAAGGCACGGGTAGCATCCCAGTACTGCTGGGCGGCGGATTCAACCTGCTGCGGATCGTAAACGTTGGGTTCGACGCTGGTCATGTAACACGCGGTTGCGGCGGCAAAGCGGTACAGCGTACCGCAGTGCGGCAAATGGCTCCAATCCTGCCTGCCGGACCGGCGCGCGGCGCGGCTGCGGGAAGCGTCTCAGCGCCCGCGCGACAGAGGCAGGGCCAGGGCCAGCCATAGCGCCCAGCAGGCAAAGGCCAACCGCTGCGCCAGCGCCGCCGGCAGTACCCCCGGCAGGCCGAACGCCAGCAGACCGGCACCGATTCCGCAGGCCAACGACAGCAGGCCCAGCCTGCGCCCGCCGGAATGCCGCAGCCGCGCCGCCCCCAGCATCACGCTGCCGGCAACAAAGGCCAGTGCCCAGACCATCCACACGCTGGCGTGCAGCTTGCTGGCAGGGCCCTGCATGCCAATCTGGTCTTCGAAATCCAGCGGCAGCAGGCCCATCGCGATGAAGGCGAGACCGGCCAGCAGCAGCATCTGGCTGCCCACGCGTGCCGTCCAGGCGGCGTCCACCGGCAGTTGCCGGCGCAGGCGCTCGGCCACGACCACCGCCAGAGCACCCGGCAGCACCAGGCCCAGCAGGTTGAAGCCCAGCGCATGGGGGATGCCGTGCGCGCCCAGCCAGGTCACCGGATGCATCGCCTGCGAATAGTCCGGCAGGGCCGCACCGAAGCCGGCCACCGACAGCACGAACAGGGCTGCGGCGAGCATGCCTACCCAACGATCCAGCCGAACCACGGACATTGCAGCCACTCTTCAGGAGAACATCAGGCCATTGTCACGGCAGCCGGCACCTGCGCCAAGCCGTCCGCGATTTCATGGTGGGCGTGACCGCAGGGTTGAGACCGGCAAGGTTCGTCACCATAGAATCGGTCTCCAGATGCCGAACGATGCCCCATGACCGAGACGACCTACGTATTCGATGCCACCACTGCCACCTTCGAGGCGGAAGTGCTGCAGAAGTCGCTGCAGACGCCGGTCCTGGTGGATTTCTGGGCGACCTGGTGCGAACCGTGCAAGACCCTCGGCCCGATGCTGGAGAAGCTGGCCGGCGAATACAACGGTGCCTTCGAGCTGGCCAAGGTCGATGTGGACAAGGAACAGCAGATCGCTGCGGCCTTCCAGATCCGTTCGGTGCCCACCGTATTCCTGGTCAAGGGTGGGCAGCTGGTGGACGGCTTCCCCGGCGCCCTGCCGGAAGGCCAGCTGCGTGAATTCCTGGCCCAGCATGGCGTTGTGCCGGCTGATGTCAGCGACACCATTGCCGAAGACGAAGCGCCGCTGGACCCGCAGGCACAGGTGGACGTGCTGCGCGCGCAGATCGCCGCCGAGCCGGACAAGGATGAGCTGAAGCTCGACCTGGCCCTGGCGCTGCTGCAGGTCGGCGGCGTGGACGAGGCCGCTACCCTGATCGATGCCCTGCCCGCCAACCTGGCCACCGATGACCGCGCCGTGCGTGGCCGCGCCCGGCTCTCCTTCGCCGCCGCGCTGAAGGATGCCCCGCCCGCCGAGGAGCTGGATGCGCGCATCGCCGCCGACGGCAAGGATCTGCAGGCACGCCACCTGCGGGGTGTGCAGCTGCTGCTGGCCGGCGAGGACGAAGCTGCGCTGGAACAGTTCCTCGAGATGCTGCGGATCGACCGCAGTTTCCAGGAAGGACTGCCGCGCAAGGCCCTGATCGATGCGTTCAACGTCATCGCCGATGAAGACCTGGTAGGCCGTTCGCGGCGCCGGATGGCCTCCCTGCTGTTCTGAACGGCACCGGCATCGTTCAGAATCCCTGCACTGAACGCGGGCAATAATGCCCGCGATGGTGGCCCCCAGGGCCGCCACGATCCGTTCGGGGGGATGAGGTCGGGGCCATGGGGTCTTGCAGCTGCGCCCCCGCTTTGCCGGGACAGCTATCCGTGACCGTTGGCCGCTCGTCGTCTTTCATCATGCGTTTCCTGCGCACACTGCTGTGTGCCCTCTGCCTGTGGCCGGCGCTTGCCGGCGCGCAGGACTGGAACTACCGGGTCCGCCCCGGCGATACCCTGTGGGATCTCGGCGCGGCCTACCTCAAGCCCAGCGTCGGCTGGCAGCAGCTGCAGCAGCACAACCGCATCGACAATCCGTACCGGCTGCCGCCGGGTGAACTACTGCGCTTCCCGATCGGCTGGCTGCGCGTTGAGCCCGCCCCGGCGCGGGTACTGGCCGTGCGTGGGCAGGTTGAACTGAGCGCGGCCGATGGCAGCAGCAGCCGCGCCGTGCGCGCAGGCGAACAGCTGCACATCGGCGACGCGATCCAGACCAAGGCCGATTCCAGCATCACCCTTGAGTTCGCCGATGCGTCGCGCTTGCAGCTGCGCGAATACTCACGCCTGCGCCTGGACCAGCTCAGCCGCTATGGCCGCACCGGCATGGTCGATACCCGCCTGCGCCTGCAGCAGGGGCGCGCCAGCAACCGGGTAACCCCTGCGCGCGGGCCGGCCTCGCGCTACATCATCGATGCCCCCACGGCCACCAGCAGCGTGCGCGGCACCGTGTTCCGGGTCAGTGCCGGCGATGATGCCCATGCCGGTGCCACCGAGGTACTGGAGGGCAAGGTGCAGGTCGGCAACCCGCATGGCCAGCGTTTGGTGCACCCCGGCCAGGCCAGCCGCAGCGCCGGCAGCGGAACGGCGCCCGAAGCCGTTTCCGGTTTGCTGCCGTCACCGCGCCTGCGTGCCGATGCGACCCGCCTGGGAGCCCTGCCGGCCCAGCTCGCGTGGGAGCCGGTGACCGGCGCCGATCACTACCGGGTCGAAGTGGTGCAGGCCGCCACCCCGGAAATCCTGTTGTTTGCCGCCGACACCGCCGACACCCGGCTGCTGATCGGCGAGCTGCCGCCAGGGACGCTGCGCCTGCTGCTGCGCGCAGTGGATGCACAGGGTGTGGAAGGCCTGGATGCCAGCGAGGATTTCGTCCTCGACGACCAGCCGCCACCGCCGCTGACCATTTCTCCGCTGCAGGGACAGGCGGTCAACAGCGACCGTCCCCGCTTCCACTGGAGCCAGGCGCCCGGTGCCAGCAGCAGCGTGCTGCAGGTGGCCGACGAGCCGCAGTTCCTGCAGCCGCTGCGCGAGCAGAGCACCGGCGGCACCGACCTGCGCCTGGGCCAGCCGCTACCTCCCGGCCAGTACTACTGGCGGGTCGCTTCGCGTGATGACCAGGGCCACCAGGGTCGCTATGGCCAGGCAGTGACGCTGCAACTGACCGATGAACCGGTGGACCCGGCACTACAACCGCCCGAAGCCACCGATGGCGAGCTGACCCTGCGCTGGCAGGCGGGAAGCGACGGGCAGCGCTACCGCGTGCAGGTCGATCGTGGCGGCGACTTCAGCGCGCCGCTGCTCGATACCACCGTCGACCAACCGCAGGTCAGCTTCAAGCGCCCGTGGCGCGGCACGCTGCACATCCGCGTGCAGTACATCGATGACGACGGCCATGCTGGCCCGTTCTCGCCCGCCCAGCAGGTCAAGCTGCCGTGTCGCCTGTGCTACGGCGCCAGCGGTGGTGCCCTGCTGCTGTGGCTGTTGCTGTGAGGCGCTCGCCGCTGCCGTGGTCGCGACGGATCCTGCTGGCCCTGCTGGCGGGTGTAGCGACGGCGGTGGTCAGCCATGGCCAGTGGCTGTGGCGGCAGGACGAAAGCGCGTACGACCTGATGGTCGGCAGCTGGGATTACCGCCCCGACCCCAGCGTGCTGATCGTGGCCATCGACGAAGGCAGCCTGCAGCGGCTGGGCCAGTGGCCGTGGCCGCGCTCGATGCATGCCCGCCTGCTGGACCGCTTGACCGACGCCGGTGCCGAGCGCGTCGCGCTGGACCTCATGCTGTCCGAGCCCGACCGTCGCGATGCGCGCCAGGATGCCGAGCTGGCAGCGGCGATCCGTCGCAACGGCCGTGTGGTACTGCCGGTGCTGGCCGCACCGGCTGCCGGCGACCGCATGGCCGAGGAAATGCTGCCCATTCCGCTGATTGCCGCCAGCGCCGCCGCCATCGGCCACAGTGACGTTGAAGTCGACGGCGATGGTGTCGCCCGCGGGGTCTACCTGCATGCGGGCATCGGCCAGGCACACTGGCCGGCACTCGGTCTGGCGTTGACCGGACTGCCACCGCAACGCGCACAGGGCCTGCCCGACCCTGACCCGGCGCTGGACTCGCCCTATCAATGGCGCCGCAATGATTACGTGCGCGTGCGTTATGCCGGGCCACCGGAACGCTTGCCGCAGGTGTCCTACGCCGATGTGCTGGAAGGGCGCGTGGATGCCTCGATGCTGCGTGGCAGGCGCATCGTGGTGGGCATGACGGCCAGCGGCATCACCACCCGCCTGTTGACCCCCACCACCCGCGAATACTGGATGAGCGGCAGCGAGTACCAGGCCAACATCGCCTCGATGCTGCTGCAGGACAAGCAGATCGACGTGTTGCCCCGCGCCTGGCAGGACGCCCTGGCCGGCCTGCTGGTGGCCATGTGCGTGCTGCTGCTGGGGCTGCGCCTGCCCTGGGTGGTTGCCCTATGCTCGCTACCGGCTGCGCCGCTGCTGAGCTGGTTGCTGCTGCGCACCGGCAGCCTCTGGTGGGCGCCGGCCAGCGCCCTGCTCGGCATCGTGCTGGTACTGACCGCGTGGGCGACCTGGCGGATCGCCTCCTGGCACCGCCAGGCCAACCGCGATGCGCTGACCGGACTCGGTAACCGACTGCGCTTCGAGCAGTCGCTGCAACAGGAATGCGATGCGGCGCGCCGCAGTGGCAAGCCACTGACCCTGGCCCTGATCGATGTCGACCACTTCAAGCATCACAACGATCGCCATGGCCACCAGGTCGGCGATCGCGTGCTGTGCGAAGTGGCCCGCCTGATCCAGGCGCATGCCCGGCGGCCGCGTGACATGGCTGCCCGCTACGGCGGCGACGAATTCGCACTGGTGCTGCCCGACACCCCGGTTGAAGGCGCACGGCAGGTGATCGAAGACCTGATCTCCTGCATCCGCGCCCTGCCGCCGCCCGGCGATGGCAGCAATTCAGGCGTCACCCTGACCATCGGCGTCTACACCCGTGTGCCTGACGGCGACCTGCAACCGCATCATTTCGTCGAAGGCGCCGACAACGCGCTTTACCGGGCCAAGGACAATGGCCGCGACGGCTATGTGATCGACGGCGGCCCGCCCGCGCCGTAGCGCCCGGCAGGCCTGTCGGAGTTGCTGCGGGCTACAACATACGCATGCGAATGGTTAGACTGGGTGCCCCGTCCCCTGCCCGGTTCCCGCATGAAAGCCAGCACGTTCCGCTTCGGCATCAACCTGTGGCCACCGTTCCTGTTCACCGGCATCCATGTCACCCGGATCACCCCGGACTACCGGCAGATCGACGTGGAACTGCGCCTGCGCCCCTGGAACCGCAACTATGTCGGCACCCACTTCGGCGGTAGCCTGTTCGCAATGACCGATCCGTTCTGGATGCTGGGCCTGATGCACACCCTGGGTCGTGATTACTACGTATGGGACCGCGCTGGTGCGATCGATTTCCTCAAGCCCGGTCGAGGCACAGTACGCACGTCTTTCCGCATCGACGATGCACTGCTGGATGAACTGCGCACGGCGGCGGCCGGTGGCGAAAAAGTGCTGCGCTGGTTCAGCAACGACGTGGTCGACGAAGCTGGCGAGGTGGTCGCGCAGGTACGCAAGCAGGTCTATGTGCGCTTGAAGCCACACGCACGGTAAAGCGGGCCGGCTGACGCCCGGCTATCCTCTGCAGCCCTGCCATGGAGGCTGCAATGCGCCTTTTCTCCTTTGCGGCGGCACTGACCGCCCTGCCCTTCGCCGCCACTGCACTGGACGTGCCGCCGGTGCGCTACCCCGCCGTGCCCGCGCACGCCGCCACGGCCGAGGGTTTCGTACCTGCCGGCTGGACGCTGGAATACAGGATCGAAGGCGACCTCGACCAGGACGGGCGCGCAGACCTCGCGCTGGTGCTGCGCCAGCAGGACCCGCGCAACATCATCGAACACGATGGGTTTGGCCCCTCGCCGTATGACAGCAACCCGCGCATCCTCGCCATCGCCTTCGCGCGACCGTCCGGTTACGTGCTGGCCGCGCAGAACCACACGCTCATTCCGCGGCCGGACTCGCCCGTGCTCAGCGATGCACTGGCCGAAGGCACCGGCGTGTCCATCCAGCGCGGCGCACTGCGGGTAGGGTTGTACTCGTTCTCCAGCGCGGGCAGCTGGTCGATGGGCACCACCACTTTCACGTTCCGCTGGCAGGAAGGCGACTTCGCGCTGATCGGCTACGACCGCGACTCGATGATGCGCAATTCCGGGCAGACCGAGGGCCTCAGCGTGAACTTCTCCACCGGCAAGGTGAAGCTGACCGAAGGCAGCATGCAGGACGACAAGGAACAGGTGCGTTGGCAGACCCTGCGTGACCGCAGGCGCTGGACTCTGGACAGCGTCGGTGATGGCTGGGCGTTCAATCCACTCGGCGACGGCGGCTGAGCGCGGGTCAATCAACCCGCAACGGCATCGACTGATACGGGCCTTCGCTTTCGCGCGCGGGTCCGCGCCGCAGTACCTGCACATAGCGGCCATCGGCAGACAGTGTTGGCGTACGGGCGTCCGAACGCCATTGCGCCGGTAACCGTGCCAGTGCATCTGCGGGTGGCCCGGGCTGCTGCCGCAGCCACCGCTGCGCGCCGAGCAGGCGGATCATCGCCGCCGCATCCTGGCTGCGCGCCGCGTACGGCGCATAGTGCGGCCCGGCGATGGCGCTCAATGTGCATCCCAGCGGATTGGCCATGCAGCGCACATCCCATCCGAGTGGTTGCGACGCAGTGAGCGGGACGTCGGCCGCCAGCGCCTGGGCTGCGGCAGGCCGGCACGCCCAGCCGAAGTTGCCGGCGATCCGGGCCAGGGTGTGGTCGCGATCCAGCAGCAGGCGGCTGCCTGCTGTCTGCGTGGACGCCTCGATGGCCGCCTTGTTCATCGCGAATTCGCCCTGCATCGCCTGGCACAGGCTCTGCTCGTCGGCTTTCAGCGGCTGCAGCGCCGCCTCGCAGGAGGCGGGCAGTACAAAGTCCGGTGATTGTTCAACCAGCATGTCGCCCAGCAACGCGACATGGGTCCTCACCACGGCAGCGCCCATCATGCTGTCCATCAGCGTGCTGCCGGTGCGCATCATCCGCCGCCCGAATCGAACCGATCTGCAGCCTCCCTCGACGGCACCGGCAACATCGCCCTGCAGATAGGCCAATGCCTGCGCACTGGCGCCATCCAACAGCGGCGTGTACGCCGGCAGAGGCAGGAGCTCGTTTCCGCTGGGCCGGAACGGGGAGTCGAAGCGATCATAGTCCGCCATCCGGGCCAGTCGCTCGTGCAGGCCGGCATGCCCGGCGTGGGCCTCAGCGAAGCGCTGCGGATCATTGCGTACCTGTGCCAGGCAGCCGACCGGCCCGACTGCACAACGACCTGCCCCATCCAGATTCAACGGTGCGTGCCTGGCGGCCAGCACCGACGCTTGCGACGCCTGCGCGGGCGCCGTCTGCCATTGCTGCAGATCTTCAGCCAATGCCGCCTCACGCTGGGCCAGGTCCAGCCCATCGAAGGGCAGCGTCCACAGCAGGGCGAAGCCGTTCCTGCCCTCGCTGCGATGCGCAGCTTCAAGAAGGCGGACATCCTCCCGCTGGGCGGCCGACAACGGCCAGAACCTCGACAGCAGCCATGCTGCGATGGCGATCACCAGAAGACCCAGCATTGCCCAGCCCAACCACCGCAGCATCCTCAACACAGCATCCCTTCCCTGCATGGCCAACGCCGCCAACGGACAGCGTAAACGAGCGGCCGCGACAGCTACAATGCGCGCATGTCGCTCGATGCCCCCGCCCTGGTTCCCCGCCCCTCCCTGCAGCGCCTGTTCCTGACCGGCCTGCTGACCCTGTTGCCGATCTGGCTGACCTGGGTGGTGGTCAAATTCGTGTTCGTGCTGCTGTCGGGCATCTCCAGCCCGCTGGTCGTGCCGCTGTCCGAACAGATCGCGACCAACTTCCCGCATTATCTCGGCTGGGTCCGCGCCGAATGGATCCAGAACACCATCGCCCTGCTGGCCACCCTGCTGGTGATCCTGGCGGTGGGCGTGGCCAGCCGCCGCGTGGTCGGCCAGCGCCTGCTGCGCTGGGTCGGCGCGGTCATCAAGCGCATTCCGCTGGCCAGCATCATCTATGACAGCGCCAAGAAGCTGCTGGACATGCTGCAGACCGAGCCGGGCAGCACCCAGCGCGTGGTGCTGATCGATTTCCCGCACCGCGACATGAAATCGGTCGGCCTGGTCACCCGGGTCATCAAGGAACAGGGCACCGACCGCGAACTGGCGGCCGTCTATGTGCCGACCACGCCGAACCCGACCTCGGGCTATCTGGAAATCGTGCCCGTCGAACTGCTCACCCCGACCGACTGGACGGTGGACCAGGCGATGAGCTTCATCATTTCCGGCGGTGCAGTGGCGCCCTCCAGCGTTCCGTTCACCCGCGCTGGCGATCGTTCCGAATGAGCGAGGCGTCGCACGCGCGCCCGCTGCAGGACCGCGCGGTCCTGCTGTTCATCGTGTTGGCCGCGTTCTTCTGTGGCAACGCAGTACTGGCCGAACTGATCGGGGTGAAGATCTTCGCCCTGGAAGACACCCTCGGCATCGATCCGCTGAACTGGAACCTGTTCGGCCAGACCGGTTCGTTGAGCTTCACCGCCGGCACGCTGCTGTGGCCGGTGGTGTTCATCATGACCGACACCATCAACGAATTCTTCGGCAAGCGCGGGGTGCGTTTCATCTCGTGGCTGGCGGTGGTGCTGATCGCCTACGGTTTCCTGTTCGCCTTCGCTGCGATCTCGCTGGCACCGGCCAGCTGGTGGGTGACCTCGATGGATGCCCACGGCGTGCCCGATTACCAGGCCGCGTTCGCGGCGGTGTTCGGACAGGGCATGTGGACCATCGCCGGCTCGCTGGTGGCGTTCCTGTTCGGCCAGTTGATCGACGTGGCGGTGTTCCACCGCATCCGCCAGGCAACCGGCGAGCGCCATGTATGGCTGCGCGCCACGGGTTCCACTGCAGTCTCGCAGCTGGTGGACAGCTTTGTGGTGATCTGGATCGCCTTCGTGCTCGGCCCGCAGCACTGGCCGACATCGCTGTTCCTGGCGGTCAGCAGTGTCAACTATGTCTACAAGATGGGCTTCGCGATCGCCCTGATTCCGTTGCTGTACCTGATGCGCCGCGCAATCACCCGCTATCTGGGCGAGCAGCGTGCCGTCGACCTGCGCGCTGCGGCCGCGGCTGACTGAAGCCCCAGCGGCGCGCAAGCTGACTGCGCCCTCACGCTGGCCGTACGCGCGCGGATCGTGCAAGCTCCACGGTCTGTGTTCCACGGAAGCTTCTTGATGCCGTATTCCCCCCGCGTCCTGGCCGCTGCCATCGCCGCGTTGTTCCTGTTCAGCGCCGTACCGCCGGCCGAAGCAGCGAAGAAGAAGGGCAGCCGCCCCGCCGCCGCGCAGACCCGCCAGGCTGCCAAGCCGAAGGCCCGCGCCGGCACACGTGCCACCACGCCGGCCCGCGGCAGCTCGGCGCGCCGCGCCGCGCCGCGTCCGGTCGCCCCGGCCCGCGCAGTGCCCAAGCAGGTGCAGCTGGAGCTCTTATACGACGAGTACTGGGATGCCTCCATGCGGTTGAACCCGCTGCAGGCTACCTTCCAGGGCGAACCGCGTTACAACGACCAGTTGCCCAATATCCTCTCCGCCGCCTGGCGCCAGCAATCGCACGACTTCACCACCGAGTGGCTGGGCAAGGTCGAGAAGATCGGCAGCGACGGCCTGCAGGGGCAGGACCTGCTCAGCTACGAGATCTTCGTGCGCGACGCCCGCGCTTCGCTGGCCGCCGAACGTTATCCGAGCTGGATGATGCCGATCAGCCAGTACTACAACGTCGGCAGCATCATGGCCATCCTCGGCGCCGGTGCTGGCGCACAGCCGTTCAACACGGCCAAGGACTACGACACCTGGTCGCGACGCTCGCTGGGCATCCCCGATCTGTTCGACCAGGCCATCGCCAACATGCGCCAAGGCATGAAGGCTGGTGTGGTGCAACCGCGCGACCTGATGGAAAAGGTCCTGCCGCAGCTGGATGCGGTGATCAAGCCGACCGCCGAAGAGAGCATCTTCTGGTCGCCGATCCGGACCATGCCCGAGTCCATCTCCGCCGAAGACAAGGCGCGCATCAGCGGCGAGTACAAGCGCATGATCGAACTGCGCATCATGCCGGCCTACCGCGCCCTGCGTGGCTTCATCGCCACCGAATACCTGCCTGCCACGCGCAGCAGCAGCGGTCTGGGCGCACTGCCCGACGGTCAGGCCTGGTATGCCAACCTGATCGTGCAGACCACTGCCAGCCAGCAGACCGCCGCGCAGCTGCATGCGCTGGGCGAGCAGCGCGTGCAGGAGCTGCAGGCGCAGATCACCACGGTGATGCGCGACGGCAAGCTGCGCAGTTCGCAGGCCAAGCTGCTGCGCAGCATGCGCAACGACCGCCAGTTCCAGTACAGCGATGCCAACGCGCTGCTCAACCGCTACCGGCAGGTGCAACAGCAGGTCGATGCACGCCTGCCGCAGGTACTGGATACCCTGCCGAAGGCGCCGCTGCAGATCCATGCAGTGGAGCCGGAGCGTGCCATGACCGCCGCCGCAGCCTCCTACCAGCCGTCGCCCCCAGGACAACCCGGCGTGCTGTTCGTCAACACCCGCGACCTGCCCAGCCGCAAGCGCTGGAACGTGCCGGTGCAGTACCTGCATGAAGCCATTCCCGGGCACCATGTGCAGCTGGGCCTGCAGCAGGAATTGACCAAGCTGCCGCGCTTCCGCCGCCTCGGCGGTGACCTTGCCTTCGTCGAAGGCTGGGGCCTGTATGCGGAAACCCTCGGCGAAGACCTCGGCGCCTACACCGATCCGTACGACCACATCGGCTATCTGTATTCGCGCCTGCTGCGCGCCGCACGCGTGGTCGCCGACACCGGCGTGCATGCGCAGGGCTGGAGCAAGCAGCAAGCCGTGACCTATCTGCAGAAGACCGTCGACATGAGCGCTGACGATGCCAATGCGGAAGTGGAACGGATCATGGCCCAGCCTGGCCAGGCACTGTCCAACGTGGCAGGCCTGACCACGATCATCGCCCTGCGTGACAAGGCCAAGGCACGCCAGGGCGCAGCGTTCGACCTGCGCCGCTTCCATGCCGAAGTGCTGAAGGACGGTTCGATGCCACTGGATGTACTGGACCACAAGATCGAACGCTGGCTGGCCCAGCCGGCCACTACACCAGCACCCGCACCCTGACCGTCACGGAGCTGCCATGCGCCCTGCCGCCCTGCTGTGCGCCACCGTCCTCGCCCTGCTGCCGTCGCTGACCGTGGCGGCGGTACCGGTGGCGCCGCCGGATACAGGCATTGATGGCCTGATGCAGGCCTACGACGGCCAGGTGCCAGGTGCGGCGGTGCTCGTGCTGCACGACGGGCAGCCGGTGTTCCGTCGCGGCTACGGCCTGGCCGTGGTTGAAGATGGCAGCGCAGTCACGCCGGCCAGCAACTTCCGCCTGGCCTCGGTCAGCAAGCAGTTCACCGCTGCGGCCGTGCTGTTGCTGGTCGAGGACGGCCGCCTGGCGCTGGACCAGCCCGCGCGGCGCTGGCTGCCGGAACTGCCGCCCGCTGCTGCCGGCATCACCCTGCGCCAGTTGCTGTCGCACACCAGCGGCCTGCTGGACTACGAAGACCTGATGGACACTGCCGACACCCGGCAGGTGCACGACACCGATGTGCTGGCGCTGTTGGCCCGCGAAGATCGACTCGCCTTCGCACCCGGCAGCCAGTACCGCTACAGCAACAGCGGCTACGCACTGCTGGCGCTGATCGTCGGCCGCGCCGCCGGCAGCGACTTTGCCAGCTTCCTGCAGCAGCGCATTTTCAGGCCGCTGGGCATGGCGCACACCGTCGCCCACCAGGATGGTGTCGACGTGGTGGCGCAGCGTGCCTATGGCTACAGCGAGGTCGACGGCCGCTGGCAACGCACCGACCAGAGCACCACCAGCGCCGTACTCGGCGACGGTGGCATCTACTCCTCGCTGGACGACCTCGCCCGCTGGGACGCGGCCCTGTACGACGACCGCCTGCTCTCGGCCGCATCACGCAAGGCCATGTTCAGCCCGGCCACCGCCACCACCAAACCCGACGTGCCGCATTACGGCTTCGGCTGGCGCCTGAACGGCCGCATGCACTGGCACAGCGGCGAGAGCATCGGCTTCCGCAATGTGATCCTGCGCTACCCGGACAAACACTTGACCGTGATCGTGCTGAGCAACCGCAACGCCCCCGAACCCTATCCGCTGGCGTTGAAGATCGCCCAGCGCTGGCTGGACACCCTGCAATGACCACCGAAACCACCGGCCTGCTGGGCATCCACCATGCCGCACTGATCTGCAGCGACTACGCCCGCTCGAAAGACTTCTACGTGCGCGTGCTGGGCCTGCGCATACTGGCCGAGAACCACCGCGCCGTACGCGACTCGTGGAAGCTGGACCTGGCCCTACCCGATGGCGGCCAACTGGAGCTGTTCTCTTTCCCCTCGCCGCCCGCACGGCCCAGCCGTCCCGAAGCCCAGGGCCTGCGCCATCTCGCATTCCGGGTAGCCGCGCTGGAACCCTTCATCGAACGCCTGGCCCGCCACGGCGTGGAATGCGAACCGATCCGCGTGGACGAATACACCGGCCGCCGCTTCACCTTCTTCGCCGACCCCGACGACCTGCCGCTGGAGCTGTACGAGACCGGTTGAGCGATTTTCAATCGCGGAAATTCATCCACGCATGGCATGGATCTGCGTGTCGACCAAGGTCGACACCCACCAAGAGCAGGCCATGCCATTCCGGCAGATCGCGAAAATCTGTCGAAGGCGGGGTGGGTCCGGTTGCGGGGGTGTCCGCGGCATGGATGCCGCGGCCAAGCCCCCATGGACGGGTTTACGGCGTCCCCCGCAACCGGCCCCACCCCGCCATCCCACGGAATGCACGCTGTTGCCGTGCTGTTGCTGTTGCCGTGGCGGGTGCCGGGCGCAGCCCGGCCAAAGCCCCCCTTCCCCATACCCCGCCGAATGGGTATACAGTCGACCCGTACCGGCATCGTGCCGGAATGAACCCTGGGAGGGGACCATGCGCAAGACCTTCAAGACCCTGCTGCTGGCGCTGCCGCTGTGCCTGGCCGCGCTCTCCGCGCAGGCCGCCGACAGTGCCGCCGGCCGCTGGAAGACCATCGACGACAAGACCGGCAAGGTGAAGTCGATCGTCGAGATCAGCCAGGCCGCCAACGGCACGCTGTCCGGCAAGGTGGTCGAAATCCTGCACTCGGACAAGGGCCCGAACCCGGTCTGCGATGGTTGCGAGGGCGCCAACAAGAACAAGCCGGTGAAGGGCATGACCATTCTCTGGAACCTGAGCCAGGACAAGGGCACCACCAGCAAGTGGTCCGGTGGCACCATCCTCGACCCGGCCAACGGCAAGACCTACCGCTCGAAGATCGAGCTGCAGCCGGGCGGCGGCAAGCTGGACGTGTCCGGCTGCATCGCCTTCATCTGCCGCGCGCAGACCTGGGTCCGCGAGTAAGCGTCACGGCCCCGGCAATGCCCTGGTGACCCGGCTCCGGCCGGGTCACTGCGTTGCGGGCATGCGATAATCTTCGGTTCCCCCTGGCTGCACCCCGTGACCATGACCCGTACCGCGCTCGTCACCACCGCCCTGCCCTACGCCAACGGCCCGCTGCACCTGGGCCACCTGGTCGGCTACATCCAGGCTGACATCTGGGTGCGTGCGCGTCGAATGAGCGGCGGCAAGGCCTGGTTCGTGTGCGCCGACGACACCCACGGCACGCCGATCATGCTGGCTGCGGAGAAGGCCGGGGTCACCCCGGAAGCCTTCATCGCCAACATCCAGGCCAGTCACGAACGCGATTTCGCCGCCTTCGGCGTCGCCTTCGACCATTACGACTCGACCAATTCGGCGGCCAACAAGGCGCTGACCGAGGCGTTCTACCTGAAGCTGGAAGCCGCTGGCCACATCAGCCGCCGTTCGGTGGCGCAGTTCTACGACCCGGCCAAGGGCATGTTCCTGCCCGACCGCTACGTCAAGGGCATCTGCCCGAACTGCGGCAGCGCCGACCAGTACGGCGACAACTGCGAAGTCTGCGGCGCCACCTATGCGCCGACCGACCTGAAGGAACCGCGCTCGGTGATCTCCGGTGCCACCCCGGAAATGCGTGATTCGGAGCACTTCTTCTTCGAGGTGGGCCACTTCGACGGCTTCCTGCGCGACTGGCTGGCCGGCGATGTCGCCCTGCCCGGTGTGAAGGCCAAGCTCGGTGAATGGCTCAACGCCGAAGGTGGCCTGCGTGCGTGGGACATCTCGCGCGATGCGCCGTACTTCGGTTTCGAGATTCCCGGCCAGCCGGGCAAGTACTTCTACGTCTGGCTGGACGCGCCGATCGGCTACCTGTCCAGCTTCCAGACGTTGTGCGGCAAGATCGGCGAGGATTTCGAAGCGCATCTGCGCGCCGGCACCAGCACCGAGCTGCATCATTTCCTCGGCAAGGACATCGTCAATTTCCATGGCCTGTTCTGGCCGGCGGTGCTGCACGGCACCGGCCACCGCGCGCCGACCCGCCTGCACGTCAACGGCTACCTGACCGTCGATGGCGCGAAGATGAGCAAGTCGCGCGGCACCTTCGTGATGGCGCGTACGTTCCTCGATGCCGGCCTGGAGCCGGAGGCACTGCGTTACTACTTCGCCGCCAAGTCCGGTGGTGGCGTCGACGACCTCGACCTGAACCTGGGCGACTTCATCGCGCGCGTCAACGCCGATCTGGTCGGCAAGTTCGTCAACCTCGCCAGCCGCTGTGCCGGTTTCATCAGCAAGCGCTTCGATGGCCAGTTGGCCGCGCAGCTGCCCGACGCGGCGCAGTACCAGCGCTTCGTCGATGGCCTGGCACCGATCCGTGAGGCGTACGAACGCAACGACCCGGCTGCGGCGATCCGCCTGACCATGACCCTGGCCGATGAAGCCAACCGCTACATCGACGACGTCAAGCCGTGGGTGATCGCCAAGCAGGAAGGCGCCGACGCGCAGCTGCAGGCGGTCTGCAGCCAGGGCCTGAACCTGTTCCGCGTACTGGTCACCGCCCTGAAGCCGGTGCTGCCGGCGACCGCCGCGCAGGCCGAGGCCTTCCTGGCCGCGCCGGTGAATGACTGGACCGAGCTGGCGCAGCCGCTGCTCGGCCACCGCATCACCGAGTACACCCCGCTGTTCACCCGTATCGACCCGAAGAAGATTGACGCCATGATCGACGCCTCCAAGGACACCCTGACCGCTGCCGCTGCAGCCCCCGCTGCCAAGGTGGAAGCCGCAAAGCCTGCCGCACCGGTGCTGGCCAAGGACGAAGCAAACAGCGCTGACGCCCCGGCCTACATCGGCATCGACGACTTCGCCAAGCTCGACCTGCGCATCGGCAAGGTGCTGGTGTGCGAGTTCGTGGAAGGCTCGGACAAGCTGCTGCGTTTCGAACTGGATGCCGGCGACCTCGGCAAGCGCCAGATCTTCTCCGGCATCCGCGCCAGCTATGGCGAGCCGGAAGCGCTGGTCGGCCGCAGCGTGGTGTTCATCGCCAACCTGGCCCCGCGCAAGATGCGCTTCGGCCTGAGCGAAGGCATGATCCTGTCGGCCGGCTTCGACGGTGGCGCGCTGGCGCTGCTGGACGCCGACAGCGGCGCGCAGCCGGGCATGCCGGTTCGTTGATGCAACACGGGCGCGGCCCCGGCCGCGCCCGGTCATGAGCACTGCGAAGGGAGGTACCGTGATGGGAGATGCTGCGTTGGAACTGGCGCTGTTCGACTTCGACCACACCGTTACCACCTGCGACACCTACGGCCGCTTCCTGCGCCGGGTCGCCACCGCCGAACAGCTGGCACAGGCCTGGTGGAAAGTCGGCCCATGGCTGCTGGCCTACAAGCTGAAGCTGATCTCCGCCGAGCGCATCCGCGCACGGGTGACCCGGTTGACCTTCAGCGAACGCCACGCCGATGACATCGAGACGCTGGCCGCGGGTTTTTCCCGTGAGTTCCTGCCCGATGTCGTGCGTCCGGAAATGCTGGAGCAGATCCGCTGGCACAAGGAGCAGCAGCACACCGTGGTGGTGGTATCCGGTTCACTGGACCTGTACCTGCGGCCATGGTGCGAACAACTGGGCCTGCAGCTGATCTGCAATCGGCTGGAAAGCGAAAGCGGACGCCTGACCGGCCGCTACGCCGGTGGCGATTGTGGCCCACGCAAGGTCGAGCACATCCGTCGCCAGTTCGATCTGTCACGCTACACACGCATCCATGCCTACGGTGACAGCGCCGAGGATCGTCCGATGCTGGCCCTGGCGCACGAGCGCTGGTACCGCGGCAAACCCCTGAAGTAACCCAACGCGCAGCCTTCGCCACGCATGAGCCTGATTCCGCCCCTGACCGAACGCCTGGACCGCTTGCTGCCGCAGACCCAATGCGGGCAATGCGGCTACGACGGCTGCCGCCCGTATGCGCAGGCGATGGCACGTGGCGAGGCTGGCGTGGATCGTTGTCCGCCGGGCGGCGATGCCGGTGCGCGGGCGTTGGCGCAGGTGCTGGGTGTGTCGGCGCTGCCGTTTGATCGATCGCGGGGCGAGCACAAGGCGCCGCAGGTGGCGTTGATCGTGGAGGCTGACTGCATCGGCTGCACGAAGTGCATACAGGCGTGCCCTGTGGATGCGATCGTCGGCGGGGCGAAGTACATGCACACGGTGATTGCGGATCTGTGCACGGGGTGCGAGTTGTGTATTCCACCTTGTCCGGTGGATTGCATCGAGCTGGTGAAACTGTAGCGAGGTCAGATCCCTTTTCCGGAGGAAAAGGGATCTGATCCCTGTCCTGTCATTACGGCACGGCCGCCGTAACGATGATCTCGACCTTCCATTCGGCGTGCGCAAGCTTGGCTTCGACGGTGGCACGGGCCGGTGTCGCGCCGTCCACCACCCACTCGTCCCACGCCTTGTTCATGCCCTCGAAATCGGCCATGTCGGCCAGGAAGATCTCCGCACGCAGCACGTGCTGGCGGTCACTGGCCACCAGCGCCAGCAGCTTGTCGATCTCGGCCAGTACCTGCCGGGTCTGCCCGGTGATGTCCTGGCTGGTGTCTTCCGGAATCTGGCCGGAAAGGTAGGCGACCTTGTTGTACACGGTCATCTCGGACATGCGCGGTCCGACGTCGTAACGCTCCATCATGGGCGTGGCTCCTGCGGGTGGTCTGGACTGCATTCTCACCCAGCCGGCGTCGGAAGTGTGTGCCCGGTGCGGCCACTGAATACCGCCACCGGCGGCACAGCCGCACCGCTGGTCAAACCGCGCTGGCAGGCGCACGATGCGCGACGCCCTGCGTTGACACCGCCCTCGCCCTTACTGACGCACCCTTGCGCCGATGACTGCCTCTACCGATTCCGTCCCTGCCGCCTCTGCCCCGACCTGGAAGCGGGTCGTCACCATCGTCGTCCCGCTGCTGATCCTCGCGCTGGCCCTGCATGGGCTGGCCGGTGAATTCGACGAGCACGGCTATCGTGCCATCCGCCAGGCCTTCCGCCAGCTCAGCGGCGCGCAGATCGCGCTGACCGTGCTGCTCGGCCTGGCCAGCTACGCCTGCCTGATCGGCTTCGATGCGATCGGCCTGCGCCGCAGTGGCATCCGCGTGCACCCGGCACGGATCGGCATCACCGCCTTCCTCGCCCACACCCTGGGCCAGACCGTGGGCTTTGCCGCCCTCACCGGCGGTGCAGTGCGGCTGCGCGGCTACCGCAGTGCCGGCCTGGACCTGGCGCAGATTGGCCAGGTGGTGCTGATGAGCACGCTGGGCTTCATCTTCGGCGCGTGGCTGCTGATCGGCGTGGCGCTGTGCATGGAGCCGGCCGCTGCCGCGCTTGCGCTGCCGCTGGATCCCGCGGCGGTGCGCGTGGTCGGCATCATCGCGCTGATCGCCTTTGCCGCCACCTTCATCCTGGTCGGCCGGGACGGTCGCCAGTTCCGCATATTCGGCCATGGCCTGTGGCTGCCCGACCGGCGCACCATTCTCGGTGTGACCGTGTTGAGCGTGGTTGAACTGGTATTGGCCAGTGCCGCGTTCTACGTGCTGCTGCCGGATTCAACGCCGACTGGCCTGCCCGGTTTCGTCGGCCTCTATCTGGTCGCCGTGCTGGCTGGCCTGGTGTCGACGGTGCCGGCCGGCCTTGGCGTGTTCGAGTGGAGCCTGCTGAAGCTGCTGCCGCAGGTGGCGCCGGCTGCAGTACTGGCGGCGGCATTGATCTACCGCGTCAGCTACTACGTGCTGCCGCTGCTGCTGGCCACCGTGCTGGCCCTGGCGCCCGCGCTGCGGCAGCCGCTGCAGGCCAGCGCAGGTGCCACCCGCGCCGGCTGGTACGCGCTGCGTCCGTGGTTGCCGCAGATCATCGCGCTGGCCGCCTTCAGTGTCGGTGCCGCGCTGGTCATCGACGGCACCCTGCCCACACCGCGACGGCACCTGATCAATGCCTCGCTGCCGATCCTGGAAACCTCGCACCTGATCGGCAGCCTGGCCGGCGTCGCCCTGCTGCTGATCGGCCAGGGCCTGGCCCGCCGCAGCCACGCAGCATGGATGCTGGCGATGGCGATCTGCGTAATCGCGCCGCTGCCGATCTGGCTGCGCGGTGGCCAACCGCTGATCGCCTTGTCGGCGTTGTTGGTGGCGATGGCGCTGTGGGCAGCACGTCGCGAGTTCTATCGCCAAGGCGCACTGCTGGACGAAGCCTGGTCGTGGCCATGGCTGCGCAACCTCGGCCTGGTGCTGGTGGCAGTGACCTGGCTGCTGTTCTTCACCTACAGCCATGTCGAATACCAGAACGAGCTGTGGTGGCAGTTCGCGGTGTCCGGCAATGCACCGCGCGCGCTGCGTGCGCTGCTGCTGGTGGCGATGGCACTGGTGATGTTCGGGCTGGCGCGGTTGCTGCACAGCACGCGCAGCCCGCTGCCGCCTGCCGACGACGCAACCCTGCAGGCGCTGACACCGGTGCTGGCCGGCGCCACCGACACCCAAGCCTGCCTGGTGCTGACCGCCGACAAGGCAGTGCTGCGCGATGAGCAGCACAAGGGCTTTGTGATGATGCAGCGCTACGGCGGCTCGCTGATCGCGATGGGCGATCCGGTCGGGCCACCCGAGGTGGCGCGCGCATTGATCTGGCGCTTCCGCGAAGAAGCCGACCGGCTCGGACTGCGCCCGGTGTTCTACCAGGTGGGTGAAGCGTATTGGCAGACCTATCTCGATCTCGGCCTGGGCCTGGTCAAGCTGGGCGAAGAGGCCATGGTGCCGCTGCACGACTTCGGTCTGGAAGGCCGCGAGCGTGCCGACCTGCGACAAGCCTGGAACCGCGGCAAGCGCGGTGGGCTGTCGTTCCGCGTAGCACCGGCGGAAGAGATCCCTGCGCTGCTGCCACGCCTGCATGCCATTTCCAACGCCTGGCTCGACGACAAGTCCGGAGACGAAAAGGGCTTCTCGCTGGGCAGCTACGACCCGGACTATCTCGTGCGTTTCCCGATCGCGCTGGTCGAAGCCGAAGGCCGGATCGTGGCCTTTGCCAACCTGTGGCAGGCACCGGCAGGCGCCGAACTGTCAGTGGATCTGATGCGCCACGTCAGCGACGCGCCGAAGGGCACGATGGATTTCCTGTTCATCGAGTTGTTCCTGTGGGGCCGCGCGCAAGGGTATGCACGGTTCTCGCTGGGCATGGCACCGCTGTCCGGCCTGGCCCAGCATCGCCTGGCCGGTCGCTGGAACCGGCTGGCCGGCCTGCTCGCACGGCATGGCGAGCGCTTCTATGGCTTCAGCGGCCTGCGCAGGTTCAAGTCGAAGTTCGATCCGCAGTGGCGACCGCGCTACCTGGCCGCGCCCGGCGGCATGCACCTGCCGGCTGCACTGCTGGATGCCACGCGGCTGATCTCGCTGGACCCGCGGCGCAACTGACGCACCGATCCGCCGGGCATGCCCCGGCGCTACCTGATGGATCGTCCGCACGGGTAGCGCCGGGCCATGCCCGGCGGTGGTCCCATGAGGCCGATTACGCGCCGCCCTTGAGGATCACCTCGGCCAGGCGATCGTAGTCACCGCCGAAGTGATGGTCACCCGGCAATTTGACCTTGTGCACGCCGTCGTTGCCCGGCAGATCGGGGCACAGCGCATCCTCGTCCTTGTCACCGTACACGCACAGGGTCCTGGCCGCCGGCAGCTTCGCCAATTCCGGCGCGATCGGCAGGCCGCCGCCACCACCGCCCAGCCAGTTGCTGACATGGAATTCAAAGTCGGCGTTCCTGCCCACCGACAGCAGCACGATGCGCTCGAGACCGGCGCGGGTGCCCGCATCAAGCTGGTTGATGGTGGCCGGCAGCACGTCGGCGCCCTGCGAGAAACCGATCAACATCACCTTGTCGCGCTGCCATTGCTGGCGGTAGTGGCCGATGATCTTCTGCAGATCGACAGCGAATCCCTGCGGCGTGCGTTCGCTCCAGAAGTAGCGCAGCGAATCGAGGCCGACCACCGCCACGCCGTGTTCGGCCAGGGCGCCGGCCACGTCCTTGTCCAGGCCGGCCCAGCCACCATCGCCGGAAACGAATACCGCCAGCGTGTCACCGCTGCCCTGCGCCGGCACTTCCACTACCGGCAGCCCCTTCAGGGCATCCGGCGGCGGAGCCAGCGCGACCCCGGCCTGCGCGCCGATCACTCGCGCGGCTGCCACCAGCCCAGGTGTCGCATCGCCAGCAACGGTGCGCTTGAATTCACGGGCCATTGCCACCTGCTGCACGAACGCGCCAGCGCTGTTGGTCGAACACCCCGGCGCGCCGGCCGCGTTCAACCAAGGGAAATTCAGTTCGCTGGGCTGCAGGCGGTCGTGCTTCACGCCGTCACCGCAGACCATGCGCTCGTGTACATGGGCCGGGCAGAATCCCGAGGTCAACAGGCCGGCAAAGACCTGGGTGTCGGCCTGCGCTGCCAGCGCATAGGCCAGTTCGGCGCCTTCACCGCTACCGCCAACCAACGGCAGGTGATACCCCGGCAGATGCAGGAACGCCTGTACCCAACGCGAGAAATTCTCGACATCGCCCGCCCCGAACGCGCAGCTGCTGTTGCCTTCGCGCTTGAGCACGCCGCGCAGGTGGGCCACGTCCACCGATGCGACCAGCGCACCATCGGCACGCAGCGCTTCGATCGGCATGCGGCTGTCATCGGCACCGGCGCCGTCATGGAACCAGATCACCACCCGTTGGGGAGCCCCGGCCGGCACATGCACCGGCACCTGATCGAAACGTCCATGGCTGACCTGCTGCACTGACGCCACCGCTGGCACCGCCGCCAGCGCCAACACCAGTCCCATCGCCCTGCCCAGCCCTGCACGCATCGTTCTGCATCCCGTTGGAATGCGCACACGATACGCCGCCGCTGCGTGCACGGCACGTACCGGTACAGGCCACCTGCAATCAGGCAGGTGGTTGATTCAGCGGGTGCCGGCAGGACGCCCGCGGCGATACAGCGCCAGCGCCAGCCACAGCAGCCAGCCGACGATCACCGCGATCACCAGTTTCTGCCCCAGCCCACGCGGTGGGCCACCGCGCCACAGCACGTGCATCCACAGCAGCACGAAGGCCAGCCATGCCCAGGCCCACAACAGCGCCGCACTGCCTCGCCAGCCCGGCTCCCGGCGCAGGTACCAGGCCTGCAACAGCATGCCGACGCTGGCGCACAGGAAGGCGGTATTGGCGGCCAGGCCGTGGATCAACGGCGCCAGCAACGGCGTTGCCGCAGGCAGCCAGCTGTCACCGATGGCGACGGTGGCCAGGCCAACGGCGGCCACGCAGAACAACAGCGGTGCCGCTGCGCTGCGCCGCGGCCCCACGCTGTGCCGATACAACGCGATGCCGAGCACGGCGATGGCCAGAGCCAGCAGGCAATAAGCGGTGCGTAGCGCCAGGCCCCACGGCCCATGCAGGTACAGGCTCAGGGTGGCCTTCACCCAATCCAGATCGGCACGCGCGAACTGCGTCCACAACGCGGTCGCCACGAACAACAGCAGTGCCACCAGCGCCAGCGTCGCGGCCGGACGGGCCCGCGTCATGGGTCAGCGTCCGGATGCCGTGCCTGCCACTCAGCCAGCGCCTTGCGGTAACGCTGCAGCTCCTCGGTGTACAGGTCGAGTACGCACAACGGGCAGCCACTGCCGCAGCATTCGTTGGGGCCGGGTTCTTCCGGCGGCAGCGGACGGGGATCGGCAGGAGTATCGGAGACGGTCACGGCTGGAAACAACACCACGCAATGGCAGGTGGATAGTGTAGCGGCGCGCTCAGGCGCCCAGCTGGCGGCGCAGGTTCGACCGCGCGGCCGCATCAAGACGCTGGTCGAAAAAGTCGCTGAGGAAGATCCGCGGCGCGCGCAGCAGCCCCTGCAGGAAGCGGCGGCGTCCGGCGCGATACAGAAAGCCCGGCACTACGCCTTTGTACTCTTCGGCCACGCCGCGGTCATACGCGGCAAACACCTCCTCGGGTGCCGCCAGGATCGCCATGTCGCAGTCGAGGAACAGCGCCGCTTCGGCATCGACATCGGCCGGGCCCAGCTCGCCATGGCGGGCGGTGAGCAGGATCAACTGCTCGACCCGGCCGGCATCGACCGATGCCAGTTCCGGCGAGGCCGCAATGGCCTGCAGGGCAAGCACGGCCGACCTGGCCTCGTTGTCCTTGCGGCCGGCCTGGTAGATCGCATCGTGGTACAGCACTGCCAGATAGACTTCGGCCGGCTGCTGCCAGCCCGGACCTGCAGCCACCTCCTGGCAATGCTGCAGGACCGCGCGCACGTGGCCGAAGTGGTGATAGGCGCGCGGTGGCGTCGCATAGGCATCCTGCAGAGCCTGCCAATGCGCGGGAGCGAGAGTCAGCGGGGCGAAGTCCATGCAGGGATGATCCCGCCCTTGGCACCGCCGGGCAAGCTGGCTGTTTTTTCACCAGCCACTCACATCCCGTGCCGGGCAAGGGCGCAGGGCAGTTGTCCACAGGTTTGTTGCGTGCTGGTCCACACCGGCTGTGGACGAAGCGCAGCGCTGATCGCCGGTGGATGCGGACCGCCACGTGCAGGTCTACACTGGCCGCAGGCGGGAGCGCCCGCCGCTGCCGGAAACCGTCATGCGCCGTCTTGCCGCCCGATGCTTTCTCCTGCCACTGCTCGCGCTCGGCACCCCCGCCCTGTGCGCACAGGATGCGCCCGCTGCCGCGCCGGCCATTCCGACCATCTCCACCGTAAAGGTCACCGCCGCCAGCGTGCCGACACCCGAACAGGTGCTCGCGATCCCGCCGGCGATGCGCGAGATGCTGCAGAAGCAGGTGATCAGCCGCAGCTACTCGCGTGACCAGCGCCTGCAGGCGCTGGTGGAGATGATCTTCAGCCAGCACGGCATGGACCTGCAGTACGACGCCGATGCGACCTACACCATCAGCGAGATCTGGCAGCACCAGCGTGCCAACTGCCTCGCCTTCACCCTCCTGTTTGTCACCCTGGCCCGTGAGGCCGGCATCCAGGCGCGGGTGCAGGAAGTCGGCCAGGTGGTGTCGTGGTACCAGGACCAGGACCAGGGCGTGGTCTACAACGTCGGGCACGTCAACGCTGGCGTGGATGTCGGTGGTCGCTACGGTACGGTCGACCTGGACCGCAACGTGCTGTACGACCGCCACGGGCCGCAACCCATCGGCCGCGAACGGGCGCTGGCGCACTACTACAACAACCGGGGTGCGGAGCAGCTGGCTGATGGCGACCTGCGCGGGGCGCGCGCCTTCTTCGATGCGGCGCTGGCGCAGGACGCCGGGTTCGCCCCGACGTGGAACAACATCGGTGTGCTCGACAACCGCCTGGGCGATGACCAGGCGGCCCGCACTGCGCTGGACACGGCATTGCGATTGGACGGACGCCAGAGTGCAGCGCTGAACAACGCCAGTGCGCTCTATCGCAAGCTGGGCATGACCGCGCAGTCGCAGGCCATGCAGAAGAAGCTGCAGTCGGTGCAGCGCGAGGATCCGTTCGCGCAGTACATGCAGGGTGCCCAGGCCGAACGCGCTGGCGACCTGGACAAGGCGATCACGTACTACCGGCGGGCGGTGCGCCTGTACGACACCGCGCACCAGTTCCACTTCGGCCTGGCGCGGGTGTATTTCCTGACGGGCCGGCTGCAGCGTGCGGACCGCGAACTGCTGCGGGCGCAGGAACTGGGCGGTTCAACGCAGCAGGCCCGCTACCAAGCCAAGCTGGACAGCCTGGCCCGCTGGCGAGCGCAGCAGGCCAAGCGCTGAGGCGCGATCAGGCCTTCTTGAGGAAGCAGGTCTTCAGCACCAGCCCCTTGATCTTGTCCGAGTTGCCCTCGATGTGCTCGGCATCGTCTTCGACCAGACGGATGTTGCGGATCACCGTACCCTGCTTGAGCGGGATCGAAGAACCCTTGACCTTCAGGTCCTTGATCACGGTGACGGTATCGCCGGTCTGCAGGGTATTGCCGTTGCTGTCACGCACGACCAGGGTCGAACCGGTACCTTCTTCGGCCGTCCACTCGAAGCCGCAGTCGGCGCAGATCCACAGCGCGCCATCGGCATAGGTGTTTTCCAGGGTGCACTGCGGGCAGGCGGGAACAGAAGACATCGCAAGTACCTCAAAATGAATCAACAGCCGCCATTGTAACCGCCCGGCCTTTTCGTTCATTTTCCGGCGGCGGTCCGGGCGCGGCTTCGCCGCGCCCCGCACAAGGAAGGCACCGGAACTTGCAGCGCGCGGCAAACTCCAGCAGAGTGCGCGGCCCCTGATCGTCCCCGGACCTCCCCATGCGCCTCGGCATCGACTTCGGTACCAGCAACTCCGCCGCCGCCATCGTGCGTGATGGGACGCTGCTGCCGATCCGCTTCGGCGAGGCCGAACAGTTCCGCACCAGCGTGTACTTCCCCGGCGTGGTGCCCGACCCGGACGATTTCCAGCTTGACGCCGGGCAGGAACACGAACTGCAGCAGCTGATCGACAGCGCCGCCCGCGCGGCCCGCGCCGCTGGCCAGGAACGCACGCCACAGGCCCTGCGCCGCGAGGCACTGCGCGCCCTGCGCCGGGAGTGGATGGAGGCTCGCGCCGGAAAGGAACGCAGCGCCAGCGACCTGCTGCAGAACGCCGTCTATGGCGACGACGCGCTGGAAGCATATTTCGAGGAGCACGAAGGCAACCTCGTGCAGAGCCCGAAGTCCATGCTGGGCTACAACCTGCACCCGCGCGCGCGGCAGACCATCACCGGCATCGCCGCGCACATCCTCGAACACATCCGCTTGACCGCCAGCGCCCAGCTCGGCCAGCCGCTGCGCAGCGCCCTGCTCGGCCGCCCGGTGCAGTTCCGCAGCTCGATCGGCGAGGCCGGCAACGACCAAGCCCTGGACATCCTGCGCGAAGCAGCCGGCCAGGCTGGTTTCGACCACATCGATTTCCTCGAAGAGCCTGCCGCCGCAGCGATGCATTACCACGCTGAAAGCCGCGATCGCCATCAGGCGGTGATCGTCGATATCGGCGGCGGCACCACCGATATCGCTCACGCCGAAGTGGGTGGCATCCAGGCCCCGCGCATCCACCGTGCCTGGGGTATTGCCCGCGGCGGCACCGATATCGACCTGGCCCTGAGCCTGTCCGGCTACATGCCGCTGTTCGGCCGCGGCATCACCCGCGTGCCCACCCACCACTACGTGGAAGCGGCCACCGTGCAGGACATGACCCGCCAGCGCGAGTTCCGCCAGCACAACTACGACAACGTCGACGCGCCGTGGGGGGCGCGCCTGCAGGCACTGCAGGACACCGGCAACACAGCCCGCCTGTACCGCGATGTCGAGCGCGCCAAGATCGCCCTCAGCGGTGCCAGCGAACACCGCAGCACGCTGGATTACATCGCCCGCGACCTGCACGTGGACAACAGCGCCGACGGCCTGGCCGCCGCCGCCCATGGCTACCTGACCCAGATCCGCGAACTGCTGGCCCAGGTCCGCAGCGACATCGGCGGCGACCCTGACGCGGTGTTCCTGACCGGCGGCATGTCCCGTGCCGGCTACCTGCGGCAGGCCGCTGCCGAGGCGTTCCCGGGCGCCCGGATGGTGCACGGCGAGCCCTCGCTGGGGGTCGTCCAGGGCCTCGCGCTGGCGGCAGCCAGCCGGGATTAACAAAACGTTACGCGGTCTGCGCTACCCTTGGCCGGCTAGAAAACCGCTGCACCTTCCGCTGGCCTCGCCGGTGTGTGTACCCATGGTGCAGCCTGCCCCGCCCAGCGGGTCTGGCGACCATGCCTTCTGGCTCGATCATGGTCCGCGTACTACCCGAGCCGCCATCGAGACCCGCTTTGGGCACCCGCCAGGCCCCTGTGGCCGTACAACCTGACGCTGAACCAGCACCCATCGACTGCCGCCGTTGTGACGCGGTCTGTTGCCGGTTGCCGGTCCTGCTGCAGCCCGGCGACCACGTGCCCGGCCAGTTCCTGTCGCGCGACGCACACGGCCGTGCCGTGATGGCGCGCAACGAGGAAGGCTGGTGCGCGGCGATCGATCCGTATCACCTGCGCTGCACGATCTATTCGCAGCGCCCGGCGATCTGCCGCCAGTTTTCGATGGGCGGCGACGACTGCCGCCGCGAGCGGCAGGACTACCTGCGCCAGGCTGAATCCTGCGCGCTTTCCTCCCCTTCCACCTGACAGGAGCAACCATGCCCCGCAAGGCAAAGACCCCCGCGAAGGCCAGCAACAGCATCCGCAGCGAACGCAAGGGCGCATCCGCCAGCACCGTGGTCAACAGCGACTCGATCGCCTCCGACCTGGCCGCGTTCCGCAAGAGCGGTGGCAAGATTGAAGTTCTCGGTACCACCTGGGCGCTGAAGAAAGCCAGCTGACCCTCCCCCGACCGCGGCGGCGCTGCCGCCGCGGCCTGCCGGGCCGCGCTCAGCGGTCCAGGCGCACCTGCACGCTGCCCGAGTGCGACTGCACGCGGATATCGCCATCGCCGCTACCCAGGCGGGCATCCAAGCTGCTGCCCGGCCCATAGCGCGGCCGCTCGACCTTGCCGGCATCGCTGTTTATCGACCCGCTGAAGCTGTTCACCGACAGCTGCGCCGACACCGTGCGCGGCAGGCGCAGGCTGACCGATGCACTGACCGACTCCACGTTGATGCGTCCGCCCGGCGCCAATGCGGTCGCCGACAGGTCAATGCCGCCGGATACCGTCTCCACCACCAGGCGCTGGATGCGACCTGCATCGACGCCGACCCGGCCGGACACCGTCTGCGCCCCGATCTCGCCGGAAACTCCGCCACCGGCCTCGATCCGGCCGCTGACCGTGTTCACGTCCAGCCGCGGGGTCTGCAACCGTGCAGTGACATTGCCGCTGACCGTATTGAGCACGCTGTCGCCACTACGACCGGCGGCGGCAAGGTTGCCACTGACAGTGTCGGCCTGCAGGCGCCGCACGTCCACGCCACTGATGTCCTGGTCGGCACTGACCGTGCTCAGCAGCAGCTCTACCGAGCGCGGCACGTTGAGGGTCAAGGTGGCGCCGCCATTGTTGCCGCGTCGCGGATACTCGATTTCCCAGCGCACCCGGTTGGCACTCTTTTCCTGGCGCAGCTGCAGGCCGTCGCTGAGCGTGCCGGTGAGCTGCACGTCATTGCGGTCCCAGCCGCGTACGGTCACCTTGCCAGCGACGTTGCTCAGTTCGATGCGGCCGCCTGCAGCAACATTGTGGCGTTCATCGACGCGTGTATCGGCCAGCGCCATGGCGGGCACCAGCAGCAGGGCCGCGCAGAGAAGGGGAAGGGTTCGCATCGGGGGTCTCCTCAGGTTGTCAGACCGGAAGCGGCCTGGGCCGCCTGCCGGGTCAGTTCGAGCCGCAGCGAATAGGTCCGCTTGAGCTGTCCAAGCAGGTGCGGCGCACGCGGGTCCTGCACCATCGCGGCGCGGATCTGTTCCGCGCTGCGATCCAGTTCATGCAGCGCGGGCTGCCACTCCGGCGCAGTGCCATCAGGCAGCGACGCCACGGCCTGCCGGTACTGTTCGGTCATCGCATCGGCCTGCAGCTGCAGGCCACTGGGTGCAGGCAGCGCCTCGGGTGCATGCCGCCACGGCGCCACCGCGTAGAGCGCGAGGCTGGCCGCCAACGCCGCGCCAACCGGCAGCCACCAGCGTCGACGGGTGCGCAGTGGCAGGGCCACCACGTTGTCCACCGGCGCCTGCACGGCAACCGGTTCGCGGGGTGGCAACTGCGCCGACAGACGTTCCCAGCCATCAGCCGGTGCGCTGCGTTCCGCGGGAAGGGCGCGCAGGCGCGCCAGCAGGTCGTGATCGGGGTCGTGCGTACTCATGTCATGTCTCCCAGGCGCGCGCGCAGCAGGCCACGCGCGCGGTGCAGCTGTGCTTTGGAACTGCCGACCGCCATCTGCAGCTGGCCGGCGATTTCATGGTGTTTCCAGCCTTCGATATCGTGCAGCACCAGTACCGCACGCGCGCGCGGCGGCAGGGTCGCCAACGCGCGTTCCAGGTCGCGTTCGGTGCCGGCGCAGCCATCATGCACCGCCATCTCCGGTATGCCACCGTCCACGTCGTCCAGGCTGTCGTGGTCATGCCCGGCGGCGCGGCCGCGCAGTTCCATCAGCGCGGCGTTCACCCCCAACCGATGCAGCCAGGTCGACAGGCTGCTCTCGAAACGGAAGCCCGGCAGTGCCTTCCATGCCTGCAGGAAGGCCTCCTGCAGTGCATCCTCGGCGCGTGCCTGCTGCCCGCCACACAGGCGCCACAACGAGGCAAACACCCGCGGCGAATGCCGCCGATACAGCAGTTCGTAGGCAGCGGTATCGCCGGCCGCCGCCGCACGCACCAAGGCGGTTTCGTCGACGGCGTCGGTGGCGGCAGGCTGCGCGGGCATGGTGGTGTCGAGCATATCCGTTGGATGCGGCCCGCCGGAAAAAGGTTTAGATCTGCCGACACGCTTTCCGCTTGCAACCTTTTCGCGCCTGGCTGCATCCATCACAGGTCCCCCGCAGGCCTGCCCGGCCAGGAGCCTCCCATGTCCAGTCCTTCCTGCGCCGCCCTGCTGGCGATCGTGGCCTGCATGCTGCTGCAGGCGTTCGGCGTTTCCCTGCACTGGCGTGCCGACAGCGGCCGCGCCTGCCTGCAGCAGCACAAACAGGACCTCGTCTGCCTTGCCTGGGCACAGGCGGTCGAAACGTCGACACGCGCCGGGTAACATCAAGCCCCGTTTCCGTCACACGTTGTCGCCCCATGATGTTGTCGCTGAAGGACCACCTGCCCGCCTGGACCCACCCCTGGCTGCATGACATCGGGATCGCCCTGCAGATCCTGATCACCCTGCTCGCCGCCTGGCTGCTGCGGGTGCTGGCGCGGCGCCTGATCCGCCGCTTCGCCGACCATTACACGCTGCCGCCGGAAATGGTGATGGGCGCGCGCCGGATCACCAGCTTCGTGGTCTATTTCAGCGCGGTGCTGTACATCCTCAGCCTGCTCGGCGCATCGCCCTCGGTGCTGTGGACGGCCTTCACCGGTTTCGCTGCGGTGGGCGCGGTGGCGTTCTTCGCGGCCTGGAGCGTGCTGTCCAACATCTTCTGCACGCTGCTGATCTTCACCACGCGACCGTTCCGCCTGCATGACTACATCGAAGTGCTGGAGAACGGCGAAAAGCCCGGGCTGAAGGGCCGGGTGATCGACGTCAACCTGATCTACACCACGCTGCAGGAAACCGGCAACGGCCACGAGGGCACGGTGCTGCAGCTGCCGAACAACCTGTTCTTCCAGCGCACGGTGCGACGCTGGCGCGATCCGACGCAGGCGCCCGGCGGCATCCAGGGCGACGGCTGAGGGGGTGTTCGGCAGGGCTGCGCCCTGCACCCGCAGAGGCCTTCAAACCAAGGCAACGTCAACGTCAACGTCAAAAGCCGGCATTCCGTGGGATGGCGGGGCACTGTGGGTGTGCGGGGACGCCGTGAATCCATCCCTGGAGGCTTGGTCGCGGCATCCATGCCGCTCACACCCCGCAAACCCACAGTGCCCCGCCTTCGACAATTCTCGGCTGCTGTTGGTAGGTGTCGACCTTGGTCGACACGTAGATCCACGCCACGCGTGGATGCTCTTCGATCCAATATCGAAATATTCGATTTCCATCGGAATTCATCCACGCATGGCGTGGATCCAACAGCCCCCTGGAAACTGTCAGAGGCGGGGTGGTGTGGGGCTGCAGGACCGTTGGCGCCATGGATGGCGCCATCGAGCCCCCAAGGATGGGTTTACGGCGTGTCCTGCAACCCCACACCGCCCCGCCATCCCACGGAATGCCGCTGTTGCTGTTGCTGTTGCTGTTGCTGTTGCTGTTGCTGTTGCTCTTAAGGTTGCCGGCCAGCGGCCTGCACTACCGCGGGTGCAGGGCGCCGCCCTGCCGACCACCCTTACCGCAGTTGGCTGTCCTTGCTGCCCCGGCGGTTGTAGCCACTCTGCGCCTGTTCCTCTTCGTCGTGCGCCTGCTGACAGTTCACGCACAGCCGTACGCCAGGCACTGCCTGACGCCGCGCCAAGGGAATCGGCGCGTCGCATTCCTCACAGTGTTCCAGACCCGGGCCCTGGCGCAGCTGGCGCCGCGCGCGGGCAATCGCATCGTCGACGGTGGCGTCGATCTGGTCCTGGACCGCGCCATCTCCGGCCCAACCGGTAGCCATGGCCATCCTCCGCAGGTGTGTCGCCTGATATGGGGACAATACACCCCGCCGCAATCGGTAGCGCCGGGCCATGCCCGGCGGACGCTGCGGCCGGTTCAGCGCCGCCTTACCAGACCAGGTCGTCGGGAACCTGGAACTGTGCGTAGTAGGCGTCATCCTCGGCGTTGCCGGTGGAGATCTCGGCGCTGGAGCCGGGCGTGCCATGGTCGACGACGATGGCCTCCGGGGCGCGCTCGCGCACCTTCTCCGCCGCCGCGCGCGGCAGCACCGCGTAGCCATCGCCATGGGCCACAATGACCAGAACGCCCACCGACAGCGCCTTGCGCAGCTTGGTATCGATCAACAGGGTGCGGATCACCGCGCCATCGCTGAAGCGGTACTCGTCCTCGCCTTTGTGCGGCACGGCGTGGGCGCTGATGATCTGCCTGGCCTGCGCCTTGCGCTCAGCCTGCTTGGCCTGCGCGTTGCGCTCGGCAGCCAGCGCGCGGTCACGTTCGATCTTCTCGGCCCGGGCGCGTTCAGCTTCACGCTGGACCTCCGCCGACGTCGACTCGGCCTTGCCCTGGCGGGCCTTGGCCTGTTCACGCGCGGCGGCACTGGCCTGCGACTTCTTGGCCAGGCCGGCCTTGAGCAATTGTTCCTGCAGCGCGTTGGGCTTTGCCATGGTCGATACGTACCGCGTGTAATCTGGATGCCCCATTCTACCGACGCGCCGACGCCCCTGCATGGCTGTCCTGAAGTACCTCACCGGCTACCCCGAACCCCTGGTCGCCCAGGTCAGCGATCTGCTGGCACAGGGCAAGCTCGGCCCCTGGCTGCAGCAGCGCTACCCCGACCCGCATGAGGTGCGCAGCGACCGCCAGCTGTACGACTACACCCAGGACATGAAGGACCGCTACCTGCGCAAGTCGGTGCCGCTCAACAAGGTCTGCTACGACAACACGCTGGAGGTCATCAAGCATGCCCTGGGCACCCACACCGCCATTTCCCGTGTACACGGCGGCCGGCTCAAGGCCAGCCGCGAGATTCGCATCGCCACCGTGTTCCGGCAGGCGCCAGCCGCCTTCCTGCGCATGATCGTGGTGCACGAGCTGGCCCATCTGAAGGAGGCCGACCACAACAAGGCCTTCTACCAGCTGTGCCAGCACATGGAGCCGGATTACCTGCAGCTGGAGTTCGATACCCGCCTGTACCTGACCGAGCTGGCCAACCGCGGCCAGCGCTGAGCCTGCGTAGCGGCTACACTGCGCGCCCCCTGCCCGACCTTTCGCCATGGAACCGACCCGACTCGACAAACGCCTGTCCGCCCTGCTCGGCATCCCGCGTGGTGAAGCGCGGCGCTATATCGAGGGCGGCTGGGTCAGCGTCGATGGCGAAGTGGTGGAACAGCCGCAGCGCCCGGTGGACGAGAGCGCCAGCATCGTGGTGGCCGAGCAGGCCAGCGACAGCAAGGCAGAGCGCGCCAGCATGCTGCTGCACAAACCGGCGGGCGTGCCAGCCGATGCCCTGTGCGCGCTGATCCGCACCGAGACCCGCAGCGAACTGGATGCCAGTGACATCCGCCCGCTGCAGCGGCACTTCCACGGCCTGCAGCTGGCATCCTCGCTGCCGGCCGACGACAACGGGCTGGTGGTGGTCAGCCAGGATCCGGCGGTGCTCGCGCACCTGCAGCGCAACCTGGGCCGCACCGAACAGGAGTACCTGGTCGAAGTGGCTGAAGGCGGCCCGGAACGTGGCCCGTGGCTGATGGCCCGGCTGCAGCATGAAGCAGGCGGCCCGAAGGTCAGCTGGCAGAGCGAGCAGCGCCTGCGTTTTGCAGGCAAGGGACTGACCGCGAAGGGCCTGAGGACGGCGGTGACGGCTGCCGGCCTGCAGGTCGTGGCCGTACGCCGCCTGCGCATCGGCCGGGTGGCGCTGGGCCCGCTGGCCGTGGGCCAGTGGCGCTATCTGGGCAGCGACGAGCGGTTCTGAGTCACGGCGCTTCATCCACGCATGGCGTGGATCTACCGGTGGCAGTTCATCCACGCATGGCGTGGATCTACCTCCATGCGTAGCCAGGATCTACCATCGGCGTCATGAGTCTGCGCAAACCCCTATGGCGACGCCTGCTGCGCGTCGCCGCGATCATCATCGCCGCACTGCTTCTGCTGGTGCTGTCCGGCCTGCTGCTGGCCGACCACCTGGCCCCGCAGGCGCGCGGCGAAGCATCGCAGGTACTGCCACTGCAACCTTCGCAGACGCCCATTGATCGGCAGATGATGCCCCTGCAGGCCGCCCATCCCGGGCAGTCGGGCGTGGCCTTCCTCAGCGATGGCATGGATGCGTTCGCTGCCCGCGCGATGATCACCGAGCACGCCGGCCGCAGCCTGGACCTGCAGTACTACATCTGGCACGACGACCTGATCGGCCACTTGATGGCCAAGGCGCTGTACGACGCTGCCGAACGTGGCGTGCGGGTGCGCATCCTGCTTGATGACATGAATGCCAAGGACAAGGATGCGCTGATGATGGCGCTCGATGCGCATCCCAACATCGAGCTTCGCCTGTACAACCCGTTCCGCAACCGCAGCGGCATGGCCCGCACGCTGGAGCTGGTGCAACGCGCCTTCAGCGTGAACCACCGCATGCACAACAAGAGCTGGATCGCCGATGGCCGCATCGCGATCGTGGGTGGCCGCAACATCGGCGAGGAATATTTCAGCGCGCGCAGCGACGTGAATTTCCAGGACCTGGACCTGGTGGTGGCCGGCCCGGCCGTGCAGCAGGCCAACCAGATCTTCGACGACTACTGGAACAGCGACGCGGCGATTCCGATCTCGGCGCTGGCGACCTATACCGATGCACAGCTGCGCCAGCTGGTGCGCCAGTCCGATCTGGACGCGCTGCATGCGCAGGCCCAACCGTACCTGCAGCGCGTGGCCGAGTCGCGCCAGCGCCAGCGTGCCAGCCCGGAGCCGCTGCACTGGAGCAGGCAGGTACGGATCGTGTCCGATCCACCGATGAAGCACCACGGCGATGCACACGACGACTGGCTGGTCACCGAGCTGGTCCAACAGCTGCAGTCGACGCGCTACAAGGCACTGTTGATCTCGCCATACTTCGTGCCCGGCAGCGAAGGGCTGGACGGACTTTCGGCGATGGCCGGACGCGGCGCCCAGGTCGGCGTGGTGACCAACTCGCTGGCGGCCAACGATGTGGCTGCCGTGCACGGTGGCTACATGGGCTACAGGGTGCCGCTGCTGAAGGCCGGCGTGCAGCTGTACGAACTGAAGGCGAACGGCCAGGCCGGTGATGGCAGCCTGTTCGGCAGCAGCGGCGCCAGCCTGCACACCAAGGCATTGCTGGTCGACGACCGGCGCGGGTTCGTCGGATCGTTCAACCTCGATCCGCGTTCGGCCTATCTCAACACCGAGATGGGCGTGTTGTTCGACGACCCGGTGCTGGGCGCACAGCTGCGCTCGGAATACCTGCGCCTGGCCAGCCCGGAACACAGCTGGTGGCTGGCACTGGGCGCTGATGACGAACTGCGCTGGCTGCAGCGCGAGCCGCCGCCGCACTGGGTCGATGCCGAGCCCGGCAGCAGTCTCGGCAAACGCTGGACGGCACGGGTGATCAGCTGGTTGCCGCTGGAATCCCAGCTGTAACGATCAGGGGGCGGCCCCCTCGCCATCGCCGTGCAGGCTTTCGTCCAGAGTTTCCACATTGCGCCCATGCAGGCGCCGCCAGATCCAGCGCAGCGCGTGCGGCGGCGCTGCCGGCAACTGTTCGAGCAAGGCCAGCATGCGGCCCTGGCTGGCATGCCCGTGCCGGCACAGCAGGCTGGCCGCCGCAGCGGCGCTGGCCAGGCGCAGGCTGTCGGCCAGCGGACCGTCTGCATCAGGCGCCAGGGCCTGATGCACCGGTTCGGGCAGTTCCCACGCTGCTGCCACCCGCTGCGCCAACGGCAGTGACCACTGCTGCAGCAACTGCAGGGCCAGCGCCGGCTCCACTTCTTCGCCACGCACCTGTGCTTCCTGCAGCAGTTGACGCATGACCAGCGCCGCGCCCAGGCCCTGCACCAGGCCCAGCCATTGCGCAGCGAAGGCATCGCCGAAGGTGACCGTGCGGGCGTGGTCGGCGGCCGCGCGCGACGCCAGCAGCGCGTGCTCCCATATGATCGAACTGAACTGCGGGAACACCTCGCACTGCACCTGCATCACTGGCTGCACCAGCACGGCGCTGATGATCTGCCGCACACCTTCGGTGCCGACCAGGGTCACCGCCCGCTGCAGACTTTCCACGGGCCGCTCGTGCACCTTGTAGACCGGGCTGTTGGCAATCCGCAGCAGGTTGCCGGTCAGCACCGGATCCTGGCCGATGATCGCCGCCATCACCCGCGCCGATGCAACGTCGTCATTGACCGTCTGGATCAGCTGCGGCAGCAGTTGCGGGCGCCGCGGCAGCTGCCGGGTAGCCCAGTCGCGGTCCTGCAGCGCGCGGTCCACCGCTTCGGCCAGACCCGATGCGCTGACCGCCGCCGGTTCGCCTGCCAAGCGCGGATACAGGGCCAGCGCGTGCAGTCCGCGCTGCAGGTGGGCGGCGACCTCGGCCGCCGGCAAGGCGTCGCCCTGCAGGCTGGCCGCCGCAGCCGCCACGGCCTGGCGGGGGGCTGCGGCCAGGCGTGCCGGGGCCTGCCCGGTCAGCTGCGACAGCCAACGGAGCACAGATCGCCACCACGCTGCGGTCATCGCCGCCCATCCTGTCGTTGTCCTGCTGCCACTGCCTGCCCCTGCGCCTTCATCACATCCGGCGACCTGCCGTCGTCGCAGCATCGGCCGCACTTTCATCTTCTTTAACCCGGGCGCGTCCGGCGTCGACGGCATAGCCCGGGCGAATGGACTAGAATGGCGCCGCGCGACCCGTCCCCCTGTACCGACGACGTCGCTTTTTTTGTTTTCGGACCCTACCGTTCATTGGCAGTTCGCCGCAGTTCACCGCAGATCGCGCCATCGGAGACCCCATGCTATTCGAAACCCTCGCAACCACCGGCCACGAACAGGTGGTGTTCTGCCACAACCAGGATGCCGGCCTGCGGGCGATCATCGCCATCCACAACACCACCCTGGGCCCTGCCCTGGGCGGAGTGCGCATGCGCCCTTACGCCAGCACCGACGATGCGCTGGCCGATGTGCTGCGGCTGAGCCGCACGATGACCTACAAGAATGCGCTGGCCGGTCTCAATGTCGGTGGCGGCAAGGCGGTGATCATCGGCGACCCCAAGGTCGACAAGACCGAAGTGCTGTTCCGCGCGTTCGGCCGCTATGTCGATTCGCTGGGTGGTCGCTACATCACGGCCGAGGACGTCGGCACCGACGTCAACGACATGGAGAACATCTACCTGGAGAGCCAGTTCGTCACTGGCGTGCACCAGGTCCATGGCGGCTCGGGAGATCCGGCGCCGTTCACCGCCTATGGCGCGCTGCAGGCGTTGATGGCCTCGATGCGCTTCAAGTTCGGCCATGAGGAAGTGGGCAAGACCAGCATCGCGGTGCAGGGCCTGGGCCATATCGGCATGGAACTGGTGAAGCTGCTGCGCGACCGTGGCGCCAAGCTGTACGTGACCGACTTGGACAGCGCGCTGGTGGATCGTGCGGTCAACGATTTCGGCGCCGAGGCAGTCAAGCCGGACGAGATCCACGAAGTGAACGCCGATGTGTTCGCGCCGTGCGCGCTGGAAGGCGCGATCAACGCCGACACGCTGCCGCGGATCAAGGCGAAGATCATCTGTGGCACCGCCAACAACCAGCTGTCCAGCCTGGAGATCGGCGACGAGCTGCATGCGCGCGGCATCCTGTATGCGCCGGACTACGCGGTCAACGCCGGTGGCGTGATGAACGTGTCGCTGGAAATCGACGGTTACAACCGCGAGCGCGCGATGCGGCTGATCCGCAGCATCTACCACAACCTGACGCGCATCTTCGAGCTGTCGCAGCGCGAGAACATCGCCCCGCAGCGCGCGGCTGACCGGATAGCAGAAGCGCGCATCCTGTCGATCGGCAAGCTGAAGATGCCGCTGGGCCGCAGCACACCGCGCCTGGGCAATCTGCGCGGCGGCTGAGCGCCACCCTCGGCAACCTGACGCGTGCCGACCGTGGGTCGGCACCGCCGGATGAACGCGCCGGGCAGCAGGCCCGGCGCCATGATCAGAAACCGGTGCTGTAGCGCAGCGCCGCCTGACGTGCATCATCGCCACCCACGCGCTGGTCGATGCCCAGGCTCAGGCGGCCATTGCGGCCCCACCACGATTCCAGCGCCAGGCCGAACAAGGCACTGCCACGCGGTGCGTCAACACCGGCCAACGGCGCCCAGGCGTCAATGCCAACGAAACTTGCCTGCCAGGCCTGCTCACCGCCATCCAGCCGTTGCTGCCATTCGGCATGGCCGCGCAGGGTCCAACGACCCCACTGCCGCTCACCCCGCAGGCCCGCCAGCATCTGGCTGCGCTGTGCACGCGACGCCTCACCGCGCAGGCCGAAACCGAAGCCGCCCTGCTCGCTGAAGCCATCGGTATCCAGGCGGGTGCTGCTTGCCCCCAGGTACGGTGTCAACGACGCACCGATGCGCCCGAAACGGTAGCCGCCTTCAACGCTGGCACTGCTGAAACGTCCGCCGTAGCGCGCGGACACACCGTAGGCACCGGCACCCAGCAGCAACTGGCGATCCAGTTCCCGGGTGAACTGGCCGGTGCCGAACTGGGCCAGCGCATAGCCACGCCCCAGGCTCCAGCCGGTATACAGCTGCGCCTGCGCCTGGCGGTCACGCCCACGGTCACCACTGAAGTTGCTGCCACCATTGCTGCGGGTTTCGCCAAAGGCCATGCCCAGCAGGCCGTTGCTGCCCAGTGCCACGTCCTGGCCGGCCATCCAGCCCTGGCTGTCGGCGGTGTTGCCGGCAAAGCTGCCCTGCCCGGCTTCACCCAGCGCGCTCTGCCAGGCGCCACGCAGTTTCGGCGCAGCCTGCACGCGGTCGAAGCGCTCGGCAACCGCGCGGCGCGACATGTCCACGCTGTCGAAGGTCGACGCTTCAGCGCGCGCATGTGCTTGTCCGGACAGGCTCTCCAGGCTCGCCGACAGGCCATCGGTTCCGCCAGACGTACGCTGCAGCGCGCCTGCGGCCACGCCGAACGCCGAGCCCTGCAGATCCGCATTGCGGTCCAGCGCGGTGAATGCCGACTGCACCCGCAGTGCCGATGCCTGTGCATTGGCGCCCAGGCCCGATGCGGCTGCCGAAACGTTGACCTGGGTCAGGTCCATCCACGCGTCGTTGCTGCCATAGCCGTACTGCGCCTGCAGCAGGGTCAGGCCGTTGGCGCCGGTGTTGGCCACCGGCGTGGTGAACGTGCCGTTGATACCGCCGTTGGCATGGACCAGGTCCTGGCGGCTGCCGACCTGCGGCACGTAGCCGGACACGATGCCATCGACCACGACGCCACCGGCCAGGCGTGCGGTGCCGGTCACCTGCAGCGCGTTGACACCCAGTGCGACGATCAGCTGCGCATCCGGCCGCTGGCTGTAATTGCCTTCGATGGTCGCGGTGGTGTTGGCGTTGACCAGCACCACGCTGGCGCCGTTGTCGACGTTGCCGATCACCCGCGGCGTACCGGGCATGAACTGCAGGCCGGCCATCGAGGCCCCGCCGGAACCGGAGACGCTCACGTTGGAACGGATCACGGCGCCACCGCGCAGGGCCAGGGTGCCGCGCTCGATGCGGGTCGCACCGCTGTAACTGTTATTGCCGCTCAGCTCCAGCCGGCCATCGCCGCGCTTGATCAGGCCGCCAGTGCCGGCGATGTCGTTGCTCCAGATCGAGCCCGAAGAGGCCGCGTCGACATTGACCGTGGCATCGCCCCAGTCGAAGCGGCCGGGACCGTTCACCGCCTTGCCGACGTTGAGCATGCCGTAGCCGTAGATGGGATCGACGCCCGGCGCCCCGATGTCGGTGGCGGTGCCGAGCAGGGTCTGCCGCACCAGGTCGTTGTCGAAGTATGGATAGCGCTGCCAGACCAGCGCCGCAGCACCGGAGATCAGCGGCGCGGCGAAGGACGTACCGTAGTTCCACAGGTACTTGCCGGTACCCGGCTCCGGGAACACCGCGCTGCCGGGAGCGGTCAGGCAATAGCGCGCGGCGTCGCCACAGGCATTGGCCCACGGCGCACGTTCACCGGGCTTGTTCGGATCGATCGCAGTAGCTACCAGCCAGCCTTTTTCCAGATCCGCTGCCGGCAGCGATCCGCCGAAGCCACGCTGGCTGGGCAGCGCGGCCACGCTGCTGGGCTGGTCGCGCCCTTCGTTGCCTGCAGCGAACACCACCAGGCCACCGTGATTGATGATGAAGGGGCGGTATTCGCCCGCGACCTGCGCGGTGGTGCCGAGGTCGGTCCAGTACAGGCCGCCCCAGGAATTGTTCATCACCTTCACGCCGTAGTTGATCAGGTCCTGGTGGACCCCGGCCACGCCCAGCGTGCCGCTGAAGGAATTGCCCTTGCCGCTGCCGTCGTCCTTGGGCGCGGTGTCGGAAATGATGCGCGCCGAGACGATCTCCGCACCCGGAGCGATGCCCCCGGGCCAGACACCGACCGATGCGCCGGCGGCCAGGCTGGCTACCGCCGTGCCATGGCCAAGCACGTCATCAACGTTGAGATTGTTGCGGCTCGGGTCGATGTAGTTGAGGTTGGCCACCACCCGCCCGTTCAGCGCCTCGGCATTGCGCAGCACGCCCGAATCGACGATGCCGATGCGCACGCCGCGGCCGGTCGCGCCAGTGGCCTGTGCGGCACGCGCGTTGGTCTGTGCCAGATGCGCATCCACGGCCGGCTCAAGCGGTCTGGCAGCGGGAGGCGGGGTGACCGGGGGCGTGACCGGAGGCGTGGTCGGGGGCGGGTCGATGCGCACGTTGCTGCCGCCGCCTCCACCGCCACACGCCGTCAGCGCCACCGCCAGCGCCGATGCCAGGACCGACCTTCCCATCGTCTTACGTTCCATCGTTTCCTTCCCATGAACGTTGGCCTGCCGCCATCCGGGCAGGCATCCAGTACTGCCCAGCGGCAGTCTTCGCCGACCCTCTATACTGGGCCGACCCCCACGCAGTCTGCCGGGAAACGGCGCCGTATCCAACGCCCGTCGTCTCCTTTCCGAACATTGCTCACGCATCAACGAGATTGCCATGTCCAACATCGTCATCGCCGCCGCCAAGCGCACCGCCATCGGCTCCTTCCTCGGCCAGTTCAACGGCGTTCCGACCCCGACCCTCGGCGCGGCCGCCATCGCCGCCGCGCTGGAACAGTCGGGCGTGCCTGCCAGCGACGTCTCCGAAGTCCTGATGGGCTGCGTGCTGCCGGCCAATCTCGGCCAGGCCCCTGCCCGCCAGGCAGCGATCGCCGCCGGTATTCCGCTGTCGGTCGGCGCCACCACCCTCAACAAGGTCTGTGGTTCGGGCATGAAGGCCATCATGCTCGGCCATGACCTGATCAAGGCCGGTTCGGCCAAGGTCGTGGTCGCCGGCGGCATGGAATCGATGTCCAACGCCCCGCACCTGCTGCCCAACTCGCGCACCGGCAACCGTTTCGGCAACTTCCAGGCCGTGGACCACATGGCCCATGACGGCCTGGTCAATGCCTATGACGGCAAGGCCATGGGTGAATTCGCCGAATGCGCCGTGGACAAGTACCAGTTCACCCGCGAAGAGCAGGACGCCTACTCCATCGAATCGGTCAAGCGCGCACAGGCAGCCCAGGCCAACGGCGCCTTCGCCGACGAGATCGTTGCGGTGAAGGTCGCCACCCGCAAGGGTGAGGTCGAGGTCGCCAGCGACGAACAGCCCGGCCGTTCGGACATTGCCAAGATCCCGACCCTGCGCCCGGCCTTCAAGAAGGACGGCAGCGTGACCGCCGCCAGTTCCTCCAGCATTTCCGATGGCGCCGCCGCCGTGGTCCTGCTGACCGAAGAAGATGCTGCTGCACGCGGCCTGCAGCCGCTGGCGCGCATCGTCGGCCATGCCACCCATTCGCAGGAGCCGGAGTGGTTCACCACCGCCCCGATCGGTGCCATCCACACCCTGCTGGCGAAGACCGGCTGGTCGCTGGACCAGGTCGATCTGTTCGAAATCAACGAGGCCTTCGCCGTGGTGGCGATGGCACCGATGCGCGAACTGGGCATCCCGCACGACAAGCTCAACGTGAATGGCGGTGCCTGCGCGCTGGGCCATCCGATCGGCGCCTCCGGCGCACGCCTGGTGGTCACCTTGGTCAACGCATTGCGCACGCGCGGCGGCAAGCGCGGCATTGCCACCCTGTGCATCGGCGGCGGCGAAGCGACGGCTATCGCCATCGAGTTGATCTGAAAGGATTTAACGTCTATTTCGCAAAAATGAATGCGGGATCGCTTGACACCCAATCTTGGCTTGTCATCATGTTGTCGGCGCGCAGCATGCGCGTTGCCTAATTCTAACGACGAGGATTTACACAATGAGCATCAACAAGCTGCTGGTCGCGATGTCCCTGGCTCTGGCCCTGGCCGCCTGCTCGAAGCAGGAAGCTGCCCAGGACGCCGCTGCTTCGGCCAACCAGGCCGCCACCGAAGCCCAGGCTGCTGCCGACCAGGCCGCCGCTGCTGGCGCCCAGACCGCCGACGCTGCCCAGCAGGCCGCTGACACCGCCGCCACCGCTGCTGACGCTTCGGTCGACGCCGCTGCCCAGGCTGCTGGCGCTGCCACCGACGCCGCTGCTGGCGAAGCCAAGGACGCCGCCAAGGCTGCCGAAGCTACCGCTGAGCAGGCCAAGGACGCTGCTGAAGAAGCCAAGAAGTAATAACTTCTTTCTTCAAGCTGTTCTGAAGAAGCCGCTGGTTCGCCAGCGGCTTTTTCTTTGCGCGCAGTTCCGTGCGCAGGTCACCACCAGGTCTTCACAACGGTATGAATAGGCTGGCGTCCCCATCCATTGCAGTACCGGAGACCGCCATGAAGATCCGTCCGCTGACCACTACCCTGCTGGCCGCCTCCCTGCTGCTCGCACTGGCTGCCTGCAAGGGCCCGGAAGCCGAACAGGCCAAGCAGGATGCCGCGCAGGCTGCCGACAGCGCCGGTGTCGCCGCACGCGATGCCGTCGACAAGGCCGCTGCCGCCACCCGCGACGCTGCCGACAAGACCGCTGCCGCCTCTGAACAGGCTGCTGCCGATACCCAGCAGGCGTTGGACAGCGCCGCAGCCGCGACCGCCACCGCCGCCGACAAGGCCAAGGTTGCAGCCACCGATGCCGCCGCCCACGCCAGCGACGCCACCGCCGATGCCGCGCAGAAGGTCGCCGACAAGGCCCGCGATGTCGCAGACGACGCCAAGGCCACTGCCGCCAAGGAAGAAGCCAAGCACTAAGGCCTTCGCGTTCGTCGGGCATGGCCCGGCGCTACCGGAAAAGCCGCGGCATCGCCGCGGCTTTTCTGCTTTTCGCTTCTTCTGTTGATTCCGTGCTGGGCGCGCACGGAAACCGTCCAAGGCCGCGCTCCTGCGCCGCCCACCATGAGGGGCTTCGCCGTTGGCCGTCACCTACGGCAGCGCGCGTGCCAGCATCGCCGCCACATCCAACCCCGCCGGCAGCGTGCCGAACGCCAACCCATGCTCGCCGTGCAACCGGCTGCGGATGAACGCTTCGGCCATCGGACTGCGCGCGCGCAGCAACAGCGCCGCCTGCAGCAGCAAGGCAGTGCGTTCGCAGAACACCCGTGCCTGTGCCTCCTCCGGCGCCGCCGCATCGCGCCACTGCTGCAGTGCCGACGCATAACGCGCATCACGATCGGCCACCGCCTCCAGTTCACCGTGCAGCGCCGCCAGCACCTCCGGCTCGCGCGCCAGCGCGCGCAGCACATCCAGGCACTGGATGTTGCCGCTGCCTTCCCAGATCGAATTCAACGGTGCCTGCCGGTACAGCCGCGGCAACATCGATTCCTCCACGTAGCCGGCACCGCCCAGGCATTCCTGCGCTTCGTTGACGAACGCAGGTGCGCGCTTGCATATCCAGTACTTGCCCAAGGCCGTACCCAGCCGCGCGAGCGCGGCCTCGGCCGGATCGCTGCCAGCGCGATCGACCGCGCGCGCGATGCGCATCGCCAGCACCGTGGCCGCTTCCGATTCCAGCGCCAGATCGGCCAGCACGTTGCCCATCAGCGGATGGTCCATCAGTGGCTTGCCGAAGGTGCGTCGATGCCGCGCGTGATGCAGCGCCTGCGCCAGTGCCATGCGCATTTCCGCCGCAGCGCCCAGCATGCAGTCCAGCCGGGTCATCATCACCATGCCGATGATGGTGGCCACGCCGCGTCCTTCCTCGCCCACACGCCAGGCCTGTGCGCCACAGAACTCCACTTCGCTGGAGGCGTTGGCCCAGTCGCCCAGCTTGTCCTTCAAGCGCATCAGGCGGAATGCATTGCGATCGCCATCAGCCAGGCGCCGTGGCATCAACAGGCAGGTCAATCCGGCCGGCGCCTGCGCAAGTACCAGGAAGCCATCGCACATCGGTGCGGAGAAAAACCACTTGTGGCCGATCAGCCGATAGCGCTCGCCATCGATGGGTTCGGCGCGGGTGGTGTTGGCGCGCACGTCCGAACCGCCCTGCTTTTCGGTCATGCCCATGCCCAGGGTAATGCCGGCCTTGTCGGCCACCGGCACATCACGTGGGTCGTATACCGGTGCGGCGGCCTTGCGCGACCACTCGGCCAGATGCGGCTGCCCGCGCAGCACGGCTACCGCGGCGTGGGTCATGGTCAACGGGCAGCTGGTGCCGGCCTCGGCCTGGTGGTGCAGGTAGCTCAGCGCAGCGCGCGCGACATGCGCGCCGGGCTGTGGCTCGTGCCAGGACAGCCCTGCCACGCCATGTTCCTTTGCCGTCTGCATCAACTGGTGATACGCCGGATGGAACTCCACGGTGTCGATGCGATGTCCCTGCGCATCATGGGTGCGCAGGCGCGGGCGATCGCGATTGGCATCGAAGCCCAGCCGGTACAGCGCGTCGCCGGCCAGCCCTCCGTACGCCGCCAACCGCGGTGCGAACGCCGCCGCGCCCTCGCGCTGCACGGCCTCCATCAATGCGATGTCGTCGGTCCACAGCTGCCGGCCGGCGAACGGCGGCGGCTGGTTGAGCACCACATGGGTTTCGTAGGGAGCGCTGCTGTTGAAGCTCGGTCCACTCATCGGTTCCTTCCCCGCCGGCAAGAGGTGTGCGGTCCGATTGTGCCGTATCGCCCGGCAACCCCGCGTTCAGGCCGATTCTCGCTACGTGCACGACCGGACCGCCACAGTGACGGCATGGCAGGCAAAGACGATCTGGTAGTACTGCGGCCGGAAGGGCTGTACTGCGCGGCAGGCGATTTCCATATCGATCCCTGGCGGCCGGTACCGCGCGCGGTCATCACCCATGGCCATGGCGACCATGCGCGTCCGGGCATGGGCGAGTACCACTGCAGCACCGGCAGCGTGCCGATCCTGCGCTGGCGCCTGGGCGATGTGCCGCTGCACGCGCATGCCGAGGGCGTGCCGTTCGCGCTGGGCCGGGTGCAGGTATCGCTGCATCCCGCCGGCCACGTGCTCGGCTCGTCGCAGGTGCGCATCGACGATGGTGAGCAGGTCTGGGTGGCGTCGGGCGACTACAAGCGCCAGCCGGACCCGACCTGCACTGCATTCGAAGTGGTGCCCTGCGATACCTTCATCACCGAAGCGACGTTCGCGCTTCCGATCTACCGCTGGCCCGATACCCGTGCCGTGGCGGCCGAGATCGCCGCCTGGCGCCGCGAGTGCGCGCAGCGGGGCGAAGCGGCAGTGCTGCTCTGCTATGCGCTGGGCAAGGCGCAACGCGTGCTTGCCGAGCTGCGTGCGGTGGATGACCAGCCTGCTTGGCTGCATGGCGCCATCGCCAACGGCGTGGCCGTCTATCGCCAGGCCGGTGTGCCCATGCTCGACACGCTCACCGTTGCCGAACAGGGGCGTCAGCCCGATGCGGCCGGCCAGCTGATCTTGGCCCCACCCTCGGCCGCCGGTACGCCGTGGCTGCGCCGGTTCGGCCGTCACCAGCTCGGTTTCGCCTCGGGCTGGATGCAGTTGCGCGGCAACCGCCGCCGGCGCAACGTCGACCGTGGCTTTGTGATCTCCGACCATGCCGATTGGCCAGCGCTGCTGCAGACCATCACCCAGACCGGCGCGCAGCGCGTCATTGCCACCCACGGCAACACCGATGCGTTGATTCCGTACCTGCGCGAACGCGGCGTCGCCGCCGAAGCGTTCCGCACCGATTTCGGAGGCGAGGAATGAAGGCCTTCGTCGCGCTGTACCAGCGGCTGGATCGCAGCACGGCGACGCTGGACAAGCGCGCGGCGTTGATCGATTACTTCCAGCACGCACGCCCGCATGACGCAGCGTGGGCGCTGTACCTGCTCAGCGGCGGCAAAGTGGGCGGCGCGCGCCGGAAAATTGCGGGCAGCGGCGAATTGCGGACGTGGATCGCTGAAGAATCCGGTCTGCCGCCATGGCTGGTCGAGGACAGCTACGCGCAGGTCGGCGACCTTGCTGAAACGCTCACCCTGCTGCTGGATGATCCGGCCACCGAAGCCGAGGATCGCCCTCTGGCCGACTGGATCGAACACCACCTGCTTGCCGTTGCCAACCAGCCGGAGCCTGTGCGTCGTGCCGCCGTAGTCGAGGGCTGGCGACAGCTGGCATCGGCCGAACGCCTGGTCTTCAACAAGCTGCTGACCGGCGCCCTGCGCGTTGGCGTATCGCAGCGCGTGGTGCAGCAGGCATTGGCCGAGTGGTCCGGGTTGGATATCGCCCGCATCGCCCAGCGCATGCTCGGCGACTGGGCGCCCTCCCCCGGCCTGCTGGCCACCTTGCTGTCTGCCGAAGAACTGCCGACCGATCGTCAGCAGCCCTACCCGTTCTTCCTCGCTTCGCCGCTGGAAGGCGAACCCGCCGAACGGCTGGGCGACATCAGTCACTGGCTGCTGGAATGGAAATGGGATGGCATCCGCCTGCAGCTGCTGCGACGCCAGGGTGAGGTGGCGTTGTGGTCGCGCGGCGAAGAACGGCTGGACGGTCGCTTCCCGGAGATCGAGCAGGCTGCAGCATCGCTGCCCGATGGCTGCGTGCTGGATGGCGAGCTGCTGGCATGGGACGACGCCGACAATCTTCCCCGAGCATTCACCGCCCTGCAGACCCGCATCCAGCGCCGCAAACCGGGAGCGGCGACCCTGCGCAACACGCCGGTACGCGTGCTGGCCTACGATCTGCTTGAGCGCGACGGTGAGGACCTGCGTGCGCTGCCGCTGCAGCAGCGACGCGTGCAGTTGGCCGAGGTGATCGGTGCGCTCGGCGATCCGCGAATTCAGCTGTCGCCCGAGGTAGACGCCGACGATTGGCAGCATGCCGCGCAGCTGCGCGAAGCATCGCGCGAGCGTGGCGTGGAAGGGCTGATGCTCAAGCGTCGTGATTCGGTCTACCAGTCCGGGCGTCGCCGTGGCGACTGGTGGAAGTGGAAGGTCGAACCGCTCACGATCGATGCGGTATTGCTGTACGCGCAGGCAGGCCATGGTCGGCGCAGCACGCTGTACACCGACTACACCTTCGGCGTCTGGGACGGCGAAACACTGGTCCCAGTAGCCAAGGCCTATTCCGGTCTGGACGACAAGGAAATCCTCGCCCTCGACCGCTGGATACGTGCACACACGCGTGAACGCTTCGGCCCGGTGCGCAGCGTAAGTGCTGAACAGGTGTTCGAACTTGGTTTCGAAGCAGTCAACCGCAGCGCGCGCCACAAGTCCGGCATTGCCGTGCGCTTTCCACGCATCCTGCGCTGGCGCCACGACAAGCCGGCTGCCGAAGCCGACCACCTGGCCCAGTTGCAGGCGCTGGCGCGATGAAGCGCAGCGATGCGCTGCAGCGCCTGCACGAGTGGTTCGGCAGCCGCGGCTGGCGCCCCCTGCCCTTCCAGCGCGCGATGTGGCTTCACTATCTGGCGGGCGAATCGGGCCTGCTGCACACCCCAACCGGCAGCGGCAAAACTCTTGCCATGTTCGGCGGCCCCTTGCTGCAGGCGATGATCGACCCGCCCCCCGTACCGCGTCGCGCCAGCGCGGTGCGCCCGCTGCAGGTGCTGTGGGTAACGCCGCTGCGGGCGCTGGCCAGCGATACCGCACGCGCGCTGCAGGCACCGATCGACGGCCTGGGCCTGGGCTGGCGCGTGGGGCTGCGCAGCGGCGATGCCAGCAACCGCGACAGGCGCCTGGCCCGCGAAGGTCGCATCGACGTGCTGGTCACCACGCCGGAGTCGCTGGCGCTGCTGCTCAGCTATCCCGACACCCTTGAGCGCATGCGCCAACTGCGCTGCGTGGTGGTGGACGAATGGCACGAACTGCTGGGCAACAAGCGCGGCGTGCTGCTGCAGTTGAACCTGGCGCTGCTGCGTGAGGCGGCCCCCGCGGCGCAGCTGTGGGGGTTGTCGGCCACATTGGGCAACCTGCCACAGGCGCGCGACGTACTGCTGCCACATCGTCCACAGGCAACGATCGTGGAAGGTGCACGGCAGCGGCCGGTGACGATCCGCAGCCTGCTGCCCGAACCCGGCGAACGCTTTCCATGGGCCGGGCATCTTGGCCTTTCCCAGCTTCCGCGCGTTCTCGATGCATTGTTCCGTGCACGCAGCAGCCTGCTCTTCACCAATACCCGTGCGCAGGCGGAACTGTGGCACCAGGCCCTCGCAGCCGTGTGGCCGGAGGATGCCGGCACGCTCGCCCTGCACCACGGCTCGTTGGATCCTGCGCTGCGACAGCAGGTTGAAGACGGACTACGTGCGGGCACGTTGCGGTGCGTGGTGGCCACCTCCAGCCTTGATCTGGGCGTGGACTTTCCGGAAGTGGACCAGGTGCTGCAGCTGGGCAGCCCGAAGGGAGTGGCGCGCCTGCGCCAGCGCGCCGGGCGTGCCCGCCATCGGCCCGGTGCCAGCGGCCAGATACTGTGCATTCCCAGCCATGCGCTGGAACTGGCCGAGTACGCGGCGGCCCGGCACGCGTTGCATGACGCGGTGATCGAAGCGCGACGTCCTCCCACGTTGTCGCTGGACGTATTGGCCCAGCACGCCGTCAGCCGCGCGCTGGCGGGCGGCTTCAACGCCGATGCACTGCTGGAACAGGTCCGTGGCACGCATGCCTTCGCCGCGCTGGAGGACGCACAGTGGAATGCGGTGATCGATTTCATCGTGCAGGGCGGACGTGCATTGTCCCGGTACCCGGAGTTCCATAAGGTGGTACGCGATGCCGACGGCGTGTACCGCATGCCCGATCGCCGCCAAGCGCTGCGCCATCGGCTGTCGATCGGCACCATCAGCAGCGACGGCAGCGTGCGCGTACAGTTCCTGCGTGGCGGCAGCCTGGGCGCGGTGGAAGAGCAGTTCGCCAGCCGCCTGCGCCGCGGCGACCGTTTCCAGTTTGCAGGGCGGCTGCTGGAGCTGGTGCAGCTGCGCGACATGACCGCGTTCGTGCGCGTGGCGCGCGGTGGTGGTGATGGCGTGGTACCGCGCTGGCAGGGCGGTCAACTGCCACTGTCGATGCCGCTGGGCCGCGAACTGGAAAAGGTGCTGTCAGGCGCCGACCAGAGCGCGGAGTCGCGGTGGCTTGCGCCGCTGCTGGCATTGCAGTCGCAGCTGTCTGCGGCGCCATCGCCCGACCACCTGCTGGTGGAAGACGTGCGCCGACGCGAAGGCCAGTTCCTGTTCGTCTATCCCTTTGCGGGCCGCCATGTGCACGAAGCGCTGGCCGCGCTGCTGGCCCTTCGCTGCACCCGTCGGCAACGCAACAGCATCGGCTATGCAGTGAATGACCATGGCCTGGTGCTCGCTCCGGCCACGCCGGTGGATCTGCAGGAACAGGACTGGCGGGCAATGCTGGATGCTGGCGATCTGCTGCAGGACCTGCGCGAAGCGGTGAACCTGGGCGAGCTGGCGCGACGCCAGTTCCGCGGCATCGCGCGCGTGGCGGGCCTGCTGGTACCCAGCCTGCCGGGTGGCATGCCGCGCTCGCTGCGCCAGCTGCAGGCCTCCGCCGGACTGCTGCATGACGTGCTGCGCGAGCACGACCCGGAGCATCTGCTGCTGGCATTGGCCGAGCAGGAAGTACTGCATGACAGCCTCGACCTGCCCGGGTTGCAGCAGCTGCTGGCACGCATCGCCACACGTTCGTTGTCCCTGCAGCGGCCCTCATCACTGACCCCGCTGGCATTTCCCTTGTGGGCCGAACGCCTGCGTGGGCAGTTCAGCAATGAAGACTGGCGCACGCGCGTGCAGCGTGCCGCGCAGCAGCTGGAGCGCCGCCATGGCCGCTGATCTTCCGCTGCAGCTGGGAGGTGAGTCGATGCTTCTGCTCGGCGGCCGGGCGCTGCTGTGGCCGGCGCAGCGCGCGTTGTTGATCGCCGACCTGCACCTGGGCAAGGCGGACGTGTTCCGGCGTGCGGGAATCGCCCTGCCGTCGGGCGGCACCGGCAATGACCTGCAGCGCCTGCAGGACCTGGTGACCATGCACCAGTGCCAGCAACTATGGATCCTCGGCGACGTCCTGCACGGCCCGGCGCATCGCGCGGCCTGGTATCAGCAATGGCTCGGTTGGCGAGAGCAGCACGCGGCGCTGGACATCCACGTGGTGCGCGGCAATCACGACCGTGATCTGCCGAAGGCGGCGCTGCAGGTGCAGATGCATGACGACGCTCAATTGGGACCGTTCCTGCTGCGGCACGAGCCGCTGGCCGATGCCTCCGCGCACGTGCTGGCGGGCCATGTGCATCCGCAGGTTGCGTTGCCGGCACTGCGTCGGCGCTTCCCCGCGTTCTGGCTGCGCCAGGGCGTGACCATCCTGCCGGCATTCTCGGCATTCACCGCCGGTGTGGTGCCTGTACTGGCGCCGGGCGAACAGCTGCTCGCCTGTGTGGAAGACAGCGTGGTGCCGCTGCCGGTTCGCTGAGGCGTCGAGACCTGCGCGGAATTACGACGGGCGGGCGGCGATTCCGCGCATCAGGCTGAAATCCTGCGGCGCCTCGTCGGCGTGGCGCGGCAGTGCCTGTATCGCCATCAGCATTTCCTGTGCGCAGGCGCGGATATGGCCATGGCTTTCCGGTGATGCGTGGCTGATCAGACTGCCGACATGAAACTCGAACACATCTTCCAGTACGTCGGGCTGGTCCTCGTGCAGCATCCGCAGCAGACCGCGCAGCTTGCAGATTTCCGATTCCAGCTTCTCGACCGCGAACAACATGGCATCCTCCTCGTGCATCGTGCGGCGCATCCGGGCCGCAGCAGGCAACGACGGCGGCGCCACCCGGGCCACGCGATGATCGATCACGGAAAGGAAAGCGGGCGACGCGGCTGCCGCGTGCTCATCTCTTGTCGCACATACGGGGTGAGGCAATCGTTAAATGCCGTAACGAAGGGCTTCACGCGGTGGCCGGCATTTCCACGCCCTGGAGCGGCAGGGGCGCAGCGGCAAGCGCCTGGATGAATGCCGGATCGAGCGGCAACGCGCCCAGCCATCCGTGCTGGGTGCCGCTGAGCACGCGCAGCATGTGCCCACGCCCGCCAGGCAGTCGTCCCATCGGTCCCAACAGCACATCGCGCGCCTTTGCCCACGCATCGCGATCGGACTGGAACAGCGGCGTCAGCCAGCGGCTCCAGCGCTGATAGACCGCCACATGCGCACGTCGTTGCGCCTGGTAGGCCTGCAATGCCGGTTCGCCACCGCCGTGGGTGCGCAAGGCGTCACGCAGTGCCAGTGCATCCAGCAGCGCCATGTTCACGCCCTGCCCCAGCTGCGGGCTCATCGCATGTGCTGCATCGCCTGCCAGCACCAGCCGCCCCTGATGCCAACGCTTCATCACGGCATCGCGGTACACCGCGCGCGCCAGTTGACCAGCGTCACGCAGATGGGCGAAGCGCGCGCCCGCCTGTGGCCACAGCGCATGCAGTTCTTCCAGCCACGGCGCCATGCCGTCGCCCTGCCAGCGGTCGAAATCCGCACGCGGCAGGCTCCAGAAGAAGCTCAGGCGAGGCGTGTCGTCACCGGGTCGGGTGCCCACCGGCAGCAGGCCGATCATCTTGCGCGCGGCGACGTAGCGCTGCCGCAGCTGCTGCATGTGTGGCCAGTCTTCGGCCGGCAACAGGCACCACAGCGCGCCCCACTGGTACACGCGGTCCAGCGCCGCACCACCGTCGACGGCGTTGCGCAGCGTGGACGCAGCGCCGTCGGCGGCAACCACCAGATCGAACGGTCCGTGCGTGCGACCGTCGCTGTCGCGCAGCCGCCCCTGCTGGTGATCGACCTCGACGATGGTCGTGCCCACGTGCAGCTCGCCGGCGCCTTCACGCGCTTGGTCCAGCACCGAGAACAACGCCCCGCGCTGCATGCCCATGCCGTGCAGGCGCGCATCCAGGCCGTCATAGCCCATGTCCATCACCGCGCGCTCGCACGGCGTATCGCCATACAGCCGGTGCACCGGCATGGCGTAGCCACGCACGGCATCGAGCAGGCCCATCTGCCACAGCACCTGCAGTCCGCTGGGCTGCAGCAGGAATCCCGCACCCACCGGCCCGGGGGTCGGCACGCGTTCGAAGATCTCCACCTCGTGGCCATCACGGGTGAGCAGGATGGCCAATGCCTGGCCAGCGGTGCCGTATCCAATCACGGCGATGCGCAGTCGTTCCGTCATGACCGCATTGTGCCATCGGCGCAGGGGCGGTACATCAGCTGCCCCCTCTTCCGAGCAGATGTGCATCGGGCTCCGCCACCACTGCCGGCTCTCCTGCGAATGTCCCCCGGCAGCCTCTGCGCGGCTGCCTCCTCCTTTACTTCGCATGAGAGCCGGCAGTGGTGGCGGCGCTCAGCTTTCATGGCATCTGTTGGCGCGCGCGATTCCGCAACGGGAGCGCCTGTCCTTGCGTGCGAAGTAAAGGAGGAGGCGATGGCCGCAGGCCGGCGCCGGGGGACATTCGCACGCAAGGACAGGCGCTCCCGCCGCAAGAGCATCTTCACGGCCAGCAAAAAAAAACCCCGCCGAAGCGGGGTTTTCAACGCACTATCGAGTGGATCACTCGGCCGGAACGATGTTCGAGGCCTGGGCGCCCTTCGGGCCCTGGGTCACGTCGTAGGTGACCTTCTGGCCTTCCTGCAGACTGCGGAAGCCCTTGGGGTTGATCGCGGAGAAGTGCGCGAAGACGTCGGCGCTGCCGTCCTCCGGCGAGATGAAGCCAAATCCCTTGGCGTCGTTGAACCACTTGACGGTACCGTTCGGCATGGTGATGCGTGACCTTATGCAATGAATGGGTGGTGTACGCTGAACCCGCGCACAAGCTGAGTATGCAAAGCTTGTTACGCGAAGACAATCACCCCCGCGCCAATTCGCCGACCAGTTCCGGAAGTCCGTTGCTGGCGGCCTGCACATTGGCGAGCACTTCGGCCATGGTGATCTCCTCACCATCACCGCACCCAGCGGCCCAGTTGGCAACGATCGCCAGGCAGGCGTAATCCAGCCCCAGCTCACGCGCCAGCGCCGCTTCGGGCATGCCGGTCATGCCGACCAGATCGCAGCCATCGCGGCGCATGCGCGCGATCTCGGCGATGGTTTCCAGACGCGGGCCCTGGGTCGCGCCATAGCAGCCGCCATCGTGGACCTTCACACCGGTCACCTTCGCCGCCGCCAGGATCTTGCTGCGCAGCATCGGCGTATACGGATGGCCGAAGTCGACGTGCACCACGTCGGTGCCCTCTTCTTCGCAGATCGTGCTGATGCGGCCCCAGGTGTAATCGATTACCTGATCCGGGCAGGCCAGCACGCGCGGACCGAAATCGTCACCGATGCCACCGACCGTGTTCAGCGCCAGCACCCGCTGCGCGCCAATCTGCTGCAGCGCGGCCAGGTTGGCCCGGTAGTTGATCTTGTGCGGCGGCAGCGAATGGCCTTCACCATGGCGTGCAAGGAAGGCCACGCGATGACCGAGCAATGTCCCGACCCGCACCGGGCCGGACGGCTTGCCGAAGCGGGTGTCGACTTCGTGGGTCTGCACGTCGTCAAGCTTGGCCAGGTTGTAGACACCGGTACCGCCAATCACGGCCAGGGCGATCTGTTGCATGGAAAGCACTCCAGAGAAAAAAGAACGCCGGCACCCGAGGATGCCGGCGGCAGGAAACGCAAGCCGCAAGCGGCCGCGTTGTTATTCCTTCATCGCGTAGATGGCCGGCACGCAGCGCAGGGTTTCGTTGACGTCCATGCCGAAACCGAACACGTAGCGATCCGGCAGCTCGATGCCGGCATAGTCGGCGGTGACGTCCGGCAGCGCGCGATCGTGCTTCTTCACGGTCATCGCGGCAATGCGCACGTCGGTCGCGCCCTGCTCCAGGCACCAGGTGCGCACGCCCTGCAGGGTGTAACCCTCGTCGAGGATGTCATCGACCAGCAGCACGCGGCGGCCGAACAGCGCGGTGGCCGGCTTGTGCTTCCACACCAGGTCACCGCCAGTGGTCTCACCGCGGTAGCGGGTGGCGTGCAGGTAATCGAACTGCACGTCCTGGCCACGCGCGCCCAGCTCCAGTGCCAGCTGGCCTGCGAACGGCAGCGCACCGTGCATGATCGACAGGAACAGCGGCACCTCGCCCTGGTAATCGCGCGCAATGGCGTCGGCGATGCCGGCAATGGCCTTGTCGATGGTGGGACGGTCGACCAGCAGGTCGGCTTGGGCCAGGGCCTGGGAAATGGTGAGGTTCGGCATCAGACGGTTCTTCCAAGGGTTTGCAGCAGACGGGATTGGGTGTCGCCATGGCGGGCATCGGCCAGCAGGCCATCCCAGCCAAGCGCGCCGCGGCCGAGCAGGCCCAGCAGCGCAGCGGTATTGAGGGAGCGTCCCTGCACCGCGTGCAGGGCTTCATCGACCAGCTCCGGGTGGCAGACCAGAACCACATCGCAGCCGGCATCCAGATGCGCGTGCACCCGCGCCGGCACGCCACCGGCGCTGTGCGAAGCGGCCATGCCGATGTCATCGGAGAACACCACACCGCGGAAGCCGAGCTCACCACGCAGGATCTGCTGGATCCAGCGCGGCGAGTAACCAGCGGGTTCCGGTGCGACCTGCGGGTAGATCACGTGCGCCATCATCACCGCATCGGCGCCGGCGGCGATACCGGCCGCGAACGGAACCAGATCCTGTGCGCGCAGTTCATCCAGCGCACGCGGATCGATTGCGGTATCCACATGGGTGTCTTCCAGCACGGTGCCATGGCCGGGGAAATGCTTGAGGGTGGCGGCCATGCCGACCGCGTGCATGCCGCGCACGTAGGCGGCGGTGAACGCGGCCACGACCTGCGGGTCTTCACTGAAGGCACGGTTGCCGATGGCGCGATTGCCACGGCCAAGATCGACCACCGGGGCGAAACTCAGGTCCACGCCGCTGGCACGGACTTCACTGGCCATCAGCCAGGCGTGCTGCTCGGCCAATGCCAGCGCAGCGTCCGGATCCCTGGCGAACTGGGCACCGATGTCCTGCAGCGGCGGCAGCTCGCTGAAGCCCTCGCGGAAGCGCTGCACGCGACCGCCTTCCTGGTCCACGCAGATCAACTGCGGACGCGGTGCGGCGGCGCGGATCGCCGCGGACAGTTCGGTCACCTGCTGCCGTGAAGCGAAGTTGCGCTTGAACAGCACCACCCCGGCCACAGCATCGTGCTGCAGCCACTCGCGTTCCTGGGCGGTCAGTTCAGTACCGGCAACGCCGATCAGCAGCATGGTCGATCTCCACAACGGGCGCCCGCATGGCGCAGTGCCGCATTGTCGCAGAACCGGCCAACAGGCGCAGTGGTCAAAAAGGGGGACGGAGGGGATCAAGGCGCAATCGACCCACTGGTGCCGGATGCGACTCAATCCCCTCCGTCCCCTTTTGCGGGTCGGTCAGACCTTGCAGCCGTCCGCGCCGCAGGCGTCGTCGCCGCCGTCCGGGGCACCCTCCGCGCCCTGCCCTGCCGCCTGCTCGGCGGCGATCTGGCGCAGCGCGTTGGCGAAGGCTTCCGGTGGCTGGGCTCCGGAAACCGCCCAGCGACCATCGATGACGAAGGTGGGCACCGAGGAGATACCCAGTGCATGGGCCTGCGCCAGGCTCGCTTCCACTTCGGCCAGGCCACGATCGCCGGCCAGTATCTGCTGGATCTCGTCTGCGGCAAGGCCACCGGCGGCGCCGGCCGCGACCAGCACCGCCGGGTCGGCCAGATTCTGTCCATGCTCGAAATGGGCGCGGAACAGCGCCTCACCGACCGCCTCCTGCACGCCGTGCTGGCCAGCCAGCCACAGCAGGCGATGCGCCGGCAGCGTGGTCACCCGCACCTGGCCCTGGCTGAAGTCCATCGGCAGGCCCTCGGCCCGCGCAGCGGTCTGGGTCTGGCCCAGAATCTGCTCGGTGCGCTCGGCACCGCCGAACTTGCGCACATAGGCCTCGCGCAGTGGCACCGGGGTGGCGTCCGCATCGGGGTCAAGCTGGAACGGCTGCCAGTGGATCTCGAGTTCGGGCGCATCGGCGCCCAGCAACTGCACACCCTGCTGGAAGCGATGCTTGCCGATCCAGCACCAGGGGCAGACCACGTCGGAGTAGATGTCGATTCTCATCCCCCCGACATGGGGGCCGACACCCTCGAAAAAAGGGGACGGAGGGTTTCACCACTGTGAATAGGGGCGACTGGCCAGAGCGACGTTGTAGTAGCGGGCGTCGTCGGTCACTTCGGCGCCGATCCAGTCCGGCAGGTCGATGACCTGGTCGGCGCTGTCCAGCTCGACCTCGGCGACCACCAGGCCGGCGTTGTCGCCGAGGAACTCGTCCACTTCCCAGGTCAGGCCGGCGTACTCGACCAGATGCCGGCGCTTGTCGATCAGGCCGCCGACGCACAGTGCCAGCAGGTCGCGCGCATCCTGCACCGGAATCGGGTAGTCGAACTCCTGCCGGGTATGGCCCAAGGTGCGCGACTTCAGGTTCAGCGCGGCCTTGTCGCCTTCAATGCGGACCCGCACCGAGGCGTTCTGGGTGCCGCGGTCGAGCGCGCCCAGATCGTTGATGTAGCCCTGCGCCATCGGGATGACCCGGTGCGCGGCGGTGCGCCACCCATCATGGGTGACGAGGAATTTGCGTTCGATTTCGATGCCCATGGGCACAGTATGCGGCTCACGCCAGACGCTGCCTATCGGCGCGGCGACGGGCACGACTACACTGCGCGGCCCCCAACCACGGAATGGTCGCTCATGATGCTTTCCCATCGCCTTCGTCGCTGTCTTGCCCTGTCGGCGCTGCTGCCGTGCGCCGTTGCCAGCGCCGGATCGGCGGTCGTACCTTCGCTGCAGCAGGCACAGGCCGCAATGGACGGGATGTTTGATCAGGCCATTGCCGATCGCCCCGCCAGCGACAGCAGCCGCCTGGTTGCCGAGACCTTCCGGCCCCGCCTGCAAACCCTGGACAGCTGTGCCCCCGCCGAGGCCGGCGACGCCGTCGATTGCATCGCCACCGCCAGCGCAGGCATCGAATCGCGACCGCAGCTGCTGCGGCTGGCGCTGGTGGACGGCGTGTGGACCCTGCCTGACCAGCGCAATGTGCCCGTACCGGCGCCGCCCCGGGAAAGGGTGCAGGCGCTGTTGCGCGAACGGATCGCCGGGCAAGCGCAGCAGCAGGCCGACCCTGCCCTGCGCGCACGCTTCGAACAGGCTGCCAGCACCCTGCAGGTGCAGGAAGTGAGGAACTGCGAGGTCGCCAGCGACAGGGCCGCCATCGAATGCACCGTGCGCGCAGGCGACGGCAGCGAGCACGGCGAGCAGTCGATGGCCTTCGTGCGCGTGGACGGCCAGTGGCAGAACGCCCCGGCCGACTGACCGCATTGCCTGCCTGCAAGCGGCAAAGCACGCGCCGGGCAGCCCCCGGCGCTGCAGGCATCAGCGCTTTTCGAACACCGCGATGCTTTCCACGTGCGCGGTATGCGGGAACATGTCCATCGCACCGGCGCTGACCAGGGTGAAGCCCTGTTCGTTGACCAGGTAGCCTGCATCGCGGGCCAGCGAGCCCGGATGGCAGCTGACATAGACGATGCGCTTGAACTGCTTCAACGGCAGTTGCTGCAGCACTTCGATGGCGCCCGAACGCGGCGGATCCAGCAGCAGCTTGTCAAAGCCCTGGCGCATCCACGCCGTGCTGCGCTGGTCCTGGGTGAGGTCGGCGCTGTAGAACTGCGCGTTGGCCAGCCCGTTGCGCTCGGCGTTCTCACGCGCACGCGCCACCAGCCCGGCATCACCTTCCACGCCCACCACTTCGCGCACCTTGCGCGCCAGCGGCAGGGTGAAGTTGCCCAGGCCACAGAACAGGTCCAGCACCCGCTCATCGGCACCCGGTTCAAGCAGGTCCAGCGCGTGGGCGATCATCTTCTCGTTGAGCTTGGCGTTGACCTGGATGAAATCCAGCGGACGGAACGCCAGTTCGACATCCCACGGCGCCAGCCGGAACGAAAGCGCCACGCCCTGCCCGTCCAGCGGCTGCACGGTATCCACGCCACCCGACTGCAGGTAGATGACAAAGCCGTGCTGTTGGCCGAAGGCCGCCCAGGCGGCGCGATCGGCATCACTCAGCGGCTGCAGGTGGCGCACGGTCAGCACCACGGCCTGGTCACCGGCGATGAACTCGATCTGCGGGATGTCGCGCTTGCCATCCAGGGATTCGATGAAGGTCGACAGCACCTCCACCTTGGTGCCGATTTCCGGGATCACGGTCAGGCACTGCTGCAGGTCCGCGACGAAGCGCGGGTCCTGCTCGCGGAAGCCGACCAGGGTCTTGTCCTTCTTCTCGACCCGGCGCACCGAGAACCGGCCCTTGCGGCGGTAGCCCCAGCTGTCACCCACCAGCGGCGGCAGCACGGTGCCCGGCTTCACATGGCCGATGCGCTCCAGGTTGTCCATCAGCACGCGCTGCTTGGCGACGATCTGCTGGTCTTCGTCCAGGTGCTGCAGCACGCAGCCGGCGCAGGTGCCGAAATGCGGGCACTTGGGGGTCACCCGCTGCGGCGAGGCCTGCAGCACTTCCACCGTGCGCGCCTCATCGAAGTGGCGGCTGCGGGCGGTCTGTTCGGCCATCACCACTTCGCCCGGCAGGGCGCCGCTGATGAAGGTGACCTTGCCGCCCTCGCCTTCACGGCGGGCAACACCGCGACCATCATGGCTGAGGTCGAGGATCTCGGTCTGGAAGGGAGTACGGTCGATACGGGAGCGGGATCGGGCCACGTGGCAACAGGCTGCGGGCAAAAGTGGGGGCGTATTGTCGCAGATCCTGACCAGCGGGGCCGCTGGCCGCTTGCGCCCGCCGCCGCCGTGCTTGATGATTGACCCCAGCTGACATGGAGGCAGCCCTGATGCAGATGACCCCGCGGGCCAGTCGACCCCGCTTCCTGCTTGTCGAGGACGACATCATCAGCCGCGGTTTTTTCAAAGCGGCGTTGGAAACGTTACCAGCGGACGTGGACACCGCCGACTCACTGGCCAGCGCCTTGGCGCGCGCCGAGCCCGGTGCCCACGATCTGTGGCTGATCGACGTCAACCTGCCTGATGGCAATGGTGCCCAGCTGTTGCACCAGCTGCGCCGCTCGCACCCGGACACCCCGGCGCTGGCGCATACCGCCGACGGCGATGCTGCCATTCACGCACGCCTGCGCGAGGCGGGTTTCAGCGACACCCTGGTCAAACCGCTGGGCCGTGACCAACTGCTGAAGGCGGTCCGTCGTGCGCTGGTCAACAGCCCCGCCGGTTCCACGGTGCCGCCGGCGGCGGTCGAGCTGGCCCTGGAGGACTGGGACGAAACCGCCGCCCTGGCCGCGCTCAATGGCCAACGCAACCACCTGATCGCCCTGCGCGAGCTGTTCCTGGCCGAACTGCCGGGCGTGCGCGATGCGGTCGAACAGGCGGTGGACCAGCATGACGAGCGCCAGCTGCGCAGCCAGCTGCACCGGTTACAGGCCAGCTGCGGGTTCGTGGGTGCAGCGCGACTGGCACGTGCGGTACGGCAGCTGCATCACACGCCCGAATCGGGGCAGGCACAGGCGGGGTTCCGCGCGGCGGTGGCTGCGCTGCTGCACTGAGGGTTGGTCGGCAGGGCTGCGCCCTGCACCTGCAGAGGCAACAGCCGGAGCAACGGCAACAGCCAAAGCGGCTTCCTGCGGGATGGCGGGGCACTGTGGGTTTGCGGGGCCGCCGTGAACCCATCCATGGGGGCTTGGTCGCCGCTTGCTCGTGTGCGCTCTCCTGAGCACACGGCAAGACCGGGGTTGGGCGTCCTGCCCAACCCGCCCGAGGCATGCCTCGGGCCCATGCGGCTGACACCCCGCACTCCGACACCGCCCCGCCTCTGACAGATTTCCGCGATCTGGTAGATCCACGCCATGCGTGGATGAATCTCCATCGAAATCGAATATTTCGACACTTGAACGAAGAGCATCCACGCATGGCGTGGATCTACGTGTCGACCAAGGTCGACACCTACCAAGAGCAGGCCATGCCATCCCGACAGATTGCGGAGATCTGTCGAAGGCGGGGTGGGTCCGGTTGCGGGGGTGTCCGCGGCATGGATGCCGCGGCCAAGCCCCCATGGACGGGTTTACGGCGTCCCCCGCAATCGGACCCACCCCGCCTACCCACGGAATGCACGCTGTTGCTGTTGCTGTTGCTGTTGCTCTGGCTCGTGCCTTGGCCTCGGCAGGTGCAGGGCTGCAAGCCCTGCCGAACACCCCTCAACGCCGGGGTGTCAGCTGCTCCAGCATCTCCCACGACTTCAACCCGCGCGCGCCAAGGTGATGGGACAGCACCCGCCGCATCGGCAGGCGCAGGCTGGCCAGATCGGCGGCGTCCGGTTCGTCGTCGGCTGCCAGCGCCAACAGCGCCGAGCCCGTAGCCGCCGCGCGACGCTCGCCGCCACGCTCGCTGAGCAGGCGCTGCGGTCCTTCCTGCGGGTCCAGTTCATAGCGCGCCGCCGGGTCGATCGGCTGTCCATCGCTGGCCGTTTCCAGATCGAAGCCCACGCCCAGCGCCGCCAGCAGCTCGCGTTCGAAACGGCGCAGGGTCCAGGCCAGTCCTGCCCCCACGGCCAGGCGGGCACGGGCTTCGCCGTAGGCCAGGTACAACTCCGGCAACGGATCCTGGCGCGGTGCCAGCCGCAGGGTCAGTTCACTGAGATAGAACCCGGCCAGCATGGCCTGGCCGAGCAGGCGCGGCGCCACATCCAGCGCTTCAGCACCGCGCAGCTGGGCCAGTTCGCCACGCTGCAACGCGCTGAAGCGGATCCACTGCAGGGGCTGCAGGGCCGCTCGCAGCACCTGGCCCTTGGCCGTGGAAACTCCACGCGCGAGCAGGCCGATACGGCCATGCTCGGCGCTCAATACCTCGACCAGCAAGCTGGTCTCGCGGTAGGCCCGCGCATGCAGCACGAAGCCGGTGTCGTCCTCGATCAGCATCGAAGCGACCGTCGCGGCTTATTCGTAGCCGAAGGCCTTCAGCGCGGCCTCGTCATCGGACCAGCCCTCACGCACGCGCACCCAGGTTTCCAGGAACACCTTGGCCCCGAACAGACGCTCCATCTGCAGGCGGGATTTGGCCCCGATCTCCTTCAGGCGCGTGCCGCCCTTGCCGATTACGATCGCCTTCTGGCCTTCGCGCTCGACCCAGATCACCGCACCGATGCGCAGCAGGTTGCCGTCCTCGGTGAAGCGCTCGATCTCCACCGTGGTGGCGTACGGCAGCTCTTCGCCCAACTGGCGCATCAGCTGTTCACGCACCAGTTCGCCGGCCAGGAAGCGCTGGCTGCGGTCGGTGATCTCGTCTTCGCCGAACATCGGCGGGGCTTCCGGCAACAGCGCCAGCACGTCACGGACCAGGGCTTCCAGGCCGTTGCGCTTCTGCGCCGAAATCGGATGCACCGACGAGAAATCACGGCCGGCGGTCACTTCCTGCAGGAACGGCAGCAGTGCGCCCTTGTCCTTCATGCGGTCGATCTTGTTGACCACCAGCACCACCGGGATACCGGCGTCGCGCAGCACGTTGAAGGCCAGGCTGTCCTCTTCGTCCCAGCGACCGGCTTCGATCACCAGCAGGCCGGCGTCGACGCCTTCCAGCGAGCCGCGGGCAGCGCGGTTCATGACCCGGTTCATCGCCCGCTTCTGCACCTTATGCAGGCCGGGCGTGTCGACCAGCACCAGCTGCCCTTCCGGGTAGGTGGCGATGCCCAGCAGGCGGTGACGGGTGGTCTGCGGCCGGTTGGACACGATGCTGACCTTGGCCCCGACCAAGGCATTGGTCAGGGTCGATTTGCCCACGTTGGGGCGGCCGATGACGGCCACGCTGCCGCAATGATGGGGAGTTTGTTCGCTCACTTGGAATCCAGTTGTTCAAGGACGGCCGCAGCCGCTTGTTGTTCGGCAATCCGCCGCGAGGAGCCTTCGCCCTCGGTGCTGGCGGCGGGGTCGGCTACGTTGCAGCGTACCCGGAAGTGTTTGGCGTGGTCGTCACCGGATTCTGACACCAGTTCGTACTGTGGCAACGCCTTCTGTCGGCCCTGCAGCCATTCCTGCAGGCGGGTCTTGGGGTCCTTCTCCGGTCGCCCGGTGGCCGGCAGCGCCTCCATCGAGGCGGCAAACCAGGGCAGGACCAGCGCCCGGCAGGCTTCAAAACCCACATCCAGGTAGATCGCTGCGACCACAGCCTCGAATGCATCGGCCAGGGTCGAGTCGCGGCGATGGCCGCCGGACTTCATTTCGCCAGGCCCCATCGTCAGCCGGTCACCCAGCTGCAGGGTCCGCGCGATCACCGCCAGCGCGCCTTCGCGCACCAGCTCGGCGCGGGCGCGGGTCATCGCGCCTTCGTCTGCCTTGGGCCAGCGCAGGTACAACGCCTCGGCGACCATCATGTTGACGATGCTGTCGCCAAGGAACTCCAGCCGCTCGTTATGCGGCGCGCCGGCACTGCGATGGGTCAGCGCCTGCTTGAGCAGGTCTGGATCGCGGAAGGCATGACCGATCAGGTCTTCACGTTGGAAAGATTTATTCGGCACCGCTACGGGTCAGGTCCTGGGAAGAATCGAATTTGCCAACCACATCCAGGTTGCCGACCAGTTGGCGGCGCACTTCGTAGTTGACCTTGAGGGTCCAGCCATTGTCGCGGCGATCAAACTTGACGTTGGCCGGCTTCACGTTGTCCGAGTAGTTGATGTACAGCCGCTTGAAGAACAGGTCCTGGATGTTGGCCGGCGCCATGCTGCCGATGCCGGGCTCCTTGGCCAGGCTCTTCATCGCCGAGCGCACCGCGTAATACTCCTGGTACATCGGGAACAGCTTCATGCCGATGTAAAGGAAGAAGCCAACCACGATCAGGACCGTCAGGAACGAGGTCAGGGTCATGCCGCGCTGCGTGTTCATCGTCTTCATTGCGTTCTCCCCAGATACGCGAGTGGATGTGAAGTCAGTTGATGCTCGAGCCGATCCGCGACGGTTCGAAGCCGTCCTTGCAGAACCAGCCCTGGCAGTTCAGCCAGATCAGGAATGCCTTGCCGCGCAGGTTCTCTTCCGGCAGCAGGCCCCAGAAACGGCCGTCGTCGCTGTTGTCGCGATTGTCGCCCATCACCAGGTACTTGCCGGCCGGCACGGTCCATTGGCCCTGGCCACGCGGATAATCGGTCTCCAGCACGGTGTGGGTACGGCCCGGCAGGTGCTCGACCAGCAGGTTGGCGCCCTCGCCCTGGCCCTTGTGGCCGGCGTAGATGCCCTTGTTGTCGTACTTCAGCGGTTCGCCGTTGAGGATCACCCCGTCGCCTTCGAACACGACGGTGTCACCCGGCACGCCGATCACGCGCTTGATGAAGTTCTCGCCCTTGGCCGGGTCGTTGTCGCCATGGCCGGGGAAGTGGAACACCACCACGTCACCACGGGCCGGATCGCCGACCGGCACGAAGCGGGTGTTGGTGATCGGCAGGCGCAGGCCATAGGAGAACTTGTTGACCAGGATGAAATCGCCGATCAGCAGGTTCGGCATCATCGAGCTGGACGGGATCTTGTACGGTTCGGCGATGAAGCTGCGCACGATCAGCACGATCGCCAGCACCGGGAAGAACGCACGCGAGTAGTCCACCAGCACCGGCTCGGTGTCGAGAAGGCCGGCGCGCTGGGCGCGACGCTTGGCCAGGTACAGCTTGTCGGCCAGCAGGATCAGGCCGGAGGCCAGGGTCAGCACGACCAGGAGGATCTCAAACAGTTTCATTCAGGGTCCTTTGCAACGTCACCGGACGATCGGCCCGAAGGCCGGTTTCGGGGCTTATTTGTTGTCCATCTGCAGCACGGCCAGGAAGGCTTCCTGCGGAATTTCCACGCGGCCGACCTGCTTCATGCGCTTCTTGCCTTCCTTCTGCTTTTCCAGAAGCTTCTTCTTGCGCGAAACGTCGCCACCATAGCACTTGGCCAGAACGTTCTTGCGCATGGCCTTGACCGTGGTGCGCGAGATGATCTGCGAGCCGACGGCGGCCTGGATGGCCACGTCGAACTGCTGGCGCGGGATCAGGTCCTTCATCTTTTCGCACAGCTCGCGACCACGACGATCGGCATGGCTGCGATGCACGATCAGCGACAGCGCATCGACCTTGTCGCCGTTGATCAGCACGTCCACGCGCACGAACGGACCGGCATCGAAGCGCACGAAGTGGTAGTCCAGCGAGGCATAGCCACGGCTGACCGACTTCAGCTTGTCGAAGAAATCCAGCACCACTTCGGCCATCGGCAGCTCGTAGCTGATCTGCACCTGGCTGCCCAGGTAGTTGATGCCGATCTGGCTGCCGCGCTTTTCTTCGCACAGCTTGATGATGTTGCCGATGTACTCCTCGGGAGTGAGCACGTTGGCGCGGATGATCGGCTCGCGGATCTCCTGCACATGGTTCACCGGCGGCAGCTTGGCCGGGTTGTCCATGTTGATGATCGTGCCATCGGTCTTCAGGACTTCATACACCACCGTCGGCGCGGTGCTGATCAGGTCCAGGTTGTATTCGCGTTCCAGGCGCTCCTGCACGATTTCCATGTGCAGCATGCCGAGGAAGCCGCAGCGGAAACCAAAGCCCATCGCTTCGGAGCTTTCCGGCTCGAAGCGCAGCGCGGCATCGTTCAGGCGCAGCTTGTCCAGCGCTTCGCGCAGGTCCGGGTAGTCCTCGGCATCGACCGGGAACAGGCCGGCGAACACGCGCGGCTGCATTTCCTGGAAGCCCGGCAGCGGCTTCGGCGCCGGGTCGGCAGCGAGGGTGAGGGTGTCACCGACGGGCGCGCCGTGCACGTCCTTGATGCTGGCGGTGACCCAGCCCACTTCGCCCGCGCGCAGTACCGGCAGCACCTTGCGCTTCGGGGTGAACACGCCGACGTTGTCGACCTGGTGGTTGCGGCCGGTGGACATCACCTGCAGCTTGTCACCGGCCTTGATCTCGCCCTGCATCACGCGCACCAGCGAGACCACGCCCAGGTAGTTGTCGAACCACGAGTCGATGATCAGCGCCTGCAGCTTGTCGGTATCGCGCGGCACCGGCGGCGGAATGCGATGCACGATCGCTTCCAGCACGTCGACCACGTTCAGGCCCGTCTTGGCGCTGACCGGCACGGCATCGCTGGCATCGATGCCGATCACGGCCTCGATCTCGGCCTTGGCGCGCTCGATATCGGCGGTGGGCAGGTCGATCTTGTTGATCACCGGCACCACTTCCAGCCCCTGCTCCACGGCGGTGTAGCAGTTGGCCACCGACTGCGCTTCCACGCCCTGGGCCGCATCGACCACCAGCAGCGCGCCCTCGCAGGCGGCCAGCGAGCGGCTGACTTCATAGGAGAAGTCGACGTGACCCGGGGTGTCGATGAAGTTCAGGTGGTAGGTCTGGCCGTCCTTCGCCACGTACGGCAGCGACACCGACTGCGCCTTGATCGTGATGCCACGCTCGCGCTCGATCGGGTTGGAGTCGAGCACCTGCGCTTCCATCTCGCGGGCCTGGAGGCCGCCACAGAGCTGGATGATGCGGTCGGCCAGCGTGGACTTGCCGTGGTCGACGTGGGCGATGATGGAGAAGTTGCGGATGTTCCGCATCGAATCAGAGGACATAGAGAGGTGGCGGCGGCGCGCGGCGTCGTCAGGGTAACGGTCGATTATCGCATGCCCGGAGGGCCGCCGCGTGGTTGGCCTGCCCGCACGGCCCCGGAATGGCCGAAGCCCCGCCAGGGCGGGGCTTCGGGGACACCACGAGGGCCGCCGTGAAGGCGGCCATCGGTTGTTACGGGCCGGCCTTGACCGCGACGAAGGCGCTGTTGCCGCTGCCGGTACGGACCAGCAGCATGACCACATCGCCCTTCTTATAGCCGGACAGCGCGCGGTTCAGGGCTTCAACGCTGCCGACCGGGGTGCTGGCCACCTGCAGGATCACCATGCCACCTGACAGGCCTGCATCACGGGCGCCCTCACCCTTCACGGCGGTGATGCGGACACCCTCGCCCGCCTCCAGGCCCAGCTGCTTGCGTTGCGGCGCAGTCAGGTCGGCAACGTCCAACCCCAGCAGGGCATTGGCGCCGGTCTGCGGAGCTGCGGTGTCATTGCCTGCGGACGGGCTGCGGGCATTGCCCTGCGTATCCTCGGCCAGAGCGGTCAGGGTCGCGCTCAGGTCACGCGGCTTGCCATCGCGGATCACGCCCAGGGTGATGCGGCTGCCCGGCGCCATCGCCCCGATCAGCGGCGGCAGATCGGACCAGCTGTTGACCGGCGCACCGTTCACCGTGCGGATCACGTCACCGATCTTGACCCCGGCCTTGGCCGCAGCGCTGTCCGGCACGATCTGGTTGACCAGCGCGCCGCGGCTGTCGGGCAGGCCCATCGCCTGTGCCTTCAGGCCGTCGATTTCCTGGACCACCGCGCCGAGTTGGCCACGGGTGACCTTGCCGGTCTTCTTGATCTGCTCGACCGCGCTCATCGCCAGGTCGATCGGGATCGCGAAGCTGATGCCCATGTAGCCACCCGAAGCCGAGAAGATCTGCGAGTTGATGCCGACCACCTCACCACGGGTGTTCAGCAGCGGGCCGCCGGAATTGCCCTGGTTGATCGCCACGTCGGTCTGGATGAACGGCACGTAGCGCTGGTCCGGTCCACCGGTGTTGCGGCCGAGGGCACTGACCACGCCAGCGGTAACCGAGTGGTCGAGGCCGAACGGTGAGCCGATCGCGACAACCCACTGACCGGGTTTCAGGCTGTTGGAATCACCCACGCGCACGGTCGGCAGGTTCTTGCCGTCGATCTTCAGCAGGGCGACGTCGTACTGCTGATCGCTGCCGACCACCTTGGCGGTGAACTCGCGACGATCGCCGAGCTTGACCTTCACTTCGCTGGCGTCGGCGACCACGTGGTAATTGGTCAGCACGTAGCCGTCAGGCGAAATGATGAAGCCCGAGCCCATGCCCCGGCCCTTGATGCTGGGGCCGCCGTCCTGCCCGCCTGGCCCCTGCCCGGGCATCGGGAAATCCGGGCCGAAGAAGCGGCGGAAGAACTCGGGCATCTCGTCATCGCCCGGGCCCATGCCGCCCCGCGCCTGGCGGTTGCTGCGGACGATGGTGGTGTCGACGTTGACCACACCGGGGCCGACCTGCTCAACCAGGTTGGTGAAGTCAGGCAGACCGCTGACCAACGGCTGCGCCGGTGCGCGTGGCGCCGCCGCGGCGGCGGCGGCCTGCGGCTGGGCGGCAGGCGCCGCCGGTTGGGCACAGGCCACCAGCGGCAGGGTCAGGGCGAACAGGCCAATGGCATGCGTGCGGAGTCGGGGAGTCATCGGACGGCAACCTCCGGGTCGGATGGAAAGGGAAGGAAGCGCCCCGCCGACGGCGGGGCGTGGAACGGTACCCGGCTCAGTCGCGCGGGCGTTGCGACGCCGGCAGGTCGTCCTGCAGGCGTGGCTCGAACGGATAGAACGCAGCGCCACCGGCATGGGCCGGGAAACTGGCATTGAGGGCGCCACCGGCGGCGGGCGCCAGGCTGGAGCGCGGCCACGGCCGAGCCTGCAGGTTGCCGACCTCGCCAAAGGGCAGATTGCGCGCGCTACCGGCGGGCATGGTCGGGGTCAGCGGCGCCTGGCTGGCAACCGCGCGCAGCGGCGCGTCATCGCGCTGGGCCACGCGTGCGGCCTGCTGGCTGCGGGTGGCGCTGGCGCGGCGCACATCCTGGCGACGGCTGGCAGCGGCCATGGCCACCGCCGGCACGCTGGCCACGGCCATCGCAGCAGTGTCCACCGACGCCTCGGTAACGGCAGCCGGTTGCTCCGATGCCGGCGGCAACTGCGCCTGGCTGGCGATCACCTGCGGTGCGGAGACATCCACTGGCGGCGCCTCCTGCAGTTTTTCGCGGCCGACGAACAGCGCTACGGCAGCAACCGAAGCGGCCAGCGCACCGCCGCCCCATGCACGCCAACCACTACGGCGGGCCTGACGCTTCGGCTCGGCCAGCGGTGCGGGCTCGGCGGCGATGGCGGCAGCCACGGCGGCACTGAAACCGGCCGGTGCCAGCAGCGACGCGTGGCCGCGCATGACATCACCCAGCAGCTGCCAGCGTTCCTGGCAGCCAGCCAGTTCCGGATCGTGTTCCATGCGGCGCACCAGGAAGCGCGCCTCGTCTGCCCCCAGCTCGCCGTCGACCAGCGCCGACAACTGCTGGCGATGGCGTTCGTCCAGGCGTTGCCCGGCGGGAGACTGGTGGTTGTGCGATTCGTTGTTCGGAATGCGGGTCATATACGGCTCTTCTCGCGGGTGGCACTGCCGATGTCCAGCAGCGGCCGGAGTTCGGTGTCGATCGCCTCGCGCGCCCGGAAGATCCGTGAACGCACGGTGCCGATCGGGCACCCCATCTTCTGCGCGATTTCCTCGTAGCTCAGGCCTTCCACCTCGCGCAGGGTGATCGCCGACCGGAGTTCTTCCGGCAGCGCGTTGACGGCCTTCATCACCGTCTGTTCCAGTTCCTGGCGCATCAACTCACGCTCGGGCGTGTCGGTGTCGCGCAGGCGTGTGCCGGTGTCGAACTGCTCGGCGTCGCCGATGTCGATGTCATCGGTCGGCGGGCGGCGATTGTGCGAAGCCAGATGGTTTTTGGCGGTGTTCACGGCGATCCGATGCAACCAGGTTGAGAACTGGGCGTCGCCGCGGAAGCTTCCAATCGCACGGTATGCACGGATGAAAGTGTCCTGGGCCACGTCCTGACATTCACTCCAGTCGGCGATGTAGCGACCGACCAGGGCCACGACCCGATGCTGGTACTTGCGCACCAGGACATCGAAGGCGGCACTCTCGCCGTGCTGCACGCGCCGGACCAGTTCCAGATCCAGCTCCTGAGGTGTATCAACATCGGCCATGAGGGGCCGCACTCCTGTCAGCCCAACCGACGTCGGGCAATGAGACTGCCAATCCCGGGAAAAGTTCAGTCGCCGATCACCTGGCGCCGCACCAGCTTTTAACCACCGTTCCGTTAACGTTCCGGTCCAAGGCCTGCGATCCGGGGCGCTATACCCCTGCTATTGGGATTTGACGCGGGGGAAACAACCTCTGGATCATAGCCCCCTTCTCCATACACAACCGGATGGAACGTCCATGCTCTCAAGCTTCGATGGTCTCCGCTTCAGCCACTGGCACCCCGAGATCCGCGACGATGGCGTGGTGGTCCTCTCCCTGGATCGTCAGGACAGCAGTGTCAACGCAATGTCGCAGGATGTCCTGCTGGAGCTGGGCGATCTGCTTGAACGCATCGCCATGGACCCACCCAAGGGCGTGGTGATCCAGTCCCTCAAGAAGGCAGGCTTCATCGCCGGCGCCGACCTGAAGGAGTTCCAGGAGTTCGATCGCCGCGGCACCGTCAACGACGCCATCCGCCGCGGCCAGTCGACCTACCAGAAGCTGGCAGAACTGCCCTGCCCGACCGTGGCCGCCATCCATGGCCATTGCCTGGGCGGCGGTACCGAGCTGGCCCTGGCCTGCCGTTATCGCGTTGCATCCAATGACAGTTCCACCCGCATCGGCCTGCCGGAAACCCAGCTGGGCATCTTCCCGGGCTGGGGCGGCAGCGCGCGCCTGCCACAGCTGGTCGGCGCACCGGCGGCAATGGACATGATGCTGACCGGACGCACGCTGTCGGCCTCGGCCGCACGCGGCATCGGGCTGGTCGACAAGGTGGTGGCACCGGCCGTCGTGCTCGATACCGCCGTGGCGCTGGCACTGTCCGGCACCACCCGCCCGTTCAAGCAGCGTGCGCTGGCCTGGGCGACCAATACCTGGCCGGCACGCCAGCTGCTGGCCCCGCAGATGGTCAAGCAGGTTGCACGCAAGGCGAAGAAGGACCAGTACCCGGCGCCGTATGCGTTGATCAGCACCTGGCAGCGCAGCGGCGGCAAGCCGGTGCAGGCACGCCTGGATGCCGAACGACGCGCCGTGGTGAAGCTGGCCAGCACGCCGACCGCGCGCAACCTGATCCGCATCTTCTTCCTCACCGAACGCCTGAAGGGCCTGGGCGGTGGCGATTCCGGCATCCGCCACGTGCACGTGGTCGGTGCCGGCGTGATGGGCGGTGACATTGCTGCGTGGGCCGCCTACAAGGGTTTTGAAGTGACCCTGCAGGACCGCGAGCAGCGCTTCATCGACCCGGCCATGGAACGTGCACAGGCACTGTTCGCCAAGAAGGTGCGTGACGAGAGCAAGCGCCCGGCCGTCGCCGCGCGCCTGCGTGCGGACCTGGAAGGCAATGGCGTGGCGCAGGCCGATCTGGTCATCGAAGCGATCATCGAGAACCCGGAAGCAAAGCGTGCGCTGTACCAGACGCTGGAGCCGAAGATGAAGCTCGACGCGTTGCTGACCACCAACACCTCGTCGATTCCGCTGGTAGAGCTGCGCGATCACATCCAGCGCCCGGCGCAGTTCGCCGGCCTGCATTACTTCAACCCGGTGGCACAGATGCCGCTGGTGGAGATCATCCATCACGACGGCATGGCAGCTGAAACCGAGCGTCGCCTGGCAGCCTTCTGCAAGGCGCTGGGCAAGTTCCCGGTGCCGGTGGCCGGCACGCCCGGTTTCCTGGTCAACCGCGTGCTGTTCCCGTACATGCTGGAAGCGGCCACCGCGTACGCTGAAGGCATTCCGGGCCCGGTGATCGACAAGGCGGCGGTGAAGTTCGGTATGCCGATGGGCCCGATCGAACTGATCGACACCGTAGGCCTGGACGTGGCTGCTGGCGTGGGCAAGGAACTGGCCCCGTTCCTGGGCCTGCAGATTCCGGCGGCGCTGCAGACGGTGGAACCGGACAAGCGCGGCAAGAAGGATGGCCAGGGCATCTACACCTGGGAGAACGGCCGGGCCAAGAAGCCGGACGTGGCGCGCGACTATCAGGCGCCTGCCGATCTGGAAGATCGCCTGATCCTGCCGTTGTTGAACGAGGCGGTGGCGTGCCTGCACGAAGGCGTGGTGGCCGACGCGGACCTGCTGGATGCGGGCGTGATCTTCGGTACCGGCTTCGCACCGTTCCGCGGCGGTCCGATCCAGCACATCCGTGCGGTGGGTGCCGATGCCATCGTGGAGCGCCTGAAGGCGCTGCAGCAGCGCCACGGTGATCGCTTCGCACCGCGCCCGGGCTGGGACAACCCGGTCCTGCGCGAACCAGTGGTTTGATCGGCCGGGCCTGCGGCCCGGCACCCGCAGGCAACAGCAACAGCAACAGCCGAAGCCAGAGCCAGAGCCGGAGCCGGAGCAACAGCCGGCTCTGGCTTTTCTGTTTGTTGGGCGGGGCGGTGTCGGGTCGCGGGGACGCCGTAAACCCATCCCTGGGGGCTTGGCCGCGGCATCCATGCCGCGGACACCCCGCAACCCGACACCGCCCCACCCCTGACAGTTTCCCGGTGACGGATGGTGAACTGCGATGGCTGGCAGGTGTCGACCCTGGTCGACAGTAGATCCACGCCATGCGTGGATGCGAGCGAAGCGACCAGCATTTGATTTTGATTTTCTTTTTCTTCTCCGTGGCTGGACGGCACCCGGAAACTTTCAGAGGACGGGCGGGTGGGTTGCGCAGGACCGTTGGCGCCATGGATGGCGCCATCGAGCCCCCATGGATGGGTTTACGGCGTGTCCTGCGCAACCCACCCGCCCGGCCAACCAAGAGGTGCGCATTGCTCGACCAGCCACGAGGGGCTGCGCCGTTGGCTGGAACAACCTGTTACCCGGACGGGGAATGTCACCGCAACCAACGCATGCGATGCTGACCGCCTTGATCCCTGCCAGCGAGAACGCCCGCATGACCACCATCATCGCCCCGCGCGTACACGACATCGGCGGCCTGGAAGTGCGCCGCGCCGTGCCCACCCTGCAGGCCCGCAGCATCGGTTCGTTCGTGTTCGTCGACCAGATGGGCCCGGCACTCATGCACCCCGGTACGGCCATTGACGTGCGCCCACACCCGCATATCGGCCTGGCCACCGTCACCTATCTGTGGTCGGGCGCCATCGGCCACCGCGATACGCTGGGCTCGGACCAGGTGATCCGTCCCGGTGACGTCAACTGGATGACCGCCGGCCGTGGCATCGCCCATTCCGAGCGCACGCCGCAACCGGACCGCGACCATGACAACCCGATCCACGGCATGCAGACCTGGGTCGCGCTGCCGAAGTCGCATGAGGAAATCGAACCGGCGTTCTACCACCATGCGGCTGCCACCCTGCCCGAGCAGCGCCGCAACGGCGCATGGCTGCGCGTCATCGCCGGACGCGCCTATGGCGAGGAGTCGCCGGTCAAGGTGTTCGCCGACACGCTCAACGTGGCGATCGACCTGGATCCGGATGCAGAGATCGACATCGATGATGGCCACCGCGAACGTGCGCTGTACATCCTCGAGGGCGAAGCGCAGCTGGATGGTGTGGACATTCCTGCCCAGCACCTGGTGATTCCCGAAGCCGGGGCGCGCGGCCGCCTGCGCGCGAAGACGCCGGTGAAGGCGATGCTGTTCGGTGGCGAACCGCTGGATGGTCCGCGCCATCTGTGGTGGAACTTCGTGTCCAGTTCGAAGGAACGCATCGAGCAGGCCAAGCACGATTGGGAAGCCGGACGTTTCGGCACCATTCCCGGCGACGATAAGGAATTCATTCCCCTGCCCCAGTACTGAGCATCGCGTGTTGCACACATCCGAAGGTGTATCCCTGCACCCGGCGTTGACGCTACAGTCACCCGCTGATACTGAAATGTGACATAAATCACACTTTAGACCGTCAAAGGAGTGCAACACATGAGCATGGGTAAACGCTTGTCCGCCGAGTTCCTCGGCACGTTCTGGCTGGTTCTGGGTGGCTGTGGCAGTGCGGTGCTGGCCGCCAAGTTCGGTGGCGACGGCAATCCGCTGGGTATCGGTTTCCTTGGCGTGGCCCTGGCCTTCGGCCTGACCGTGGTGACCGGCGCCTACGCGTTCGGCCATATCTCCGGTGCGCACTTCAATCCAGCGGTCAGCGTGGGCCTGTGGGCCGGCGGCCGCTTCCCGACCAAGGATCTGGTGCCTTACATCATCGCCCAGGTGGCCGGCGGCCTGCTGGCCGGCTTCATCCTGCTGCAGATCGCCTCCGGTGCCAGCGGCTTCGCCATTGATGGCAGCCAGGCCGGTGCGTTCGCCAGCAACGGCTATGGTGCGCTGTCACCCGGTGGCTACAGCGTGGCGGCCGCGTTCCTGTGCGAAGTGGTGCTCACGGCGGTGTTCCTGATCGTGATCATGGGCGCGACCCATGGCAAGGCGCCGGCGGGCTTCGCGCCGCTGGCCATCGGCCTGGCCCTGACCCTGATCCACCTGATCAGCATTCCGGTGACCAATACGTCGGTTAACCCGGCCCGCTCCACGGCGGTGGCCTTCTTCGCCGGCAGCGGCGCCACCGGCCAGCTGTGGCTGTTCTGGGTCGCCCCGCTGCTGGGCGGTGCAATCGGCGGCCTCATCTACAAGTGGATCGGCAACGACCGCTGAGCCACGACCGTGCCATTGCGGCCGACCCTCGGCCGCAATGGTTACGGATGTAACCGCGATTTGTGCGATCGCTCACGTTCCGTTAAGGTCTGGTCATCCGCCCGTGCTTTCGCCGGGCAGGACGGCATCCGGGGATGGGATGCCTCGACCGCCGGTGTCACCGGCGGTGCCAACGACACGCCACCTTGGGGGATGCATGAAGTTCGCGCCTGTTGTTCTGTCGAGCCTGTTGTTCGTTGCGGCGTCTGCCTGCGCGCAGGCCCCGGTCGACTGTCCTTCGTTGCCCGCCAGCAGCGGCCTGCAATGGCAGCAGCAGGCACAGTCCGGCTTCCTGGTCTGCCGCGCGGCCACCAGTGACGGGCGCGAAGTACTGAGCCTGATGCTCAGCCAGCGCGATCCGGGCATTCCGCTGACCCGCTCGCTGCGCCAGGAAAAAGGCAGCTTTGCCGGTGAATCGATGTACTGGTACCAGCCGGATCTGGGCGGCCAGGAGCCGCCGGGCTATGCCGAGCGCCGCATCAGCGTGGTCAAGCTGGACAAGGGCCGCTACGCGCAGATCGCGCTATATCCCGACAGTTCCCAGGAACTGGGCACGCTGCAGCAGCTTGCGCAGGGCATGAACCTGACGCCCTCTGCCGTGGCCGACGGCCGCTGAGGGGTTGTGGGGATGACTGCCTTGCAGCGTCCCCACCCGATGGACCGATCCGCGGGAAGTGCCGGCCGCTGGCCGGCAACCCGATCGGCGCGCACTGCAGGAGGTTGCCGGCCAGCGGCCGGCACTCCCGCCTCAGAACCTGCCTTCCTGGAAATCGACAAAGGCCTGCATCAGCTCTTCGCGGGTGTTCATCACGAACGGGCCATGACGCATCACCGGCTCGCGCAACGGACGCCCCGCCACCAGGATCAACCGCGCACCGTCGCTGCCTGCAGACAGATGCAACTGCTCGCCGCCGCCCAGCACCGCCAGTTCCTGCCGCGCCACGTCGCGCGCAGCATCCTGCTCGCCCACCGTCAGCCCGCCTTCGAACACATAGACGAACGCGTTGTGGCCTTCGGGCAGGGAGTAGGTCCAGGCACGATCGGCCTCCAGTGCAATGTCCAGATACAGCGGATCGGTGGCTGGCTGCGCGATCGGCCCCGCCGTGCCCCCGACCGTGCCAGCGATCACCTTGACCTGCACGCCTTCGGCCGGCTGCACCACCGGGATCTTCCCGGGAGCGAATTCCTGGTACTTCGGCGCGGTCATCTTGTCGCGCGCCGGCAGGTTCACCCACAGCTGGAAGCCGCGCATCTGCCCGCTTTCCTGCTCGGGCATCTCCGAATGCACCAGGCCACGGCCGGCCGTCATCCACTGCACGCTGCCCGGGGTCAGCAGGCCCTCGTTGCCGTGATTGTCGCGATGCCGCATGCGGCCATCGAGCATGTAGGTGACGGTCTCGAAACCACGATGCGGATGCTCGGGGAAACCGGCGATGTAGTCCTCGGCGCGATCGGTACCGAATTCGTCGAGCAGCAGGAACGGATCGAGGTCGGGCAGCGAGGGGCCGCCGATGACCCGGGTCAGGCGAACACCGGCACCGTCGGAGGTGGGCATGCCACGGATGGTACGCAGGACGCGGACCGGCTCGGGAAGGCTCATGGTGACTCCTGTTGGATGGATGCCGCTAAAAATGGACGCTGCAGCGCGCAACGCCAATGGATGCCGTCGCAACCGATTGTTCCATCCCTGGTGTTCGCCGCACGTCATGTCCGCACGCCGGCACCGCCTGCGTTGTCGGCTGCGAGGGAACATCGCCACCTGCCACACCCATGTACGACCAAAGTACTACCGCCGAATGGTCCCGTGCACATTGACCCTGCCAGGGGCACGCGGGACTCTTTGCCTGTCTTTCCGGGAGAGAGCACCTCATGAAAGGTTTTTCCAAAATAGGCTGGGCGGCCCTCGCCCTGCTCGGCGCGTTCTGCCTGGGCACGGTGGCGCTGCGGCGCGGTGAGCACATCAACGCGTTGTGGATCGTGGTCGCGGCGGTATCGCTGTACCTGGTCGCCTACCGCTTCTACAGCCTGTTCATCGCCGACAAGGTGATGCAGCTCGATCCGACCCGGGCCACCCCGGCGGTGATCAACAACGATGGCCTGGACTACGTACCGACCAACAAGCACGTGCTGTTCGGCCACCACTTCGCCGCCATTGCCGGTGCCGGCCCCCTGGTCGGCCCGGTGCTGGCCGCGCAGATGGGCTACCTGCCCGGCCTGCTGTGGCTGGTGGTCGGCGTGGTGCTGGCCGGTGCGGTGCAGGACTTCATGGTCCTGTTCCTGTCCAGCCGCCGCAACGGCCGCTCACTGGGTGACCTGGTGCGCGAGGAGATGGGCCAGGTGCCCGGCACCATCGCGTTGTTCGGTGCCTTCCTGATCATGATCATCATCCTGGCCGTGCTGGCGATGGTGGTGGTCAAGGCACTGGCGGAAAGCCCGTGGGGCATGTTCACGGTGATCGCGACGATGCCCATCGCGATCCTGATGGGCGTCTACATGCGCTACATCCGACCGGGCAAGATCGGTGAGATCTCGGTGGTGGGCCTGGTGCTGCTGCTCGCCGCGATCTGGTTCGGTGGCAAGGTGGCGGCAGACCCGACCTGGGGCCCGGCCTTCACCTTCACCGGCACCCAGATCACCTGGATGCTGATCGGCTACGGTTTCGTCGCCTCGGTGCTGCCGGTCTGGCTGCTGCTGGCACCGCGCGACTACCTGTCGACCTTCCTGAAGATCGGCACGATCATCGCGCTGGCCATCGGCATCCTGGTGGTGATGCCGGAACTGAAGATGCCGGCGCTGACCCAGTTCGCGGCCAGCGGCGACGGCCCGGTGTGGAAGGGCGGCATGTTCCCGTTCCTGTTCATCACCATCGCCTGTGGCGCGGTGTCGGGTTTCCATGCACTGATCTCTTCGGGTACCACACCGAAGCTTCTGGCCAATGAAGCGCACATGCGCTACATCGGCTACGGTGGCATGTTGATGGAATCGTTCGTGGCCGTGATGGCGCTGGTGGCCGCCTCGATCATCGATCCGGGCATCTACTTCGCGATGAACAGCCCGGCGGCGGTGATCGGTGCCGATGCAGCGTCGGCCGCGCACTACATCACCAATACCTGGGGCTTCACCATCACCCCCGAACAGCTGACGGCCACGGCGGCAGCGATCGGTGAACCGACCATCCTGCATCGTGCCGGTGGTGCCCCCACCCTGGCGGTGGGCATCGCGCAGATCCTGCATGAGGCGATCCCCAGCAGCAGCGACGCGATGATGGCGTTCTGGTACCACTTCGCCATCCTGTTCGAAGCACTGTTCATCCTCACCGCTGTGGATGCGGGCACACGTGCCGGTCGTTTCATGCTGCAGGACCTGCTCGGCAATTTCGTGCCGGCGCTGAAGAAGACCGAGTCTTGGACTGCAAACATCATCGGCACTGCCGGCTGCGTGGCGCTGTGGGGCTACCTGCTGTACACCGGCGTGGTCGATCCGTTCGGCGGCATCCAGACGTTGTGGCCGTTGTTCGGCATCTCCAACCAGATGCTGGCGGGCATCGCGCTGATGCTGGGCACGGTGGTGCTGTTCAAGATGAAGCGTGACCGCTACGCGTGGGTCACCGCGGTGCCTGCGGTGTGGTTGCTGATCTGCACCACCTATGCTGGTTTCATCAAGATCTTCGACAGCAATCCGGCGCAGGGCTTCCTGGCACAGGCACACAAGTTCCAGGACGCGTTGGCCAGCGGCACGATCACCGCACCGGCCAAGTCGGTCGCGCAGATGCAACAGATCGTGGTCAATGCCTACGTCAACACCGGCCTGACCGCGCTGTTCCTGCTGGTGGTGGCGTCGGTGCTGGTGTATTCGATCAAGACGATCGTGGCGGCGCGCCGCAATCCGCAGCGCAGCGACCGCGAGACCCCGTACGTGGCGCTGAAGCCGCATGAAATGGTGGACCTGTAATGAGTACGCAACTGGTTCCGGTGGGGCAGTACCAGGCGCACCGCCGCATCTGGCGGCGCTTGGTGCAGACCGCACGTCTGTGCTGTGGGATTCCTGATTACGACAACTACGTCCGGCACATGCTGGAAAAGCATCCGGATCAGGAACCGATGGACTACAAGACGTTCTTCCGTGAGCGCCAGGAAGCGCGTTACAGCGGCAAGAACGGGGGTCGCTGCTGCTGAAGCCGCAGCGTTCGCACGTCCCTGACCATGGGTTGGGACACCGATGAAAAAACGGCGGCGCGAAAGCGCCGCCGTTGCTTTGAATGCCCGGCAGACCGACTCCTGGCCGATCCGCCGCCCTAGCCGGCGCTGCCGACGGTGTAACGCGTCTGCACGAATCCGAACGGATACACCACGGTGGCACGATGCGTCAGCAGCGCTTCGGCCCCCGTCTCGCCGAACAACCGCAGGCCACCACCGACCAGCACCGGAATCGTGGTCACGGTGATCTCCTGCAACAGGCCCTCGGCGAGGAAGGACTGCACCGTGCGTCCGCCGTCGATGTAGAGGCGGTCCAGACCACACGCTGCCGCCTCTTCCATCAACGTGGACAACGCCCCCGCATGCAGCCGCACCGTGGTCGGTGCCTCCTCGGGAACGGCCTGCAGGGAGTGGCTCAGCACATAGACCGGCAGATCCGCATACGGCCATTCGGGAAAGGACAGCACTTTCTCGAAGGTGCCCCGTCCCATGACGATCGCCTTGATCGGTGCCATGTAGGCAGCGTATCCACAATCTTCACCGGCCGGCACCCTCTGATTGGCGTGGTCGAGCCAGTCCAGATTGCCATCCGCGCGCGCGATGCAACCGTCCAGGCTGACAGCAATGAACGAAGAACAATGAGGTGTCACACGTATCTCCCAGGTGTGATACCGACCGCTGGCCAGCGCTCGGCACACCACGACGAAAGAGGAGCCGGCCAGCGGCCGGCACTACCGCAATAGGCATTCGGGACTACGCGCCCGCCATCCACTTCAGGATCAGCCCGGTGACATACGCCAGGCCGGTACCGGTGGCGTAACCGACCGTACCGAGCAGCACTCCCACCGGCGCCAGCGTCGGATGGAATGCTGCCGCCACCACCGGTGCCGAGGCGGCGGCGCCGATGTTGCCCTGCGAACCGATCGCGAAGAAGAACAGCGGCGCACGCACCAGCTTGGCCACGATCCACAGCACAAGCACGTGGGTGGCCATCCAGATGGCCCCCAGCAGGAACAGCCACGGACGATCCAGCAGCGACAACAGGTTCATCTGCATGCCGATGCAGGCGATCAGGAAGTACAGGAACACGGTACCCAGGCGCGAGGCGCCTGCCGCTTCCAGCCGGCGTGCACGGGTGAAGCTGAGCGTCAGGCCCATCGCGGTGGACAGCAGGATCACCCACACAAACTGGCTGTCGAGGCTGAACTGGCTGGCCCAGCTGACATTGGCCTTGAACCAGCCCGACAGCGGTGCGGCGATGGCATGGGCCAGGCCGACGCCGCCCAGTGCCACGCCGACGATCACCATCAGGTCGGTCATGCTGGGGATGCGCGCGTTCTGTGCCTCGTAGGCACTGATGCGCGCCTTCATTTCATCGATGGCGCGGGTGTCGGCACCGTTGCGTGCATCGATCTGCTGGGCGCGGTTGGCCATGAACAGCAGGATCGCCATCCACAGGCTGGCGCAGGCCACGTCGACCACAGCGAACTGGCCGAAGGTGGTGGCATCGGTGCCGAACACTTCGCGCATGGCAACCATGTTGGCGCCACCGCCGATCCAGCTGCCCGCCAATGCGGCCATCCCGGCCCAGGTGTCACCGGCCACGGTTTCCGGATGGATCAGCTTCATCACCTGGAAGGAGACGATGGCGCCGAGCATGATGCCGGCGGTGCCGGCGCAGAACACCAGCAGCAGCTTCGGCCCGAGCTTGGCGATGCCTTTCAGGTCGATCGACAGGGTCAGCAGGACCAACGCCGCCGGCAACAGCACATCGCGGGCGACCGGGTTGTACAGCGAGGTGTTGTGGCCATCGATGACACCGGCGGTGTTGTAGATGGCGGGGATGAAATAGCACAGCAGCAGTGCTGGTACCCAGGCGAAGATCTTCTTCAGCAAGGGCGTTGGGCCACTGGCAGCCCAGAAGATCAAGGCGAGGGTGGCGGCGATCAGACCAAGGCCAACGATGTCGTTGCTGATCAGGGCAGTAGCGGGTTCGGTCGGCATGGGATCCTCTGTCGATCGAAAGAGCGGAAAAGAAAAGCGCCGCATAAGCGGCGCGGGTCGAAATTAACATAGTCTTCACGCAGGGTCATGCTGCGCTGCTTGCGGCAGCGCGCGGGCCTACCGAGAATCGCAGCATTCCCTTCTGGAGCCTGCCCCATGCAACTCGGCGCTTTTTCAGTCAGCCTGGCGGTGAAGGACCTGGCCACCTCGCGTGCGTTCTATGAGGCGCTGGGGTTCTCGGTGACCGGTGGTGATGCGGCGCAGAACTGGCTGGTACTGCGCAACAACGGCATCGTGGTCGGCCTGTTCCAGGGCATGTTCGAGGGCAACCTGCTGACCTTCAATCCCGGCTGGGACCAGCACAAGCAGGAACTGGCGTCCTTCCAGGACGTGCGTGAGGTACAGGCCGAGCTGGACGCCAAGGGCATCGCACTCACGGCGCGTGCCGATCCCGATGGCGAAGGTCCGGCCTATCTGCAGCTGACCGATCCCGATGGCAACGTGATCCTGATCGACCAGCACGTGGCGCGGCCAACGGGGCGGTGACGCGGCCAGCGTGCCAACCAGGGTTGGCACCTACCAGAACGCACGCGGCCATTGCCTGGCAGGCGTCGGCCTTGGTCGACGGAGAGGTCAGCCTGGCCGCGATGTACCAAAGTCGAGCGAGGCCAGGGTCCCGCGCGGCTGGCAGGGCTGCAGCTGCAGGGTCCAGCCCAGGTGCTCGCACAACCGCGCGATCAGTTCCAGGCCGATGCCGCCGCGGTCGCCGCGCTCACCGCGGGCCATCCGCGCGTGGATCGCTGCGATCTCCTCCGGGCTCATGCCATGGCCGGGGTCCTGCAGGGTCAACACCGCTGCCGAGGTCAGGCGCAGCTCGATATGACCGCGGCCGCTGTTCTCGATGGCATTGCGCAGCAGGTTGCCGATCGCCGCCTGCACCACCGCCAGCGGCGCGACGATGTCGACCGGCGCGGCCTGGATGCCGATGCTCAGGTCCTTGTCGCCCAGCAGGTGGCGATGGTCGTCGACGATCTCCGGCAGCAGCTGGTCCAGCGCGATGCGCTCGGCACGGGCAGCCAGGCGAGCCGGATCGCGCGCCAACACCAGCAACAGCTCGATCAGCTGCTCAACGCCCTGCGCGGTACGCAGCACGCGCTGCATCTGCTGCCGTGCGCGCTCAGGCAGGCCGGGTTGCTCCAGCGCCAGTTCGGCGGCACCGGTCATCACTGCGATCGGCGTGCGCAGTTCATGGCTTGCGGTACTGATGAACACCCGCTCGCGCTCGACGAACTGCTCGTTGCGATCAAGGTAATCGTTCAGCGCATCGGCGATGGTGTGCAGCTCGGAACTGCCGCGCGGATCGACGTCAATGCGCTGGCCCTGCACGCCGGGCCGCAGTGCACCGATGTGCTGGGCCAGCAGGCTCAAGGGGCGCACCATGCGCTCCATGCCGAAGGAGGCCATCAACACGGTGACGAAGATCATGATGATGCCGGCCAGCATCACCCAGCGCGTTGCGAATTGTTCCAGGTCGTGGAAATCGGAGATGTCCAGGGCCAGCGCAACCCGTCCCATCGAGCCGGTATCGCGCACCATCACCGCCGTCTCGCGCTCGCCGATCATCACCCCGTCATGCAACCCCGGATGCAGGGTGCGCAGGCTGGCGGGCATGTTGGCTTCATTGAAGCGGAACAGGCTCAGCGTGTCCGAGTCCTGCCAGCGATAGTGCGGCTCGTGCTCGGTGTGCTCGACGATGCTGTCCAGTTCGGAATTGAGCAGCGCGCGCCACGCCGCGTGCTCGGCGTGTTCGTGCACGTAGTTGCCCACACTGAACACCGCCAGCGAAATCAGCGCCAGGTAGCCCAGCAGCCACCACACCACCCGGCGGTAGAGCGGCCCGGGCTTACGCGCCATCGTCATCGTTCCGTGCGTCCGCGCCTGCGGTGGACGCCAGCCGGTAGCCCACCCGCGGCAGGGTGTGGATCAGCTTGTCGGCAAAGGGGCCGTCTACGCTGCGGCGCAGCTCGTACACATGCGAGCGCAGGAGGTCGCCGTCCGGTGGTTCGTCACCCCACAGGGCGAATTCCAGCTGCTGCCGGGTGACCGCGCCCGGGCTGGCGCGCATCAGCACTTCCAGCAGCTTGCGGCAGGCCGGGTACAGGTGCAGCACCTGGCCGGCGCGCTGCGCCTCCAGGCTGGCCAGGTCCAGCACCAGGTCGCCCACCTGCAGGCGCTTGCGCGGATTGCGACCCTGCGCGCGCAGCAGCAGCGCCTCCAGGCGCACTTCCAGTTCCGGCAAGGCGAATGGCTTGGTCAGGTAATCATCTGCGCCGGCCCGGAAGCCGGCAATCTTGTCCGGCAGTTCGTCGCGTGCGGTCAGCATGATCACCGGCACTTCCGAGGCGTGCTCGGAGCGCAGCCGCCGCAGCACCTCCGGGCCTTCCATGCGCGGCAGCATCCAGTCCAGGATCACCGCGTCATACGGGTGGCTGCCGGCCAGGTGCAGGCCGGTGATGCCATCCGGGGCCACGTCGAGCACATGCCCGCGCGACTCGAAATAGTCGAACAGGTTGGCCACCAACTGGCGGTTGTCCTCGATCACCAACAGGCGCATGCACGAAACATCCACGGAAGTTCATGCCATGGTAGCGCTGCGGATGTCGGAATGCGGTCGCCATGCCGGCCGCTCCGACGGCTTTCCCACGTGCCCCTTATCAGAATGGCCGTTTTGCTCCCGGAGCCTGCCGTGCCCGTTGCCCTGCCCCGCCGTTGGCACCTGCCGCTGCTGTGGTTGTTGATCGTGATGGCGCTGGCGGCCGGGCTTGGCATGCGCCAGCCGCAGCCACCGGACGAACCACGCTTCGTGCTGGCCGCACGTGCCATGGTGGAGAGCGGCGAGTGGCTGCTGCCGCACCGGGGCAGCGAGCTGTACGCCGAGAAGCCGCCGGTGTTCATGTGGCTGCAGGCCGCTGCCCACCAGGTGGTCGGCAGCTGGCAGTGGTCGTTCCTGCTGCCGTCGCTGCTGGCTGCGCTGCTCAGCCTGTGGCTGGTGTCCGACCTGGCACGCCGGCTATGGTCGCCACGGCATTCGTTGTACGCGCTTGGCGCACTGTTCTGCACCCTGCAGTTCGGCCTGATGGCCAAGCGCGCGCAGATCGACATGGTGCTGGTGGGCATGACCACGCTGGCCCTGTGGGGCCTGCTGCGCCACCTCTGCGAGCGCCGCAACCTGCCGGCGCTGTGGCTGGCCGGCTTCGCCGCCGGCGTCGGCACGGTGACCAAGGGGGTGGGCTTCCTGCCCTTGCTGATGGTGCTGCCTTGGCTGGGCTGGCGGCTGTACCAGCGCCGTCGCGGCCGGCCGGTGGACGGCCCCCACCCCGCCAGCCTGCTGTGGCTGATTCCGGCCTTCCTGCTGGGTACAGCGGTGTGGCTGGCGCCGCTGGCCTGGGCGCTGCTGCATGAACCCAGTGCATCGCTGCAGTCGTACGCACACGAACTGCTGTTCAAGCAGACCGGCACCCGCTATGCCAATGCCTGGCACCATCGCCAGCCGGTCTGGTACTACCTGCAGGTGATCGCCACGCTGTGGCTGCCGGGTGCGCTGCTGCTGCCGCTGATGGTCAAGCCGTGGTGGCGCCGGCTGCGTCGCGGCGACCAGCGCCAGTGGCTGCTGCTGGGCTGGGCCGCGCTGGTCCTGCTGTTCTTCACTGCCAGCCCCGGCAAGCGCGAGGTGTACGTGCTGCCGATGCTGCCGGCGATGGCACTGGCGGTGGCGCCGCTGTTGCCCGGCCTGCTGCGTCGCCTGTGCGTGCGCCGCTACCTGTTCGGCTACAGCCTGCTGCTGATGCTGGCCACCGGCGCGCTTGGCGTGATGATGCTGACCGACAGCCCCTGGGCGCAGGCGCAGCTGGCACGGCGGGCGATGCCCGACACCCTGCTGCCCGTGTTCGGCGATGGCCTGCTGACCTTCGCCATCGCCGTGGCGACGCTGGCGGTGTGGCTGCGGATACGACGCGCGGCCACGCTGGTACTGCTCACCCACGGCCTGCTGTGGATGCTGTACGGACTGGTGCTGATACCCGCGCTGGACCCCTACGCCTCGGCTTCGGCGGTGATGCGCCGGGTGGGCACGCGGATCGGCCCCGATGCGGAGCTGGCGCTGGTGGCCTGGCGCGAACAGAACCTGCTGCAGGCCGACCGGCCGGTGCGCGAGTTCGGCTTCAAGCGGCCGTGGGCAGAGCAGTGGCACGACGCCGGTCCATGGTTGGCCGAGGCGCCGGACAAGCGCTGGTTGCTGGTGCTGGACAAGGCCATGAGCCCTTGTGTCGATCCGGCCCAGGTCATCGACATCGGTGTTGCCAATCGCAATCGTTGGCAGTTGCTTCCGGGCACCGCCTGGGATGCGGCCTGCCATGCCGAGCGTGCAGGCGCCAACGACGAAGAAGACTGAACGATGATTCGCGCCGGGCGCGGATTAACCCGGCGCAAACGCGTGTACGACCCTTCTCCGACATGCCAGTGACGAGCATGGCCGCGGATTCCCGTAACGGCCCCTTCCCTGCATGCCCGCTCGCCCTCTTGTCCCGGCAGTCTCCTTTGCGCCCTCGCTGCTGGCGTCGCGTTTTGCCGCTACCCATCTTTGGCTGCCTTCTGTCATCGGCATTGCGGTATTCACCGTGCTGATGGGCCTGGGGGGCGACCAGTGGCTGGCCGACCACCTGTTCCGGCTGGAGGGCGGCCGCTGGGCGCTGCAGGATGCGTGGCTGACGCGTTCGGTGGTGCACAAGGCCGGCAAGTGGCTGAGCACCGCTGCGGCACTGGTGGCGATGCTGCTGTGCTTCCACCACTGGCGCCGCGGCCGCGATCGCACGCTGCGTTGGGCGCTGCTGTATGTGGTGGTGGCCGTGGCACTCGGCACCGGGCTGATCTCGCTGCTGAAATCGCTGGTGCCGATGGACTGCCCGTGGGATCTGCTGCGCTATGGCGGACACGACCCGTTCGTCGGTCTTCTCAGCAGCCGCCCAACCGGCATGGCCGCACGCGCCTGCTTCCCCGCCGGCCACGCAAGCGCGGGATACGCATGGATGTGCCTGTACTTCTTCGCGCTGCTGTGGCGCCCCGCCTGGCGTTGGGCCGGGCTGTGGATCGGCCTCGGCAGCGGCCTGGTGTTCGGCATCGGCCAACAGCTGCGCGGCGCCCACTTCCTTTCGCATGACGTTGCCACCGCCTTGATCTGTTGGCTGCTGTCGCTGGGCCTGTACCTGATGGTCCGCCGCCAGTTGGATCGCTCGACCCGCCAGGAGGCGATTGCATGAACGCATCGGTCCAACGCTCCTTCCGTCTGCCCACGCTGGCCAACATCCGCGCATGGCGGCCACAGCTGTCCACCGAAGCGTTGATCGTGCTGACCAGCCTGTTCTTCGCTGTGGCCGGCAATGGCCTGTTCTGGCACAGCGCCATGGCCAGCCACCCGGGCAGCCTGCGCTATGCACTTTCACTGCTGTTGCTGCTGCTGGGCGCGCACGGTGTGCTGCTGGGCATCCTTGTGTGGCGCTGGAATGCCAAGGTGGTGATCAGCGTGCTGCTGCTGGTCACCGCGTTTGCCGCGCACTACATGAGCCGTTACCACATCTATCTGGATGCGGACATGCTGCGCAACGTGCTGGCTACCGACCCCAAGGAAAGCCGCGAACTGATGACGGTGTCGCTGCTGTGGCCGGTCCTGCTGCTGGCTGTGTTGCCGATGGTGGTGCTGTGGCGCGTTGACCTGCGCCGCCGCAGCTGGGGCCGCAGCCTGCTGTGGCGCATCGGCTTCCTGCTGGTCGCTGCGGTCACCGCACTCGGTGGCGCGCTGGTGTCCTTCCAGGATGTGTCGGCGCTGATGCGTAACCAGCGCGAAGTGCGCTACCTGGCCACGCCGGCCAATGTGCTGCTGGGGCTGCCGCGTGCCCTGCGCGGCGACAACCCGGTGCAACGCGCGCCGAAGCTGCCGATCGGTACCGATGCCAAGGCGACCCCGCGCGCAGCAACCAGCAAGCCACGCCTGCTGGTGATCGTGATGGGTGAAACGGTACGCGCGCAGAACTGGGGCCTGAATGGTGGCCGCAACACCACGCCGGAGCTGGCCCAGGCGGCGGTGGTCAATTTCCCGGACATGCACTCCTGCGGCACCAGCACCGAGGTTTCGCTGCCCTGCCTGTTCTCGCCCTGGGGACGCCACGAGTACGACGAGAAGAAGATCCGTGCGCACCAGTCGCTGCTGCATGTACTGAACCGCGCGGGCATCGTGCCGCTGTGGCGCGACAACCAGTCCGGCTGCAAGGGCGTATGCGAGGGCCTGGACTTCCAGTCGCTGTCGGACGCGACCACGCCGGGGCTATGTGCCGATGGCCGTTGCATGGACGAGATCCTGCTGCAGGACCTGGCGACGCAGGTGCGTGCGCGCCCGGGTGATCGAGTGGTGGTGCTGCACCAGCTGGGCAACCATGGCCCGGCCTATTTCGAGCGCTACCCGCCCGCCTTCCGTCGCTTCACCCCGACCTGTGACACCCAGGACATTGGTCGCTGCTCGCGCGAAGAGATCACCAACAGTTACGACAACGCCGTGCTGTACACCGATCATTTCCTGAGCAAGACCATCGGCACGCTGCAGGGCCTGCAGGACTACGACACGGCGATGATCTACCTGTCCGACCACGGTGAATCGCTGGGCGAAAAGGGCCTGTACCTGCACGGTGTGCCGTACGCGATCGCACCGGCCGAGCAGACCCGGGTGCCGATGACGATGTGGTTCTCGCCGGGCTTCGCCAGCAGCCGTGGACTGGACCTGCAGTGCGTGCGCAAGCGCTCGGCCAGCTACACCGACCACGACAACCTGTTCCCGTCGGTGCTGGGGCTGATGCAAGTGAAGACCTCGCTGTACGAGCGGGATCGCGACCTGTTCGCCGGCTGCGAGAGTTAGGGTTGTTCGGCAGGGCTTGCAGCCCTGCACCTGCAGAGGCAACGGCAACGGCCGAAGCAACAGCAAAGGCTCGTTTTCTGGGGGATGGCGGGGTGGGTCCGGTTGCGGGGGACGCCGTAAATCCGTCCATGGAGGCTCGGTCGCGCCATCCATGGCGCTCACGCCCCCGCAACCGGACCCACCCCGCCTTCGACAGATTTCCGCTGCTGTTGGTGGGTGCCGACCGTTGGTCGGCACGGGGTCGGATCCGAATTTGAGTCTCGATTTCTGACAGATCTCATCCACGCATGGCGTGGATCTACTGCCATCACCGAATTGCGTCTGGGGCAGAGCCCCCTGAGTCAGGGGGCGGCCGCGAAGCGGCGGGGGTCTGGAAGCTGATAAGCGGGGCCCGCGTTTCGCGCAGCGAAGCGTGGGAGCGACAGCGCGCATGCGATGTCGCGGTCCCAGGGCGCCGCCCGGCCGACTTCCGCCACTTGCGGTGGCAACGCCTGCCCACTAGCCTTCGGCGGTCGTTCACCACCCAAGGATCGCCCGTGAAACACCGTCATCTCCTGCTGGCCGCGGCAGTCGCCGCCGCCACGCTGGCCCTGGCCGCCTGCAAGAAGGAAGCCGCCCCAGGCACCGAGACCGCCAGCAGCAGCGCAGCGGCCGGCGAAACCGCCGACCAGTTCGTGGCCCGCATCAATGCCGAATTCAAGGCGGCCTACCCGGAGATGACCTCGGCGCAGTGGCTGTCCTCGACCTACATCAACAGCGATTCAGAGCGCATCGCAGCCAAGGCCAACGAGCGTTCGCTGACCCAGCTCAACAGCTGGATCGAGCAGGCCGGCAAGTTCGATGGCAAGCCGATGAGCGAAGACAGCAAGCGCGCGATCCACCTGCTGAAGCTGATGTCGTCGATGCCGGCGCCGCGCGACCCGGCCAAGCTGGCCGAACTGACCCAGATCGCCACCCGCATGGAAGGCAGCTACGGCGCAGGCAAGTACTGCACCGACGCCAACGATCCCAACTCCTGCCGCCAGCTGGGCGAACTGGAGCAGGTGCTGGCGCGCAGCCGCGACTATGACCAGCAGCTCGATGCCTGGCAGGGCTGGCACAGCACCACCAAGAGCATGCGCGGTGATTACCAGAAGTTCGTCGGCCTGGTGAATGAAGGTGCAAAGGGCATGGGCTTCACCGATGCCGGGCAGATGTGGCGCAGTGGCTATGACATGCCGCCGGAGCAGATCGGCCCGGAAACCGATCGCCTGTGGGAACAGGTCAAGCCGATGTACGAGCAGCTGCACTGCTACGCGCGGGGCAAGCTGGACAAGACCTATGGCAAGGACAAGGCCGAGGTGGGCAACGGCCTGATCGCCGCGCACCTGATGGGCAACATGTGGCAGCAGGACTGGTCCAACCTGTGGGACCAGCTGGAACCGTACCCGGGCGCCGGCAGCCTGGACATCACTGCAGCGCTGGAGAAGCAGTACCAGACCAACCTGAGCGCGGCGCTGGCCAAGGCCGGCAAGGATGCGAACGTGGCCGCGCAGTACAAGGCGCAGCGCGAGGCCGAACTGCGCACCGCCAAGCAGATGACCGAGCGTGCACAGGACTTCTACGTATCGCTGGGCATGCCGTCGTTGCCGCAGTCGTACTGGGACAAGACCCAGTTCATCAAGCCCGATGACCGCGACGTGGTCTGCCACGCCAGTGCGTGGGACATGAACATGGAAGGCGATGTGCGCACCAAGATGTGCATCAAGCCCAACGAAGAGAACTTCACCACCATCTACCACGAACTGGGCCACATCTATTACGACCTGGCCTACAACCCGCTGCCGCCGCTGTTCCAGGGTGGTGCCAACGATGGCTTCCATGAAGCGATCGGCGACACCATCGTGCTGGCGATGACGCCGAAGTACCTCAGCTCGATCGGGCTGGTCGACGCGCCGACCGAGAGCCGCGAAGCGGTCATCAACAACCAGATGCGCATGGCGCTGTCGGGTGTGTCGTTCCTGCCGTTCGGCCTGATGATCGACCGCTGGCGCTGGGGCGTGTTCGATGGTTCGATCACCGCGGACAACTACAACAAGGCATGGTGGGACCTGAAGGCCAAGTACCAGGGCGTGGCCCCGGCCAGCGCCCGTGGCGAGGAATTCTTCGACCCGGGTGCCAAATACCACGTGCCGGGCAACACCCCGTATACCCGCTACTTCCTGGCGCGCATCCTGCAGTTCCAGTTCTACAAGGGCCTGTGCGATGCCTCCGGCTTCAAGGGTCCGCTGCACGAGTGCACCTTCTACGGCAACAAGGAAGCCGGCCAGAAGTACTGGGCGATGCTGAGCAAGGGCGCCAGCCAGCCGTGGCAGGCCACGCTGAAGGAACTGACCGGCTCGGACAAGCTCGATGCCGGCCCGATGATCGAGTACTTCAGCCCGGTCAACGCGTGGTTGAAGCAGCAGAACGAAGGCCAGATGTGCGGTTGGCAGGCCAACGCGGCACCGGCAGCGGCGGCGAAATGAAAAAAGGGGCGGGTCCGCGAGGATCCGCCCCTTTCCATTTCGGTAGTGCCGGCCGCTGGCCGGCATTGCCGCAATGAGGATCAGTTGCTCTTCTTCGCCGCCAGCTGCGCGGCCAGCGCGGCCTTGAATTCCTCGAAGGTCTGCCCCTTTTCGTTGGCTTCGGCCTGCGCCGCATCGCGCAGCGCATCCGAATAGATCAGGCGCACCGGCGTGCCCTGCCGTTCGTGCAGTTCACCGGCCTGCATGATCAGCGCCAGTACCTGGGCCGCACTCTCGCTTTGGCCGGCGATGCGGCCATCCATGCCCAGCACCCATTCGCCATCGCGACGGACGATGCCGGCCAGCAGCGTGCGCTGCGTGTCGCGCAGCTCGGCGTGCGGCTCGACGGGCGAGGCAGTGGCGGCGGCCTTGTTGGCAGCCTGCTGTTCCTGGCGACGGCGCTGGTCGCGGCGGGATTTGGAAGAGGTCGACATCAGTGGGGCTTGCATTGCGGGGGCGCAAGGATAACCCACACCCCCTGCATGCCGGTTCACGCCGGTGCGGTAGCGGCTCAGTCCAGTACCCGCCCCTGCCGCCAGTACCCCATGAAGGTGATCGCGCGGCGATCCAGGCCGCAGTCCTTCAGCAGATACCGGCGGATCGCCATCACCGCGCCGGCCTCGCCCGCTACCCAGGCATACAGCGCGCCGTCCGCGCTGGCGTCAGCCTGCTCCCACAGGATCTGCGCATCAACGTCGATGTCGTCCAGCTCGGCAGCCTCGGCAACGGTCGCGGGCGCCGCCAGCCGCGCCTGCACCGCCTGCAGCAACCGCTGCCCATGGGCCTGCTGCCCGCGTGGCAACCACACCAGTTCGGCCGTGGCCGGGGCCTTCAATGGCACCGCATCACCGGCCTGGGCGATCTCCAGCAGGGCCAGCGTGCGCGGCGGATCGGTCAGCCCGGCCAGTTCCTCGAGGATGCCGGCCACCGCCGGCAATGCGGTCTCATCGGCCACCAGCAGCACCTGGCCTACCCCGGCTGGCGGCTTCCATTCCCAGCCCTCGCTGCTGTCCGCACAGTCGGCATCGGGGGCCAGCAGCACCACGCGGTCGCCCGGCCGTGCATGCGTGGCCCAGCGCGAGGCCGGTCCGGTCTCGCCATGCAGCACGAAGTCGACGTCGACCTCGCACTCGCCGGCACGCAGTTGGCGGAGGGTAAAGGTGCGCATCGGCGGCCGCGCCTCATCGGGCAGTGCCCGGTAACGGACATACCAGTCTTCGCCGCTGGGCACGTCCGGCGCGTCCTGGCCGGGCAAGGGGAAAAACACCTTGATACGCTGGTCCGGGCCTTCGGTCTTCATGCGCGCCACGTCGGCGCCGGTGAACACCATGCGGTCCAGGGAAGGAGAAAGAACGCGGCGCTCCTTCAGCGCCACCTCGAACAGGCGGTAGGTCTGCTGCGCAGCCATGCGGGTACCTCATGCGACGACATCGGAATGGCTGGCTGTCGTGCACCCACGAACCGGCTCGCTGGAAACCCCAGCCTACTCCCTGCCCGCAGCGCCACAACGGATCCGCGCGTGATGACGCGCCCTACCCCTGCGCGACGCTCAATGCGCCGTGCCGGCTGCCTCTGATGCGCGCTCGCGCTGGTGCTCCCAGTACCAGAACACGAAGCCAGCCGCGAAGAAGCCCGCCTGTCCCAGTGCCAGGTGCAGCGGGTTGTTGTGCAGCAGCGGCGATACCACGCCAGCCACCACGGTGCTGATCATCAGCTGCACGAACGCCTGCAGCGACGACGCCAGGCCGCGCTGCAGCGGATACATGTCCAGCACCGCCAGCGCCAGGATCGGGAAGATCAGCGCCATGCCCATGCCGCCAAGGAAGATCGGCATCACCGCCCACGGCAGCGCGAACTGCGGCGCCAGGGTGACGTAGCCGATGTTCAGCACGGCAGAGACCGCACACAGGGTGAAACCGAGCGCGACCTGCCGGGTCGGTGTGCTGTGCCCGGCCATGCGCCCGGACAGGAACGAACCGGTGGTCATGCCGCCGATGGTGGGAATGAACAACCACGCAAAGCCACCTTCACCCAGATGCAGGTGCTGCATCACGATGGCCGGCGCCGAGGAGATGTACAGGAAGATGCCGCCGAACCCGATGCTGCCGGCCAGGGCCAGGCGCAGGAACCGCGGATTGAAGCCGATCCGCACGTAATCGCGCAGCAACGTGCGTGGCGACAGGGCGATCCGCGCCTCCACCGGATGGGTTTCCGGCAGGAAGCGCGCGGTGGCCGCCAGCAGCACCAGCGCGAATACCACCAGGAACCAGAAGATCAGCGGCCAGCCGGCACCGCTGAGCAGGATCCAGCCACCGATGATCGGCGCGATGGCCGGGGCGATACCGAACAGCATCGACACCTGGCTCATCAGCCGCTGCGCGTCGTGGCCGTGGTACAGATCGCGGATCACCGCGCGGCCGACGATCATGCCCACGCCGGCGGACAGGCCCTGCAGTGCGCGGAACGCCAGCAGCGTGGTCAGGTCGGTAGACAATGCACAGCCCACCGAGGCGCCGACGAAGATCACCAGGCCGCCGAGGATCACCCGCTTGCGCCCCCACGCATCGGACAGCGGGCCATGGGCCAGGCTCATCAGGCCGTAGAACAGCAGGTAGACGCTGATGGTCTGCTGCACCGCCACCTCGTCCACCGCCAGGCGCTGGGCCAGCTGCGGAAACGCGGGAAAGATGGTGTCGATCGAGAACGGACCGAACATGGCCAGGCCAGCGAGCAACAGGGCCATGCGGCGGGTGGAAGGAGCAACGGCGGCGGTCATCGGGCAAGCGTCCGGCAGGGCCATGCGTGACACGCACGGCGGGCGCCGATCCCCTGCAGCAGGGACGGCGCCAGATGAATACGAGAATCCCACCATCATAGGTGGGGAATGCGCGCGATGCCATGCACGGATGCACAGAACGCACGCCCGGGCCATCGGCCATTCAGCCCTGTGAGGCCAGCCCGGGCCACCGTCAGGCGCCGGCAACGAGCTATAATCGGCGGGCAACACGGTGGGAGAAGCAGGTCACCGCTGCCGAAGGCGCAACGCCCGTAATCGCTCAGGCCCGATACCACCCGTAACAGAACTCTGGAGAGACCGGTTCGATCCGGCGCCGAAGGGGCACGAAGCTGCGGTTTTCCGCGCTTTTAAACTCTCAGGCAAAAGGACAGAGGGGCGCCCGCAGACCGCCGACCGGCGGCTTGTGCCCGTGCGTGTGCCCTTTCCTGACGGATCCTTCGCCATGTCCCAGAACACCCCTTCCCTGCGTGAGCTCGAGCACCATTCGGCGTTCGTCGAGCGCCACATCGGCCCCAACGATGCCGAGATCGCGCAGATGCTCGGCGTCATCGGCCACGCCTCGCTGGATGCGATGACCGATGCCATCGTGCCGGCCAAGATCAAGTCGCCGGCACCGCTGGCGCTGCCGGAGTCGATCACCGAAGTGCAGGCGCTGGCGAAGATCCGCGCGATCGCCGACAAGAACACCGTGCTGCGCAGCTTCATCGGCCAGGGCTACTACGGTACCCACACGCCGAACGTTATCCTGCGCAACATCCTGGAAAACCCGGCCTGGTACACCGCCTACACCCCGTACCAAGCGGAAATCTCGCAGGGCCGCATGGAAGCGCTGATCAACTTCCAGACCCTGTGCGCCGACCTGACCGGCATGGAAATCGCCAACGCCTCGCTGCTGGACGAAGCCACGGCCGCCGCTGAAGCGATGACCCTGGCCAAGCGCTCGGCCAAGTCGAAGTCGGACACCTTCTTCGTGCACGACGCCGTGCACCCGCAGACGCTGGAACTGCTGCGCACCCGCGCCGAGCCCATGGGCATCGTGCTGCGCGTGGGCACCCCGGCCGAAGCGCTGGAAGCAGAAGCCTTCGGCCTGCTGCTGCAGTACCCGGACACCTTCGGCCAGGTGGGCGACTACAAGGCACTGGTCGATGCCGTGCACGCGCGCGGCGGCCTGGTGGCCGTGGCCACCGACCTGCTGGCACTGACCCTGCTGGCTGCCCCGGGCGAATGGGGTGCGGACATCGTGGTCGGCAACAGCCAGCGTTTCGGCGTACCCTTCGGCTTCGGTGGCCCGCATGCTGCGTTCATGGCCTGCCGTGACGCCTACAAGCGTTCGATGCCGGGCCGCCTGATCGGCGTCTCGATCGACGCACAGGGCAACCCGGCCTACCGCCTGACCCTGCAGACCCGCGAACAGCACATCCGCCGCGAGAAGGCCACCTCCAACATCTGCACCGCACAGGTGCTGCTGGCGGTGATGGCCTCGATGTATGCCGTCTACCACGGTCCGGAAGGCCTGACCCGCATCGCCCGCCGCACCCATCGCCTGGCCGCCATCCTGGCCAGCGCGCTGCGCACTGCCGGTGTGCAGGTCGGTGCCGACTTCTTCGACACGCTGCACGTCACCGGTGTCGACGCCGACGCGATCCATGCCAAGGCCCGTGCCGCCGGCTACAACCTGCGTGCGATCGACAGCAGTTCGGTCGGCATCAGCCTGGACGAGACCGCCACCCGCGCCGACATCGTCGCCGTAGGCGCGCTGTTCGGTGCCACCGTTGATGTGGACGCGCTCGATGCCAGCACCCCCGATGCGCTGCCGGCCGGCCTGCTGCGCCAGTCCGCGTTCCTGACCCACCCGGTGTTCAACACCCACCACAGCGAGCACGAACTGCTGCGCTACCTGCGTTCGCTGGCCGACAAGGACCTGGCGATGGACCGCACGATGATCCCGCTGGGCTCGTGCACCATGAAGCTCAACGCCACCGCCGAAATGATCCCGGTGACCTGGCCGGAGTTCTCGCAGATCCACCCGCTGGTGCCGGCCGAGCAGGCGCTGGGCTACAAGGAACTGATCGATTCGCTGGAAGCGATGCTGGTCGAGTGCACCGGCTACGACGCCGTCAGCCTGCAGCCGAACTCCGGTGCGCAGGGCGAATACGCCGGCCTGCTGGCGATCCGCGCCTACCACCGCTCGCGTGGCGAAGACCACCGTGACATCTGCCTGATCCCGGATTCGGCGCATGGCACCAACCCGGCCTCGGCGCAGATGTGCGGCATGAAGGTCGTGGTCACCAAGACCGATGCCAACGGCAACGTCGACGTCGAAGACATCCGCCTCAACGCCGAGAAGTACAGCGACCGCCTGGCCGCGATCATGATGACCTACCCGTCCACGCACGGCGTGTTCGAGGAAGAGGTGGTGGAGATCTGCGAGATCATCCACAAGCATGGCGGCCAGGTGTACACCGACGGTGCCAACATGAACGCCCTGGTCGGCGTGGCCAAGCCGGGCAAGTGGGGTTCGGACGTTTCGCACCTGAACCTGCACAAGACCTTCTGCATCCCGCACGGCGGCGGCGGCCCGGGCGTTGGCCCGTGTGCGGTCAAGTCGCACCTTGCCCCGTTCCTGCCGGGCAAGCTGGGCGACAACGGTCCGGTCGGCATGGTCAGCGCCGCCAGCTTCGGCAGCGCCTCGATCCTGCCGATCAGCTGGATGTACATCGCGATGATGGGCACCGAAGGCCTGCGCAAGGCCACCCAGGTCGCCCAGCTCAACGCCAACTACATCGCCAAGCGCCTGGCCCCGCACTTCAAGACCCTGTACACCGGTCGCAACGGCCTGGTCGCGCACGAGTGCATCCTGGACGTGCGTCCGCTGGAGAAGACCAGCGGCATCGGTGCCGAAGACGTGGCCAAGCGCCTGATCGACTTCGGCTTCCATGCCCCGACCCTGAGCTTCCCGGTGGCCGGCACGCTGATGGTCGAACCGACCGAAAGCGAATCGCTGCACGAGCTGGACCGCTTCATCGACGCGATGATCCAGATCCGCGAAGAGATCACCGCGATCGAAGACGGCCGCCTGGACCGCGAGGACAACCCGCTGAAGAACGCCCCGCACACGGCCACGGCCGTGACCGCCAGCGAGTGGACCCACGCCTACCCGCGCGAGCTGGCCGCCTTCCCGCTGCCGAGCCTGAAGCTGCAGAAGTACTGGCCGCCGGTAGCCCGCGTCGACAACGTGTACGGCGACAAGAACGTGATGTGTGCCTGCATCCCGGTCGATGCCTACAAGGATGACGAAGTCGAGGCGTAAGCCATCGCGGCATCGGTAAGAGAACGGCCCGCGCAAGCGGGCCGTTCTCGTTTTCCAGTAGATCCACGCCATGCGTGGATGCTTTGCCGTCATGGGTCGGGCATCTGCCCCAGGCTCAACTGCCACGACACGCCGAAGCGGTCCTGCACCCAGCCGTAGCGGCTGCTGAAATCCTGCTCGCCCACCGGCATCAGCCAGTGCCCGCCGTCACCCAGCACGCGCGCGGCACGCTCGAACGATTCGGCGCCGGAACACTCGACGAACAGCGACATCGAGGGCGTGAACGTGAAGTCGTGCACATCCAGGCTGTCAAAGCACAGGTAGTGGGTGCCGCCGAGCAGGAAAATGGCCTGGCGGACCTGCCCGGGCACGCCCGCGCCTGCCCCGTCCGGGTGGCGCTGCAGGGCCAGCAGGCGGAATTCGGCGAAGGCTTCGGCGTACAGGGCCAGCGCCGCTTCGGCCTGGCCGGTGAACATCAGGAAGGGACGGCTGCGCAGCATGCGGTGCTCCCGTTCGTCGGGCCGGTGATGGCCCACCCGATCAGGATGGCACGGCGGATGTGCAGCCTCCGTGGTAGTGCCGGCCGCTGGCCGGCAACGCCGATCAGGCCTCGCGCATGCGCCGGGCGATGGCGCTGCTGGCCGCGATGGTCGCCGTCAGCGCCACCATCGACAGGAACTGCAGGCGCGTATGCGCTTCACTGAGCAGCAGGCCGAAGATCAGCGCCAGGATCGCCAGCGCACAGACGGTCAGCCACGGGAAGCCCGCCATGCGGAACGGCAGGCGCGTGCCCAGGCGGTCGGCGCGACGGCGCAGCACCAGCTGCGAGACCAGCGACAACGTCCACACCAACAGGCAGGTGGAGCCGACGATGTTCAGCAGCACCGGCAACACCTTGTCCGGGAACAGCAGTTCCATGATGGTGGCAGCAAAGCCGAACAGGACGCTGGCCAGCACCGCGATCACCGGCACCTGGCGCGGATCGGTCCAGCCCAGCACGGCCGGTGCTTCGCGGCGTTGCGCCAGCGAATACATCATGCGCGAGGCGCCGTAGAGGTTGGCATTGAGCGCTGACAGCAGAGCGATCACCGCGATCAGAGTGATGGCGGTGGCCGCACCCGGAATATTGGCGACATCGAGAACCGCGGCAAACGGCGACTTCAGCGCTTCGCTGGTCCACGGCACCACGGCGATGATCACGCTCAGCGAACCGATGTAGAACACCAGGATGCGCCAGGCCACGGTGCGGATGGCACGGGCGATGCTGCGCTCGGGGTCTTCGGTCTCCGCCGCAGCGACGGCCACGATTTCGGTGCCACCGAAGGCGAACACCACCACCAGCAGCGCCGCGCCGATGCCGGCCAGGCCCTTCGGTGCGAAGCCACCGTGCTCGGTGAAGTTGCTCAGGCCAGGCGAGGCCACCTGCGGCAGCCAGCCCATCAGCAGCGCCACGCCCACGGCGATGAAGGCCAGGATCGCCGCCACCTTGAGGATGGCGAACCAGAATTCGAACTCGCCGAAGTTCTTCACCCCGAGCAGGTTGATCGCGGTGAAGAACAGCATGAAGGCCAATGCCGCCATCGGTACCGGCACCACCGGCCAGACCGTGGCCAGCAACCCGGCCGCACCCACCGCCTCGGCGGCGATCACGATGACCAGCTGTACCCACCACAGCCAGCCCACGGTGGCACCGGCGGTGGCGCCCATGGCATCGGCCGCATACACCGAGAACGCACCGCTGGTCGGCTTGGCCGCGGCCATTTCACCCAGCGCGTTCATCACGATGATCACCAGCGCACCGGCCACCAGGTAGGACACCAGCACCGCCGGACCGGCCGCCTGCACGCCCACGCCGGAGCCGAGGAACAGGCCGGCGCCGATGGCGCTGCCCAGCCCCATCATGATCAGCTGGCGTGGCTTGAGCGAATGGCCGAGGCGGGAGGGCGAAGCGGTCGTATCGGGGGTGGCGGGCATCGGCAGGGCTGGCGGCGGCTACAAGGGCGACACCTTACCGTGTCCAGCCGCCGCGGGGATAGGCACAGCGCAGCAGGAAACTCAGGCCGGTACCGGCTCGCCGACATTGCCGCCGATACGGGCGCGGTAGGCGCGCGGGGAGAAACCGGTTTCAGCCTTGAACTTGCGGGTGAACGCGCTCTGGTCGCTGAAACCGCAGGCCTGGCCGATGCAGGCAATGCTCTCGTTGCCATGCAGCAGGTGCATGGCCATCTGGATCCGCAGCCGGGTCAGCACCTGCTGCGGCGTCATCTGGAACACCTTGCGGAAGCTGCGCTCCAGCTTGGACAACGAGAATCCGGTGATGTCCAGCAGCGTCTGCATCCGCACGTTCTCGGCGTAGTGCGTATTGAGGTGGGCCAAGGCCAGACGAAGCTGCTCGTACTGGGTCCCCAGGCTGTCCTTCTGGCCGAGGTCGCGGGAAATGCCGATCAGCCCCTCGACCTGCCCGTCCACCAGCAGCGGACGCTTGCAGGTCAGGCACCAGCCCGGTTCGCGGTTGGCGAACAGGTGCAGCTCCATCAGGTTCTCGATCACCTCGCCGGACAGCACGCGTGCATCCTGGTCGACATAGTCCGCACTCAGGCCGGTGGGATAGATCTCGGCCGCGGTGCGTCCGATCACGTCCTTGCGCGCACGCAGGCCCAGCCGTCGCAGCATGGTCTGGTTGACGTAGGTGTAGCGGCCCTGGCGGTCCTTCATGAAGAACAGCACGTCCGGAATGGCGTCGAACAGGGCTTCGATGTCGGCGGGTTCGACTCGCATGCGGCAAGCATACCCGAGCCGCCGATTTGTCTGCGCGTTCACTCCCGCGGGACCGTGCATTAACGCCGGCGGCGCCACTGTCTGGGGTCTGCCCCCTACCCGCTCCAGGAGATCCTCCATGGCCGCCAGCAAGCCGACCGGCAAGCGCGCTCCCGCCACCACCTCCGCCGACCGTGACAGCCGCGGCCAGGGCGATGAACTGCATCAGCTCGCAGGAGGCGCCCATCCGGTACTGACCAGCAACCAGGGCATTCCGGTTGCCGACAACCAGAACTCCCTGCGCCAGGGACCGCGGGGACCCACCCTGCTGGAAGACTTCCTGCTGCGCGAGAAGATCACCCACTTCGACCACGAGCGTATTCCCGAGCGCATCGTCCACGCGCGCGGTTCGGCTGCCCACGGCTTCTTCGAACTGACCCGCTCGCTGGGCAAGGTGACCCGGGCGAAGATCCTCACCGAGGTCGGGGTGAAGACGCCGGTGTTCACCCGCTTCTCCACGGTCGCCGGCGGTGCCGGCTCGGTCGACACCCCGCGCGACGTGCGCGGCTTCGCGGTGAAGTTCTACACCAGGGAAGGCAACTGGGACCTGGTCGGCAACAACATTCCGGTGTTCTTCATCCAGGACGCGATCAAGTTCCCCGACCTGATCCATGCGGTGAAGATGGAACCGGACCGCGCCTTCCCGCAGGCGGCCAGCGCACACGACACGTTCTGGGATTTCGTCTCGCTGATGCCCGAATCGATGCACATGATCATGTGGGCGATGAGCGACCGCACGATTCCGCGCTCGCTGCGCACCATCGAAGGCTTCGGCATCCACAGCTTCCGCCTGCTGGATGAGGAAGGGAACTCCACCTTCGTCAAGTTCCATTGGCGGCCGAAGCTGGGGCTGCAGTCCACCGTCTGGGACGAGGCGCTGAAGCTGCAGGCCGCCGACAACGACTTCCACCGCCGCGACCTGTTCGAGGCGATCCAGCGCGGCGACTTCCCCGAGTGGGAGCTGGCCGTGCAGCTGTTCACCGAAGAACAGGCCGATGGCTTCCCGTTCGACCACCTGGACCCGACCAAGATCATCCCCGAGTCGCTGGTGCCGCTGCAGGTGATCGGACGCATGGTGCTGGACCGCTGGCCGGACAATTTCTTCGCCGAGACCGAGCAGGTCGCCTTCTGCCCGGCCAACGTGCCGCCGGGCATCGATTTCAGCAACGACCCGCTGCTGCAGGGGCGGCTGTTCTCCTATCTGGATACCCAGCTGATCCGCCTGGGCGGACCGAACTTCAACCAGATTCCGATCAACGCACCGAAGTGCCCGTTCGCCAACCACCAGCGCGATGGCCACATGCAGATGCAGGTGCCGAAGGGGCGCGTGGCCTACGACCCCAGCTCGCTGCAGGAAGACAGCCCGCGCGAGACGCCCACCGGTTTCCGCAGCCACGCCAGCGCCGATGATGGGCGCAAGGGCCGCACCCGCGCGGAGAGCTTTGCCGACCACTACAGCCAGGCGCGGATGTTCTTCCGCAGCCTGGAAAAACCGGAACAGGCGCACCTGGCCTCGGCGCTGGTGTTCGAGCTATCGAAGGTGGAAACCGAGAAGGTGCGCGTGCGCACCGTCAGCCATCTGCGCAACATCGACGAAGGCCTGGCCAAGCGCGTGGCCGACGGGCTGGCACTGGGCACCCTGCCCGCCCCGGCACCGACGGCAACCCCTGCACAGGACCTGCCCGCCGCACCCGAGGTCCGCGTGATCGGCCGCAACAAGCCCCTGCTGCAGGGGCGCTGCATCGGCATCCTGTTCGACGAGGGCTCCGATGCACGGGTGATCGCCACTCTGCGCAAGTCCGCCGAAAAGGCCGGCGCCAGCGTCAAGCTGGTCGCGCCGAAAATTGGCGGTGCCACGCTCAGCGACGGCAAAACGCAGGCCGCCGATGGACAGCTGGCCGGTACCCCGTCGGTGGTGTTCGACGCAGTGGCGGTCGTGCTGAGTGCCGACGCCGGCAAGGCCTTGGCCAAGGAAGCGGCAGCCGTGGGCTTTGTCAGCGATGCCTGGGCGCACCTGAAAGCCATCGCCAGTGACGAAGGCGCACAGGCCCTGTTGAAGGCAGCGCGCGTCGGCAACGATGCCGGCACCGTGGAGGCCGAGGACAGCAAGGCCTTCCTCACCGCTGCCGCCACCCGCCAGTGGGCACGCGAGCCGAAGCTGCGCCTGCTGGCCTGACCATCCGACAGGAGAATCCCCATGCCCCGTGGTGACAAATCCGCCTATACCGACAAGCAGAAGCGCCAGGCCGAGCATATCGAAGAGAGTGAGCGCGAACGCGGTGCCAGTGAAGGCACCGCCGAGCGCATCGCCTGGGCCACCGTGAACAAGCAGGATGGTGGTGGCAAGCGCAGCGGCAGCGCGCGCAAGGCAACGAAGAAGGTGGCCAGAAAGACAACGGCGAAGAAGGCCTCCGCAAGCAAGGCGCCGGCGAAGAAGGTGGCGAAGAAGACCGCTGCGAAAAAGACGCCTGCGAAGAAGGCCGCCACCAGGAAGACTGCTGCAAAGAAAGTGGTGAAGAAGGCCCCTGCGAAGGTTCCTGCAAAGAAGGCGGCCGCCGGGAAGGCAACGCAGAAGAGCGCCTCACGCAGCACCGCAGCGAAGAAGGGCGCGAAGACCCGTGCAGCAAAAAAGGCGGTACGCAAGACCGCAGCGAAGAAGGCCGCACGCACCCGCGCCGGCAGTTAGCCGGTAGCGGGCAGCGCCCTCACCCAACCGGCCACCACCGCGGCGGCCGGTTCGGCACAGGCCTGCAGCAGCAGATGCGGCCCGTCCAGGGCCACGTGCCGCGCGTCTGGCAGCAGGGTCTGCAGCTCGGCTACGCTCGGCGGCCACAGCAGCCGGTCATGACCCGACTGCAGGCACAGCGTCGGCACCCCGATCTGCGGCAGCAATGCGCGTACGTCCACCCGCAGGGTCGCTGCGGCGCGCTGCCGCAACGTGGTCGCTGGAACCTGAGCCAACGCAGCGCGCAGCGTCGACATGTGTTCACCGGTGCGCCACCGCCCCAGTAGCAGGCGCGCCAGCATCGCCACGGGAGGCAGCGGCCAGGCCGGTGACAGCAGTGCCGCGCCGGCTGCCGGCAATGGCACGGGCCGGCGCGCAAAGGTCGCGGCCAGCACCAGTCCGCGCAGCGCTGCGGGCTGGCGCGCTACCAGCTCGACTGCCAACGGCCCCGAGAAGGACTCGGCAAGCAGGATGAAGGGGTGGCGGGGCAGCTGCGGCCACAGCCATCTGGCAAGCGTGGCGTAATCCTGCCCGCCCTGCGCAGGCAGCGCGATCGCCTGCGTCGTCAGCCCATGAGCCTGCAGTGCGGACAGCAACGGGGTCGACATGCTGCCGGTGCCATCCAGGCCTGGCAGCATCAGTACGTGCAGCGGCGCGGCCGACGCGGCATCACAGCCCTGTTTTTTCCTCACGTCCCGTTCCCATGCCAGCTCCTTTGCGGGCAAGCATCGCCCGGATCGGCAGGCGAAGGAACCTCTTCCTGGCTCTCCCTCTGCTGTGCCGGCCAAGGTTGCGCGATACTGCCGGCTCCGCCGCAGGATGCGGCTACCAAGGAGAGCGTTGATGCGAGGGACCTACGCACTGGCCATGATGGCCCTGATGCTGCCACTGACCTCCTTTGCCAGCGATGGCTGGATAAATGGCGACGGCAAGGCGGTGCCACAGACCGATGCCATGAAATCCAGCGATGGCTTTGCGGCATCCCTGCTGGTCACCTCCGACGCCGACTGGCGGGCCAAGTGGGAAACTCCACCGGAGAGCACTCCCAGCTTTACCGAGGCCAGCGAAGTCCACCTGGGCGGAGAATTGTTCCTGCTGACATTCCTGTCCAACCCGCAACTGGATGAGAACCGCGTACCCAAGGTGCACTGCGATCTGCGCATGCTTCGCCCGGACGGCAGTACCAGTGTCGACGAACGCGATGTTCCCTGCTTCACTGCCGCCCTGCCCGGCCCGCCAACCCTGCTGTACATGACCAGTGTGCAGCTGAAGTTCGTCGCCGAGGCAGGTGACCCGAAGGGCACGTGGACCGCGCAGGTGGTGGTCAGGGATCTGTTGCGGAATGTAAGCCTGCCCCTGCAGGCCCGCTTCGACGTCCGTTGACAGGAGGCCTGCAGATGAAGATGCGACGACTGCTGAGCTGGACAGGTCTTGCGCTGTGCGTGGTCTACCTGCTGTTGACCGCGTGGCTGGTCCACGGCGCGCAGACAGACGCCGACCCGAAGGGTACCTACATCCTGATGGCAATCCCCATCACCCTGCAGTCCGCCGCGCTTGATGCCATCGGCGCAGGCAGCCTGTTGTACGGCAAGCCCTGGTCGACCGCGTATGCGGTGCTGGTTCCGCCAACCCTGCTGTTGCTGTACGCGGCCGGTTGGTTGATCGAACGCTCGGCACGCGGGCGCTAGCGGCCCTCAACCGTTGCGTGCATCGACGCCCCGCATGCGGGTCATCGCATGCAGGGCGCCATCCAACATCGCGCTGTCGTTGGCTTACGCCGCGCGTGCAGGCAGGCTGGGCATGCGTGCCCCCTGCTCCAGCTGGAACACCGACACCGACGTGGTCAGCGCATGCGCCTGCTCTTCCAGCGCGCGGCTGGCTGCGGTCGCCTCTTCCACCAGCGCAGCGTTCTGCTGGGTCACCTGGTCCATCTGCACCACCACCTGGTTGACCTGCTCGATGCCGGCCGCCTGTTCCTTGCTGGCGGCGGCGATGTCGCTCATCAGCTGGGTGGTACGCGAGCTCGCCTGGGCCACGCGGGCAATGGCGGCTTCCGATTCGACGGTCACGGCCAGACCACTCTGCACCTTGGCAGCGGCGTCCTCGATCAACTCCTTGATCTCCTTGGCAGCGACACCGGCACGCTGTGCCAGCGTACGCACTTCGCTGGCCACCACCGCAAAGCCGCGGCCCTGTTCGCCGGCACGCGCCGCTTCCACTGCAGCGTTCAGCGCCAGGATGTTGGTCTGGAAGGCGATGCCATCGATCACCGTGGAGATTTCCGAAATGCGCGCCGAAGACTGGTCGATCTCGCCCATCACCGTGGCCATCTGCGCCATGGCCTGCTCGGTCTCGCGCACGGCAACGCCGGCCGCATGCGCTTCGCTGTCGGCCTGGCGTGCCAGCTCGGCGTTCTGGCGCACGGTCGAGGTCAGCTCTTCCATCGAGGCGGCAGCCTCTTCCAGATTCGCGGCCTGTTGTTCGGTACGGCGCGACAGATCGTTGTTGCCGGCCGCCAGTTCCTGTGCCGCGTTGTTGATGCTGTCGGCGGCCACCTGGATGCCACGCACGATTCCGGTCAGCTGCGTGGTGGTGGCGTTGGCATCGTCACGCATGCGCGCGAACACGCCCTCGTACTCGCCCTCCATGCGCGCGGTGAGGTTGCCATGCGAGATGGCGCGCAGCACGTCGGAGACATCGGCGATGCTGGCCTGCGAACTGGCCATCATGCCGTTGAGGTGGTTCACCATCGCCTGGAACTGGTACTGGAATGCCGCGGCGTCGCCACGCACGCTGAAATCGCCAGCACGCGCGGCACGGGCCAGTTCATCGATCTGCGCGTTGATCGCCATCAGGCTCTGCTTCACCGCCGCCAGGGTACGGGTCAGCGTGCCCTTCTCACCCGGGTACTCGGGCAGATCGCGGCTGAGGTCGCCGATGGCATAGCGCTGCATCACCTCGGCCATCAGCAGCTGCACCTGCACGTGCGATTCGACCAGGTGATTGGTGGCCTGCACCATGCGGCCGAAGTCGCCGGGGAACGCGCTGGCGTCCATCCGGTAACGGATCGCGCCGGCTTCATGCTGCTCGGCCATCTGCAGCTGCGCGCCGATGGCGGCCTGCACGCTCTGGCGCACGCTGGCCATGGCCTCGCCGAGCAGGGTCAGCTCGTCACGGCCACCCAGGCGGAATTCCTGGTCCAGTTCACCCTTGGACAGGCGCTCGGCCAGCTGCACTGCACGCGCCAGCGGGCCGGTCATGCTGCGACCGATCAGCACCGATGCGGCGATGCCTGCCAGCAGCGCCACGCCCCCCAGCACCAGCAGCTGCAGCAGGCTGCGCTCGCCCAGGCGGATCGCCTCGGCAGCGGCCTCGCGGCTTTCCTTTTCTTCATAGGCCACGCCATCGGCCAGTGCCTTGTTCCAGCCATTGGCCGCTTCCTGCACCGGGCCCAGGGTCAGCGCCACGGCGCCGGGGAAATCGCCCTGTTCCATCAGTTCGCTGGTTTGCTTGTTGAGCGGACGGGCGAGCGCGCGCTTGGCGGCGATGGTCTCGCCGATCACCTTGCCTTCGGCATCGCCGGGCAGGGCCTGGTAGGCCGTCCAACTGGCCTCGTAGCGCTTGACCAGAGCGGCGATGCGCTGCTCGTCGTTGGCACGGTCTTCGCCCTGGCGGATCAGCATCTCGCGGCGCACGACCATCATCTGGTTGTTGGCATCAAGCATCTCCGACAGCAGCCGCACCTTGGCTACGCCGACCTCGACCACCTGCTCCATCGCGCGCTTCTGCACCATGGTGGCGGTGGCACCGGTAGCGACCACGGCGGCAACCAGCAGCAACAACAGGCCAAAGCCAAGCCCAAGACGCCAGGCGACCCTGACGTTCCTCAAGTAGTTCATGGGGTGAATCCAAAACGGGGGGGATGCGCCCATATCGGCCCGCCAGCCGGGAATCTTGATCGCCTCCCGCTCGACTGCGTCGGAAGCCGTTCACCTTGGTGAGACCCGGCCTCCCGCTTCTGCGGTGGGAGGATGGCCCGGCGGCGCGGCCCCACTGCTCATGCTGGCATCAGTTTTCTTTCACGGCGGCTGCGCAGCGTCTACGGGCAGGGTGGAGGCATGATCTGCCTGGAGATGCCCATGCCCGTATGCCGCCCCGCCCTGCTCGCCCTGTCGCTGCTGATGTCGCCCGCCTTTGCGCAGACGCCCCCGCCCGCCGGCCTGCCAGCACCCATCGCCGAAAAGGCCGGCCCTGACACGGCAGCGCGCTCGCCCCTGCACGCGCAGGTACTTCTGGACCGCGCAAACTTCTCTCCGGGCGAGATCGATGGCGAAGTGGGCAGCAATCAACGCCGCGCGGTGTCCGGCTTCCAGGCAGCGCACGGGCTGACAGTCAGTGGCGAACTGGACGACGCCACCTGGAAGGCCCTGCAGGCCGACTCGGTCGGCCCCCTTGCCAGCTACACGCTGACCGCAGAAGACGTGGCCGGTCCGTTCGTCGCGATTCCAAAGAAGCCCGCCGACCAGGCCAAGCTCAAGGCACTGGGCTTCAGCAGCGTGGAGGAATCGCTGGGCGAGCGCTTCCATGCCGCACCGGAGCTGCTGAAGGCGCTCAATCCCGGTGTAGATCTGAGCAAAGCCGGCAGCCGCATCCAGGTGCCCAACATTGCGCCCGCTGCATTGCCCAAGGCCGCCAAACTGGTGGTCGATAAATCCGACTCCACCCTGCAACTGCTGGACGCACAGGGCAAGGTGATCGCGCAGGTGCCGGTGTCGTCGGGCAGCGAGCACGATCCGCTGCCGATCGGTGAGTGGAAGATCCTCGGCGTGTACCCGGACCCGCCATTCCACTACAACCCGAAGCTGTTCTGGGACGCCAGGAAGGGCGATCGCAAGGCCACGATTCCGCCCGGCCCGAACAATCCCGTCGGCCGGGTCTGGATCGACCTGTCCAAACCCCATTACGGCCTGCACGGCACGCCGGTGCCCGGCCATGTCGGCAAGACCGAATCGCACGGCTGCGTGCGCATGACCAACTGGGATGCGCTGCGCGTGGCTGCAGCGGTGGATACCTCGGTACCGGTCGTCATGCAGGAGTGAGCCGATGCGACTAGCGCAATTGATCGTACTGGGGCTGGTGATGGGCGTGGCAGCCGGATGGTGGCTGCAGCGCGATGGCACGCCGTCCGATGACAGGGATGCCCGCCCCCTTGCAGTGGCGCAGACCTCCGCTGCGGCCGACAGCGCCCGTGCCGTACCCGTGGAGCAGGCGACAACGGCAATCGCCGCGCCCGCCCCAGCAGCAACGGGCGACACACCCTCCGGCCTGCTGCTGCCTGTACAGGGCATTGCACCGTCGCAACTGCAGGACACCTTCACCGACGCACGCAGCGAAGGCCGCGTGCACGATGCGATCGACATCATGGCTGCTGCCGGTACACCGGTGCTGGCGGTGGCCGATGGCCATGTCGAGAAGCTGTTCGACAGCGAACGCGGCGGTCTGACCATCTATCAGTTCGAACCCAGCGGCCACTGGTGCTACTACTACGCGCACCTGCAGCGCTACGCCGACGGCCTGGCCGAGAAGCAGACCATCAAGCGCGGCGACGTGATCGGCTACGTCGGCAGCACCGGCAACGCAAACCCAGAAGCCCCGCACCTGCATTTCGAAGTGCACGTGCTGGGCCCGGAGAAGCAATGGTGGAAGGGCGAGTCGATCAATCCCTATCCATTGCTGAAAAAAGGGGACGGAGGGGATTAAGTCGCAAGCCGCACGGTCTGGTCGTGGCACCTAGGCAGCGCGTGGACGACGCCTGCGCAGCGCGATGGTGAAGATCACCAGTGCGATGCCTGGAACCAGCAGCAACAGCGCTGCCAGTTTCCAGAAGAAGAACGGCCACAACCAGAGGTAGTCCAGGTCGGTCAGTTTCAGAAGATCCAACGGCGGCTGCACTTCGATCGTTGCCGGCCTGCCGACCAGCGCCGGCTCCACTTCCAGCACGGTCACCCGCAGCCAGGAGCGGCCACGGGGCAATGCATCACCGCGCCCATAGCCGAAGTACGCGGCGGTAAAAACAGCCGTTTCAACGGTTTCCACCCTGCGCACAACATCCGTTCCGGGAGGGCCAGATCGCACGCTTGCACGGAAGTCCGCATGCTCGTTGGGGGTTTCAACGCGCATCAGCACGCCGGGGTCGACGGCCGGGTCAGCGGCGTTGGGCGGGTAACGCAGCCGCAACCGCAGGCGATCATCAATGAAGCGGTAGACCGTGATCTCCGCGCTCGCACCGGGGCTCAGCACCAGCGGCAGGGTCTGCGTGCGTGACGCCAGATGGTTGGCCACGGCGCCCACCGCCAACACCACACAGGCGACTGCCCACAGGCCCCAGAACACCCACAGGGTGATCCGCAGCACCCGCGTTCCTTTCGCGCTGACATCGCCGGTCATCGATCCGCTTCCCTGCTGGCATTGCGTACACACTAACGAAAAAGCCCCGCTTTCGCGGGGCCTTTCCTTCACGCTACCAGGCAGTCGCTCAGGCGAACGGATCCTGCAGGACCATGGTGTGGTCGCGGTCCGGGCCGGTGGAGACGATGCTGATCGGGCAACCGGCCAGCTCTTCCAGCGAACGCAGGTAGGCGCGTGCGGCCGGCGGCAGGTCGTCCCAGTTGGTGATGCCGTGGGTGTTTTCGGTCCAGCCCGGGAACTCCAGGTACACCGGGGTGCACTCTTCCCAGCCCTGCGCGTCCAGCGGCGCGTACTCGGTACGCTTGCCGTTGTATTCGTAGGCGATGCAGACCTTCAGCTTCTCCATGCCGTCCAGCACGTCCAGCTTGGTGATGCACAGGCCGCTGATGCCGTTGATGGCCACGGCGCGCTTCAGCGCGACGATGTCCATCCAGCCGCAGCGACGGGGGCGGCCGGTCGAGGCACCGTATTCGGCGCCGCGGTCGCGGATGCCCTGGCCGATTTCATCGTCCAGCTCGGTCGGGAACGGGCCGCCGCCAACGCGGGTCGCGTAGGCCTTGGCAATGCCCAGCACGTAGTCGATCGCGTCAGCACCGACGCCGGCACCGGCCAGCGCACCACCGACGGTGGTGTTGGAGCTGGTGACGTACGGGTAGGTACCGTGGTCGATGTCCAGCAGCGCGCCCTGCGCACCTTCGAACAGCACGCGCTTACCCTGCTTGCGCAGGTCATGCAGGATGCCGGCAACGTCCGACTTCATCGGCTGCACGTATTCGCCGAAGGCCAGCGCCTCGTCGAAGGTCTTCTGGAAATCGACCGCGTCGGTGTTCAGGTACTTGGTCAGCACGAAGTTGTGGTAATCCAGCGCGGTGCGCAGGAGTTCTTCCAGCTGCTTCGGATAATGCAGGTCGGCGATTCGGATGCCGCGACGCGCCACCTTGTCTTCGTAGGCCGGGCCGATGCCACGACCGGTGGTGCCGATCGCCTTGCCGCCGGCAGCGCGTTCGCGCGCCTGGTCCAGGGCGATGTGGTACGGCATGATCAGCGGCGCGGCCGGGGAGATCTTCAGGCGCGAACGCACTTCCACGCCGGAGGTTTCCAGCTCGGCGATTTCCTTCTGCAGCGCGGCAGGCGAGATCACCACGCCGTTGCCGATCAGGCACAGCGCATCGTCACGCAGGATGCCCGACGGGATCAGGTGCAGGACGGTCTTCTTGCCGTTGATGACCAGGGTGTGGCCGGCGTTGTGGCCGCCCTGGAAGCGCACGACAGCGCCGATTTCCTCAGTGAGCAGATCGACGATCTTGCCCTTGCCTTCATCGCCCCACTGGGCACCAAGCACTACGACAGACTGACCCATGACGGGTTCCTCTATTTGTTGCGGCCATCGGGGCCGCGGACGGGTAAACCGCAGCGGGGCTGGCCAGCGCTTGGGTGGCGGCTCCAAACGGGGAGCGGCCGGCGATGGAAGGCCCAGACACGGAAAAAGCCGAACGGGGAGGCCCGTCCGGCTTTTGTGCATTATCCGGGTTTCCGGGGTCCGGTGCCACCTTTCCGACGGGCGGCTTCACCAGCCGGTCAGCCACCCCGCCCCGGTAGTGCCGTACCCACCACAGCAGGCTCAACCCGGCCAGCAGGACCAGGCCACCGAAGCTGCGCAGGGCCGGGCTGGGCAGGTCCAGCAGGCGTTCGGCCATGCGCTTCCAGGCCACGGGGGCCACGAACAGCAACAGGCCTTCCAGCACCGCGACCAGACAGACGGCGGCGAACAGATCTTTCATGGGGGAACTCCGGAAAAGCACGAGGCCCGGCGTATGGCCGGGCCCCGTGAGGTACTGCCGTGCGGACTCAGCGATCGTTCTTGAGGTACTGCAGGAACGGGTCGTTCTTGTCCAGCACGATCACGCCGTTGCCGTCGGTCATCGAGCCACGGTAGGCCTCGAGGCTGCGGTAGAACGCGTAGAACGACGGGTCAGCCGAACCGGCCTTGCCGTAGATGCGTGCGGCCTCGGCATCGCCTTCACCACGCAGGCGCTGGGCATCGCGTTCGGCTTCTGCGATCAGCACGGTGCTGTCACGGTCGGCCTGGGCGCGGATGGTCAGCGACTGCTCCTCGCCCTCGGCGCGCAGCTTCGCGGCTTCCTGCTTGCGCTGGGCGCGCATGCGCTCGTACACGTCATTGATCACCTGGCTGTCGGTGGGCAGGTCCACCTGCTTGATGCGCAGGTCGATCATCTGCATGCCCAGCCCGGCAACGGCTTCGTTGATGCCCTTCAGCTGCTCGGCGATCAGCTCGCTGCGGTCGCCGGAGACCAGCTGCTGCAGGGTGCGCGAGTTGATCTGGTTGCGCAGCGAGTCGGTGATGATCGGCGCCAGGCGGGCGTTGGCGATGCGCGGATCGCCGCCGGTGGCACGGAAGTAATCACCCACGTTGGAGATGTAACCGATGGCGAAGAAGTCGACGCTGACGTCCTTCTGCTCGGCCGTGAAGTAACGGGCCGGCGCGGTGTCCAGCACCTGGAAGCGGCGGTCGAACACCCGCACCGTTTCCACCACCGGCAGCTTGAAGTGCAGGCCCGGCTTGATGTCCGAACGCACCACCTTGCCCAGGTTCAGGACCATGGCGGTCTGGTCCTCGCGGACCACGTACACCGAACCCAGCAGGCCCAGCAGCACCGCTACGACAACGGCGATCCAGATTGAATTTCTCATCGGCTGCCCTCCTCACGGCCGCTCGAACGCCCGGTCGGGCGGCCCACCGGCCGGCCCGGATCACGGGAAGCTTCCACTGCGGTGGTACCCGGCAGCGACGGCATCACCACATCGGGATTCGGCACCGGCGCCGGTGCCGAGGTGCTTGCACGGGTATCACCGGTCATCGGCACGTAGATCAGCTGGCGGCCATCGCCACCAATGACCTTGCGGTTCTCGCTCAACACCTGCTGCACCGTTTCCAGCCACAGGCGCTTGCGGGTGACTTCCGGTGCGTCCTTGTACTGGGCCTGCAGCAGGCTGAAGCGCTGACCATCACCCTCGGCCTTGGACACCACGGCCTGCTTGTAGCCCTCGGCGGTGGTACGGGCACGCGAGGCCTGGCCGCGCGCTTCAGGCACGACCTTGGCCGCGTAGGCCTGGGCTTCGTTGATCAGGCGCTCCTTGACCTGCTGGGCACCGTTGACCTCGTCGAAGGCCGGCTTGACCTCCTCCGGCGGACGGGCGTCCTGCAGGGTCAGGCCGGTCACGGTCAGACCGGTCTTGAAGGCACGCAGCAATGTCTGCAGGCGCTCTTCGGCGGCCACGGCCAGCGGGCCACGGTTGTTCAATACGGCGTTGAGGTCGGCGCGACCGACTTCCTCGCGCACCGCGCTCTGCGCCGACTGTTCCAGCACCTGGTTGGCATCAACGGTGCCGAACAGGTACTGCTGCGGGTCATCGATGCGGTACTGGACGTTCAACGAGACATTGACGATGTTCTCATCGCGGGTCAGCACCGGCACCTGGATCGAGAAGGTCTTGATCTCGGTGGCGTTGACCTTGGTGACCGATTCGATCGGCCAGGGCAACTTGAAGTTCGGGCCTGGGGTCAGGATGCGCGAGAACTGGCCGAAGCGCAGCACCACGCCACGCTGCTGTTCGCCGATCAGCTGGAAGCTGGAGAACAGCACCAGCAGGACCACTGCCGCCACCACCCAACGCAGGATGCCGCCGTCGAACAGATCCTTCAGCGGTCCGGGCAATCCGCCCCAGCCGCCACCATTGCCACCGCCGCGCGACCCGAACGGCCCGCGTCGATTGTCCTCGGGGCCTTGTCCGCCCTTGTTGCCGCCGGGTGTATTCCAGGCCATGCACGCTCCATCAAGATGTGGGCTGCGACGCGGGCCCTTCCCGCAACGCCAGCCGTTAACCACTACCGATCATACAAGATGGGGCGGACCGGCAGGATTGAAAGGGGTCGGACCGGGTAAGGTGGCGTTTTCCTCGAAGTCAGGCAACGCCGATGGCCCCCACCACCCCGTTCACCGCCTTCCGCATCGAAAAAGACGACGCCGGCCACCGCAGCGGCCTGGTCCCGCTGCGTCTGGACGACCTCAACCCCGGCCAGGTACTGATCCGCGCCCACTGGTCCTCGGTCAACTACAAGGATGCCCTGGCCGGCACCGGCAAAGGCCGGATACTGCGTCGCTTCCCGCTGGTGGGCGGGATTGACGTGGCCGGCACGGTGGTCGCCTCCACCGATCCGGCCTGGCGCGAGGGCGATGCGGTACTGGCCACCGGCTGTGGCCTCAGCGAAACCCGTGATGGCGGCTACAGCCAGTACGTGCGACTGGAATCGAGCGCGGTCATCGCCCAGCCGGCGGGCTTGAGCCCACGCGAGGCGATGGTACTGGGCACCGCCGGCTTCACCGCCGCACTGGCGCTGCTGCGCCTGCAGGACAACCGGCAGACACCCGAGCTTGGGCCACTGGCGGTTACCGGCGCCAGCGGTGGGGTCGGCGCTCTGGCCGTGGACATCTTCAGCCGCGCCGGCTATGCCGTGCACGCGATCAGCGGCAAACCGGAGCAGATCGACTTCCTGCGCGGCATCGGTGCTGCCGAGGTGCTGCCGCGTGACGCCCTTGCCGACACCGGGCCGCTGCAGTCGGCACGTTTTGGCGGTGGCCTGGACAACGCCGGCGGGCCGATGCTGGCCAGCCTGCTGGCCCAAACCGTGCCTTACGGCAGCGTGGTCAGTGCGGGCCTGGCCGCCAGCCCGACGCTGGACATGACCGTGATGCCCTTCATCCTGCGCGGTGTCTCGCTGCTCGGCGTTTCGTCGGCCAATGCCCCGCGCGCGCTGCGCGAAGAAGTGTGGGCACGCTTGGGCGACGCGTGGAAGCCGCAGCACCTGGACCGCATCTGCACCGCCGAAGTCGGTCTGGATGGCCTGCCTGCGGTGTTCGATCGCATGCTGGCGGGCGGCTCGCTTGGCCGCACGGTGGTGCGGATCGACTGAACGTCGCAGGCAGGCGACGGACGGCAGCAGTCGCCCTCCCGCCAACGGGATGCCGGCACTACACTTCCGGCATCACACGGGGAACAACATGGCACGCATTCTGATCGTCGACGACTCACCGTCGCAGCTGTTGGGGATACAGCGCATCGTCGAGAAGCTCGGGCACCAGATCCTGACCGCCACCGATGGTGCGGCCGGAGTGGAAACCGCGAAGGCCGAGCTGCCCGACCTGGTGCTGATGGACGTGGTGATGCCCAACCTCAATGGCTTCCAGGCGACCCGCACGCTCGCCCGCGATGAGGCGACCCGGCATATTCCGGTGATCCTGGTGACCACCAAGGACCAGGACACCGACCGCATGTGGGGCATGCGCCAGGGTGCCAAGGCCTATATCACCAAGCCGTTCTCGGAAGACGAGCTGTCCGAGGTGCTGGAGCGGGTGTTCGCCGGTCAAGGCTGACCCACCGCTCTGGCAGGTGCCAACCTTGGTTGGCACGGCTTTGCTCTGGTAGATGCCAACCTTGGTTGGCACGCCTTTGCTCTGGTAGATGCCAACCTTGGTTGGCACGCCTTTGCCGGCCAGCGGCCGACACTACCGCCAGGCGTGCGGACCGAGGTCCGCACGCACCGAAGCAGATTTCAGATCGTTTCGCCAAACGCCTTGGCCAGATTCCGATAGGCCTTCTTCTGCGCTTCGTCCGTCGCCGCCGGGGCGACAATCTCCAGCTCGACGATCTGATCGCCCTCCGGGCTGCCCGGCAGGCCACGTCCACGCAGGCGCAGTTTGCGACCGGCATCGGAGTCAGCCGGAATCTTCAGTTCCACCGCTCCGCCCAGGGTCGGCACGCTGATGCTGGTACCCAGCGCCGCCTGCCACGGGGTGACCGGCAGCGTGTACAGGATGTTGCGACCGTCGACCTCGAACTGCGGATGCGCGGCGTACTCCACTTCCAGCAGCAGGTTGCCGCCGTGGTTGCCCTGCCCGGCCAGGCGGATCACCTGCCCAGGACGGATGCCCTTGGGCACGCGCACGTCCAGCTGCTTGCCATTGACGGTGATGCGCAGGCTGTCGCCGCTGTAGGCCGCCTCCAGCGGTACCGACAGCTTGGCCCGGGTATCGCGGTTGGGCGCATGGCCATGGCTGCTGAAGCCCGGGCCCGGGCCTGCACCCTGGCCGCCGCGCTGGCGCGCGAACAGGCTCTCGAAGAAGTCGCTGAAACCACCGTTGGGGCCACCGCCGCCGAACACTTCCTCGAAATTGAAACCGCCACCGCCGTAGTTCGGCGGCACGTTGAATTCCTCGCCCGGACGATAGCCCTGCGCACGCAACTGGTCATAGGCCGCGCGCTTCTCGGGATCGCGCAACGCCTCGTAGGCCTCGTTGATGGCCTTGAACTTGTCCTCGGCCCCGGCCTCCTTGCTGACGTCCGGGTGGTACTTGCGTGCCAGCCGGCGATAGGCGGTCTTGATTTCCGCCTCGCCCGCGCTCGGTTCCACCCCCAGGGTGGCGTAATAATCCTTGAATTCCATCCAGCTACCTCGATTCGCTTCGGCCGCGCCGGTGGGCGCCGCCCCGGGTTCATTCTACGCGCCGGCGATGCTACGCCGCCGGTCGTGCGGCAACGGTGAGGCCGACTGATCCAGCGCAATGCGCCTGCCATCGCCCGGCCGCATGCTGTGGCTGACAGCCCGCCGCGGACGACGGAGATGGGGTGTATACATGGGTTTTCCAATGTCTTGACGCGTCCGTCCCCTCCTGGCCCCTACCCTCACCCAGCAAGGAGTTCCCATGACCATCCATGTCGGCGACCGTATTCCGGAAGTCACCCTCAAGCGCATCCGCGAAGGCATCGAGACCCTCGATACCCACGCCCTGTTCGACGGGCGCAAGGTGGTGCTGTTCGCCGTGCCCGGTGCATTCACCCCCACCTGCTCGGCCCGCCACCTGCCCGGGTACGTGGAAAAGTTCGAGGCGTTCCGCCATCGCGGCATCGATGTCTACTGCGTGGCGGTCAACGATCCGTTCGTGATGAAGGCCTGGGCCACCGACCAGCACGTGCCCGACGGCCTGCTGATGTTGTCCGACGGCAACGCCGAACTGACCCGTGCACTTGGCCTGGAGCTGGATGCAAGTTCATCCGGCATGGGCACGCGTTCGCGTCGCTTTGCCCTGTACGTGGTGGACGGCACGGTACGCGCGGCCTGGATCGAGGAACCCGGCCAGTTCGAGGTGTCGTCAGCCGACTACGTACTGGATCACCTGCCCACCTGAAACCCTGACTGCAGAGGAAACCGGCCAGCCATGTCCAACAAGCCAGCCAAAGCCAACAACACCTCCCCTTCCGCCAAGGTCGCTGGCATCAGCGATCGTCAGACCCTGCGCGAGCGGGCACGGAAGAACATCGAGGACGGAGCGATCACCGACAGCTACAGCGCCGACCGCAAGGTGGTGATCAAGCTGCTCAACGACGCGCTGGCCACCGAATATGTGTGCGTGCTGCGCTACTACCGGCACTACTTCATGGCCAAGGGCATGCTGGCCGACGCAGTCAAGGGCGAGTTCCTGGAACACGCGCAGCAGGAGCAGGCACATGCCGGCAAACTGGCCGAGCGCATCGTCCAGCTGGGCGGCGAGCCTGACCTCAATCCGGACACGCTGACCGCACGCTCGCACGCCGAATACAAGGAAGGCAGCGACCTGCGCGACATGGTCCGCGAGAACCTGGTGGCCGAGCGCATCGCCATCGACAGCTACCGCGAGATGATCAACTTCATCGGCGACAGTGACACCACCACCAAGCGCATCCTGGAAGAGATCCTGGCGCAGGAGGAGGAGCACGCCGATGAGTTCGCCGACCTGCTGGATGGCTGGATCGGGGAGTAGCGCCGGGCGATAGCCGGCCAACGCCCTGGTAGTCGCCCACCTTGGTGGGCGGCTTCTGCGCGTGCCAACCAAGGTTGGCACCTACCGGGTCAGGGTGCACCAACCCGCCGGGCATGGCACGGCGCTACCGCAGCACGTTGAACCGTACCTGCGTCCAGGCGCCGTCAGCGGCCAGCGCGGTCAACGTATGCGCGCCCGGATCGGCGAACTCCCGCTGCATCAGCTGCGCACCGCGTGTCTGCGCGATCCATCGACCATCCAGCAGCCAGTCCACGGCCTGTTCGCTGCCCAATGCGCGCAGCTGCAGGCGTACGCCGTGTTCGGCATTGGGTGCACGCGCCAGCGTCGCGCCTTCGTTGAGGCCATCGATATGCAGGGCCACGCTGGCCTCGCGACCATCATCGCGACAGTCCGGCGACAGCGCGGGAAGCTGTGAGGCATCGCGCGTGGCTTTGGGCAGCCAGGGTGACAACAGCGCCGGCCATCGCGCGATTTCCCGCGCGACTTCCTCATGCGGCGCGCTGCAGTCTGCCGATACGCGCAGTCCGGTGCGCGCGTCAGCCAGGTAGCGTTGGCGGCCAGGCTGCCATCGCCGTGCCTCGCGTTCGGGGAACGTCGGCGGTGCCGCACCGTCCAGCAGATAGGCCGACAGGCGTCGCTGGCAGAGTGCCGCTGGCAACCCTTCGGCCAGTTCTCCAGTTGGCCAGCAGATGTCTGCCTGGGTCACGCTGGCCGGCATCGGCGCGGCCGCCGCATCGCCGCGTTGGCGCGGCAGGCTGTCGACCACCTCGAACATCAACGGCAAGGCGGTGACCGCGCCGTACTGCCCCGGCAACGGCGTGCCATCGGGGCGCCCCACCCACACGCCCACGGTGTAGTGGCGGGTACTGCCGATCGCCCACGCATCGCGGTAGCCATAGCTGGTTCCGGTCTTCCAGGCCACGCGCGGCCGCCCGCCAACGTCGAACGTGCCAACGCCGTACCCCGGGCGCGGATTCGATTCCAGCATCTCGCGCACGATCCAGCTGGCACCGGGCGAAGCCAGCCGCCGCTCGATCATCGGTTCGTCATCGGTGTAGCGCACGCGGCCGGCAATGCCGTTGCGGTTGAGCGCAGCGAACGCACCGACCAGGTCTTCCAGCCGCGCGCCGGTGCCGCCGAGGATCAGCGACAGATTGGGCGAACTGCCCGGCGGGAAGCGCAACTGGATACCGGCGTGCGACAGGCGCGCGGCGAAGCGTGCCGCACCTACCCGCTGCAGCAGGTCGACCGACGGCACGTTCAGGGACAGGCGCAGCGCACTGGCAGCACTGACCGGGCCGTTGAAGGCCATGTCGAAGTTGCCCGGCCGATAGCTGCCGAAGCTCTGCGGCGCATCCACCAGCAGGCTCTCGGAATGGATCAGGCCATCATCGAGTGCCATCGCATACAGGAACGGCTTCAGCGTGGAGCCCGGCGAGCGCCAGGCCTGCACCATGTCCACGTGGCCCAGCCGTTGCCGATCACCGAAAGACAGCGTGCCGACATACGCACGCGCCTGCAGGGTCTGATTGTCGACCACCAGCAGTGCGGCTGACGTGCGCTCGGGCAGCGTGGAGAAATAGCTGGCCACGCGCTCTTCAAGGGTGCGCTGCAGGCCGATGTCGATGCTGCTCTGGATCCGCGCCTGCCCCGGATGCGCCGAGTGCAGGCGCTGGGCCAGCAGTGCCGCATGCAGCGGCGGGCGCAGCGAGCGTGCGACCACGTTCTCGATGCGCGCATCTTCCACTTCCTCCGGCGTCCATGCGCCGAGCTCGGCCATGCGCGCCAGTACCTTGTCGCGAGCCTTCTGCGCGGCTTCGGGATGACGATCCGGGCGCAAACGGCTGGGTGCCTGTGGCAGCACCGCCAGCAACGCGGCCTCGGCATGCGAAAGCTGCGCGGCCGGCTTACCCAGGTAGGCCCAGCTGGCCGCCTCCACGCCTTCGATGGTGCCACCGTAGGGCGCGCGCTCCAGATACAACGCGAGGATCTCGCGCTTGGACAGGTGCACCTCAAGCTGCACCGCACGCAGCATCTGCTTCAGCTTGCCCCAGGGCGTGCGCGTATGCGGATCGAGAATGCGCGCCACCTGCATGGTCAGGGTCGAGCCTCCGGAGACGATGCGACCACCCCGCAGCAGCTGCTCACCGGCACGCAGGATCGCCAGCGGATTGATGCCCGGGTGCTGCCAGAACCAGCGATCCTCGTAGGTCAGCAGCGCCTGCAGGTACAGCGGCGACACGCTGTCGACCGACGCCGGATAGCGCCACACGCCCTCGGCATCGGCGAACGCCCGCATCGGGCTGCCGTCAGCGGCGACCACCAGCGTGCTGGTGTCGCGTTGCCGGGGCAACGGCGGCGGGAAGGCGAAATCCAGCACCAGCAGCAGCGCCAGCAAGGTCGCCGTGCCCCAGCGCAGCCAAGGCCACAGCGGCTGCAGCCGCTGCCGCAGGCGCGGCAGCCGCGTTTTCAGCAATCCCACCTTCATCCACGGCATCCAGTGGGACGGGCCGCGCCGTCGCGGCCCGTCCGCACGGTCACGGCTGTACCACCGTCAACGTGGTCGGATTGCTGCGGCCGACGCCACGCAGCTGCGGCCGGTACATGTCCTCCACCAGCGACGGCGGCACCGTGTAGGTACCCGGAGTGACCGCACGCACCAGATAGAACACGTTGGCCTTGCTGCCACGCGAGAGCTTCAGCGCCGCCACGTAGCGGTCATCGCGGAACTCTTCGTGCTTGGTATCGGCCGCTTCGCTGCGGTCGCTGATGGTGATGCCATCCACCACCACATCGGCCCACTGCTTGGCATCGCCCAGGTTGAGGTTCTCGATCTCCAGGCCCGCCGGCAGCAGGTCGGTCAGCAGCGCATCGGGCATCTCGCTGTCGGCGGTGATGGTGACGCGCACGATCAGCGCTTCGCCCTCCTTCAGCGGACGCGGCGACCACGGCTTGCCATCGGTGCCGAAGTAGCTTCGTTCCACGCCGATCACGCTGTTGTCCGGCGCCGGCGCGCTGCGCGGAATGCCGGCCACGTCGATGCTGGCGAACATCGGCGGCTGTCCCTGCGGGGTGAAGCGCACGCCCGCGGCCAGCTGCGCTGCATCGAAGTTGCGGCCAAACAGCTTGCGTTCGCCGATGGCCTCGCTGTTGCCACCGATCACCAGCTCACCGGCCACCAGCGCCTTCTGGTTGGCGGCCAGCGCCTTGCCGAGACGGGCGATGGCCACCTGTTCCTGCGTGCTCAGCCACATCCAGCCACTGTTGCGGCGTGCATCCAGGCCACGGCCAAGATCAACCGCGCGTGCATCCCATGCCGGCTTGGCCAGCTTGTTTTCGTGGGTCAGCGCGATCATCAGCGCATCATCACGAACGGCACTGCCGTAGTCGCCGAAGTACGACGGGCGCTCGCTGCTGGACTTGGCAAAGCCCGCCGCGAGGGCCGCCTGGCCGCGCTTGGCATCGCCCTGCAGCGACAGCGCCACGCCCAGGTGCACCAGCGACAGGCCACCCACGGCCTTGCCGCGTTCGTTGTCGTACAGCGTGCGCAGGGTACCCAGCGGCGCGCGGTTGACGCGGGCCAGCACGTAACCCGAGTACGCCTGGTTGGCGAACTTCAGGCTTTCGCGTTTTTCCTGGCCGTAGAACTGGTTGCCACCGGACAGCAGGTCTTCGCTCAGGCGGTTCAGCGCCTTCTGCAGCACGTTGTCCGGCACCGCGAAACCACCGTCCTTGGCATCAAGCAGGAACTCGGCGATGTACGGCGTCAGCCACGGGTTCACGTAGCCATCGTCACCCCACATCGAGAAGTTGCCGTTGGCCACCTGCATCGACGCCAGGCGACCGAACGCACCTTCCATGCGCTCGCGACGGGTCTTCGCGTCCAGGCCGTCAGCGCCGAGCATGGACGACGTGGCCTGGTCCAGGATCAGCGCGGCGTAGCCCTTGCTGGTGGTCTGTTCGGCGCAGCCGTACGGGTAGTTCAGCGCGCCCTGCAGCGCGCTGGCGAACGGGATCGGCGGCAGCGGGCTGACCAGCAGGCGGGCATTGACCGATTCGGACATCAGCCCGTCCATCAGGCTGCCATCCAGGCTCACCGCCGCCAGCGGATCGAGCGTGCGCACCTGCGAGCGCAGTACCTGCGGCCACGCCGCGCGTACCGGCAGATCGTAGCGGCGGTCGGCCTTGAAGCCGTTGCCATCCACACGCACGCGCACCTTGGCCACGCTGTGGCCCTCGCGCGCCGACAACGGGAAGCTCAACGTGGTCTTGGCATCGGCATTGAGCTGCACGCTGCGCGTGCCTTCGCCCAGGCTGAGCGGGCCTTCGCTGTCCACGCGCACGTTGAACTGACCGGGCTTGCCGGTGAAGTTCTGCACGTCCAGGGTCACCGTACTGCGGTCGCCCGGGGCGAGCACGCGCGGCATGCTGGCCTCGGCCAGGATCGGCGCACGCACCACGGTTTCCACATCGCGCTTACCGTACTGGTCATCGCTGTAGACCAGCGCCGACACCCGCAGGGTGCCATTGAAATCCGGCACTTTCAGGCGGATGCGGGCAATGCCCTTGGCATCGAGCTGCACCGGGCCGGAGAACAGGTCCACGGTCTGCACGCGCGCGGTCGGCCGCTTGGCCTGCGGCAACGCCTGCAGCGCCATGTCGCCGCCGAACTTCAGCTTGCCGCTGCCGCCGTCGAAGCTCTCGATCACCCGGCTGTAGATGTCATAGGCATCGATACCGAGGCGGCGCTGGGCGAAGAAGTGCGCGCCGGCATCGGGCACCGGGAAGCGGGTGATGTTGAGAATGCCCACGTCCACGGCCGAAACAGTGACGTGCGCGACCTTGCCGGCCAGCTGCGGTGCGCTGACCGTCACTGGCAGGTCCTGCTCCGGTCGCATCTGCTTGGGCGCGGCCAGGCCGACGGCCACGGTGCGGCCCTTGCGGTCCATCGGCACGTGCACCACGCCCACCGCGCGGGCCGGGGTGATCTTGCTCGGCGCACTGCCACCGCGGAATACCAGCGCGGTGATGTAGACGTCGTGGCGCTCCCAATCGGCGGTGACCGGGATCTTGTAGGTGGCACCCGGCTTGGCGTCGATGTCCTGCACGTACAGCATGCGGTCGGTCTCGACCATCAGCACGCCCTTGCCGGCATGCGGCGGGGTCACCGTCACTTCCAGGGTATCGCCGGCCTTGTAGCCGGTCTTGTCCAGGCCCAGCTTGACCTTGTCCGGGCGGGCATCGAGGCCACGGTTGTCATCGCCCCAGCTCCAGCCGGCCCGGAACGGATAACGGCTGGTCAGGCCGGTGGACGGATCGAACACGTCTACCCGGTACTCGCCCCACTCCACCGGGAAGTCGAAGGCCACCGCGCTGCCGCCGGCATCGACGGTACGGGTTTCCTTGTTTTCGAAGCGGCGGGTGAAATCGTAGTCCCAGCGGTTGTCGTTGAAGGTCCAGTGGTAGTCGCGCAGCTCGCGCACCAGGGTGATCTTTAGGCCCTTGGCCGGCTGCGGCTTGCCGTCCGCATCCACGCGCATCAGTTCAAACCGCGCGTTGCCGTTGGAATCAGCACCGTCGTCCGGATTGAACAACGGGCGCACGCCGACCAGTGCGGCGGCCGGCCACACCACCCGCTTCAGGGTGCGGGTGACCGTGCGGCCACCGGTTTCATACAGGCTGCCGGACAGCACCACCGCGATCGGTGCCTTCGCCTTGGTCGCTTCTTCCGGCAACGACACGTCTTCGCGCAGCTGGCCATTGGCCGGCAGCGTGGTGTCGATGACATCCTTGGCTTCGCGCGGCAGCTGCAGGGTCGGGTCGCCGAAGAAGTAGCCCGGCAGGCCCTCCACCGGCTTCTGCTCGGCGGCCACCGCCATGCGCGCGGTGAAGCGGTTGCCATCGGCCGGGGCACCGTACAGATAGGCACCGTTGGCCTGCAGGTGCAGGTCTTCACCCGGCTTCAGCGTCTTCTGCGCGCTGTCCAGGTCCAGCTTCATGCGCTCCGGCAGGAACTCTTCGATGCGCAGGGTCATGCCCTGGATCGCTTCCTTGCTGGCCGGGTCGGTGCGGAACTCCACCTGCCAGCGCCCGGTCGGCGCCTCGGCGGGAATGGTCTGCTCGAAGTTGATGTAGCCCTGCTCGCCCGGCTGCACGCGGGTTTCGCGGAAGGTCTTGCCATCGGGCTGCTTCAGGCGCAGGAACACCGGCTGGCTCTTGATCGGCTTGCCGTCGTTGTCGCGCAGCAGCGCCGACAGGCGCACCGTCTCGCCCGGGCGGTACAGGTCGCGGCCCGACCAGGCATAGACATCGAACCAGGCGTTGTCACGGCCGGCCACGGCGAACTCGCTCAGGTCCAGCGCCGGCTGGTTGAAGGGCAGGAAACTGGTGTCCTTGCCGCTGCTTGCCACCAGCACGTGGGTGGCATCCAGGGTGTAGTTCAGCAGCGCATTGCCGTTGCTGTCGGTACTGCCCTTCAGCACCACTTCGCCCTTGGCATCGAGCACGCGCAGGTCGATGCCCTTCAGCGATGCACCGTCCTTCAGCGCGGCGGTATGGACGAACAGCTTGTCCTTGTACGCGCGGGTGTGCAGGCCGATGTCGCTGACCGAGAAGAATGCGGTATCGAACTCGCCCTCGTAGTCACCGGTGCGCTTGAGCAGGGCGAAATACAGCCCCGGCTCCTGCAGTTCCTTGATGTCCTGGGTCGGCAGGTAGGTCAGCACCCGCTCGTTCTGCTTGCCGCCCAGGATGAAGCGATTGACGTAGACCGGTTCGGCCAGCTTGTTGATCGGGCTGCGCTCGTAGTCGCTGCTCAGTTCCCAGCTGCCACGGCGACCACCGCGCTGGTACTGGCTGAAGAAGGTCGGCAGATCCTTTTCGCGCACGCGCAGGAACTCGACATCGACCTCCGGCACGTTCACCGACACCACCGGCAGGCCGCGGCTGTCCTTGGCCGGCAGCACGCTGCCCTGCGAGGCAAAACCGGCCACCGGCTTCAGCTCGCCGCTGAAGACCTTCTGCTTCAGTTCCTTGCCCAGGCGGCTGCCATCGGCGGCCAGCAGGTCCGGCGAGACCACCAGGCTGAATTCCTTGCCGGCTTCGACGAAGGGATAGCGCAGGGTCAGGCCGTCATCGGACAGGGTCCAGCTGCTGTCATCGTTGCCGACCTTCTCTTCGAAGCGCACCAGCTTGTCGAAGTCCTGGGTGCCGACCAGCGGGCGCGAGAACTCCAGCGCCAGCGACAGGCCTTCACTCTTCTGGTCCGGGTAGGCACGCAGCAGGGTGAACTCCTTCACCTGCTCGGCCTTGGTGGCGATGGCTTCGCCGCTGGCCTTTGGCAGCTGCCCGCTGTCATTGCGGCAACCGGCCAGGCCCAGCAACAGGCCTCCTGCCAGCAATGCTGCCGTCCATCCCCACCGCATCCGCCGTGCCGGACCGCTCATGTCGTCACTCCTTGATCGAGGTGGCCATTATAGGCGCGTCGCGTCAAGGCGTTGACGCGGATTCGGCAGGAATGCATCGGAACGGTAGCGCCGGGCCATGCCCGGCGGAGTAGTCGCCGCCCCGGTTGGCGTTGGGCCCATGCCAACCAAGGTTGGCACCTACCAAAGTGCCCCCTACCCCGGCAGGTACAGGTCCACGTAGTCGGTCACCGGCATCGCCGCCAGCGCCACCGGGTCCAGCGAGGCGGCCAGGACGCGCTGCTGCTGGGCGGTGGGAAAGCGGTGCGCCAGGTGCCGACGGAACTTGTCCATCAGCAGCGGGATACCCTCTGCGCGCCGGCGTGCGTGGCCCAGCGGGTACTCCACCAGCATCTCCGGCAGCGCGCTGCCGTCGTTGAAGCGCACCGTCAGCCCGTTGGCGATGCTGCGCTTGTCCGGGTCCAGGTAGTCGGCGCTGAGCTGCGGGTCTTCATGGCAGGTCATCTTCGCGCGCAGCGCGTCAATGCGCGGATCGGCCGCCATGTCGTCCTCGTAATCCTCGGCCACCAGCCGCCCATGCAGCAGCGCGATGGCCACCATGTACTGCACGCAGTGATCGCGGTCGGCCGGGTTGTGCAGCGGCCCCTGCTTGTCGATGATGCGGATGCAGGCTTCCTGGGTACGGATCGCGATGTGTTCGATGTCCTCGGCCGTTCGCCCCTGCGCGCGCAGCTGCTGGTGCAGGATGATCGCCGCCTCCACCGCCGTCTGCCCGTGGAATTCGGCCGGGAAACTGATCTTGAACAGCACGTTCTCCATCACGTAGCTGCCGAAGGGGCGACCGAGGGTCAGCGCCTGGCCATGCATCGATACCGCTTCGAAGCCCCAGGTCGGTGCACTGAGCACGCTGGGGTAGCCCATCTCGCCGGTGGCGGCCATCAGCGCCAGGCGTACGCCACGGCTGGTCGCATCACCGGCTGCCCAGCTTTTGCGCGAACCGGTGTTGGGCGCATGCCGGTAGGTGCGCAGCGCCTGCCCATCCACCCAGGCCAGCGACACCGCATTGAGCATGCGCTCGCGGTCCAGCCCCAGCATCTGCGCGACGACGGCGGTGGTGGCCACCTTGACCAGCAGCACGTGGTCCAGGCCGACCCGGTTGAAAGAGTTGCGTAACGCCAGCACGCCCTGGATCTCGTGCGCCTTGATCATCGCCAGCAGCACGTCATGCACGGTCGGCGACGGGCGTCGCAACGCCGCCGCGTTGCGGCCAAGCCAGTCGGCCACGGCGAGGATGCCACCGAGGTTGTCCGAGGGGTGACCCCATTCGGCGGCCAGCCAGGTGTCGTTGAAATCCAGCCAGCGCACCATTGCGCCGATGTTGAAGGCCGCCTGCACCGGATCAAGCACGAAATTGGTGCCGGGAACGCGCGCGCCGTTGGCCACGCTGATACCCGGCACCAGCGGGCCCAGCAGCTTGCTGCAGGCGGGGAAGGACAGCGCCTCCAACCCGCAGCCAAGCGTGTCGAGCAGGCAGTGATGCGCGGTCTGGAACGCCAGCGGCGAGTCGATGCGCGTGTCACGCACGTAGTCGACGATGTCCACCAGCAGCGCATCCCAGGCTGCACGCGCGTTGGATGGGGTGTGGCTGTCGGACATCATTGATCTCCTCGTTGCGTTGCCCTGCCGGGCCAGACCCGGTAGTGGCCAACCTTGGTTGGCGCGGGGTCTTTCCCGGACGTTGCCATTTCCATGCCAACCAAGGTTGGCATCTACCAAAGCGCGTGCAGCCTCACCCGCGATGATGGCATCCGCCACGCCATCACTCGGCCGGCACGCGTACCTTGCCTTCCATCAGCACGCGGGCGCTGCGGCTCATGATGGCCTTGGACACCGTCCACTGGCCGTCAACGAGTGCGGCCTGCGCACCCACGCGCAACGTGCCCGACGGATGCCCGAAGGTCACGGCCTCGCGCTCGCCACCGCCAGCAGCACGATTGACCAGCGTGCCGGGGATCGCCGCGGCGGTACCGATCGCCACTGCAGCGGTGCCCATCATCGCGTGGTGCAGCTTGCCCATCGACAGCGCGCGGGCATGCAGATCGATGTCCTCGGCCGGGATCGCCTTGCCGCTGGACGACACGTAGTCCTGCGCAGGGGCGACGAAGGCCACCTTCGGCGTGTGCTGGCGGGTCCCCGCGTCTTCCAGTTTCTGGATCAGGCCCATGCGCAGGGCGCCGTAGGCACGGATCTTTTCGAAGCGCTCCAGCGCCGCTTTGTCTTCATTGATCGCCGGCTGCAGTTCGGTGCCGGTGTAACCGAGATCGGCGGCGTTGAGGAAGATGGTCGGGATGCCGGCGGTGATCATCGTCACTTCGAAACTACCCTCGCCCGGCACGTCCAGCGTATCGACCAGGTTGCCGGTGGGGAACATCGCACCGGCGTCACCATCGTCGGACGGATCGAGGAATTCCAGCTGGATCTCGGCAGCGGGGAAGGTCACGCCATCCAGCTCGAAATCGCCGATCTCCTGCACCTGCCCATCGCGCATCGGCACATGGGCGATGATGGTCTTGCCGATGTTGGCCTGCCAGATGCGCACGGTGCACAAGCCATCGTGCGGCACCCGGGCCGGATCGATCAGGCCGTTGGCGATCGCGAACGGACCAACGGCGGTGCTGAGATTGCCGCAGTTGCCGCTCCAGTCCACGAATGCGGTATCGATCGACACCTGACCATACAGGTAATCCACGTCGTGATCCGGCACCGAGGCGGTGGAGATGATCACGCACTTGCTGGTGCTGGAGGTGGCCCCACCCATGCCGTCGGTCTGCTTGCCATACGGGTCGGGCGAGCCGATCACGCGCATCAGCAGCGCATCGCGTGCGGCACCCGGCACCTGAGCGGCCTCGGGCAGGTCCTGCAGGCGGAAGAACACGCCCTTGCTGGTACCACCGCGCATGTAGGTGGCGGGAATACGGAGTTGCGGGAGAAATGCCATGGAACGGTTCCTTGCAATGAAAGACGGCCCGTTGCCGGGCCGTCGGATGCCTTACGCCACCTTGGCGCCTTCCAGGAAGTCCTGGGCGAAGCGCTGCAGTACGCCGCCGGCCTCGTAGATCGCCACTTCCTCGTCACTGTCCAGGCGGCAGGTGACCGGCACGATCACGTCCTGGCCGTCGCGGCGGTGGATGACCACACGCAACTCGGCGCGCGGTGTACGTTCACCGATGACGTCGAAGGTTTCGGTGCCATCGATGCCCAGCGTCAGGCGGGTGGTGCCCGGCTTGAACTCCAGCGGCAGCACGCCCATGCCGATCAGGTTGGTGCGGTGGATGCGTTCGAAGCCTTCGGCAACGATGGCCTCCACGCCAGCCAGGCGCACGCCCTTGGCGGCCCAGTCACGCGAAGAGCCCTGCCCGTAGTCGGCACCGGCGATGATGATCAGCGGTTGCTTGCGCTCCATGTAGGTCTCGATCGCTTCCCACATGCGCATCACCTTGCCTTCCGGCTCGACGCGCGCCAGCGAACCTTGTTTCACGCTGCCGTCTTCATTGCGCACCATCTCGTTGAACAGCTTCGGATTGGCGAAGGTGGCACGCTGCGCGGTCAGGTGGTCACCGCGGTGGGTGGCGTAGGAATTGAAGTCCTCTTCCGGCAGGCCCATCTTCGCCAGGTATTCGCCAGCCGCACTCGAGGCCAGGATCGCGTTGGACGGCGACAGGTGGTCGGTGGTGATGTTGTCGGGCAACACCGCCAGCGCACGCATGCCGGCCAGCGAGCGCTCACCGGCCAGTGCACCTTCCCAGTACGGCGGACGACGGATGTAGGTGCTCTGCGGGCGCCAGTCGTACAGCGGGCTCACCGCTGCGCCGTGTTCGACGCGTACGTTGAACATCGGGTTGTAGACGCTGCGGAACTGCTCCGGCTTCACCGCCGCCTTCACCACCGCATCAATCTCGGCATCACTCGGCCAGATGTCCTTCAGGCGCACCTCGTTGCCGTCGGTGTCCACGCCCAGCACATCCTTCTCGATGTCAAAGCGGATGGTGCCGGCGATGGCGTAGGCGATCACCAGTGGCGGCGAGGCCAGGAACGCCTGCTTCGCATATGGATGGATTCGGCCGTCGAAGTTTCGGTTGCCCGACAGTACCGCCGTGGCGTACAGGTCACGGTCGATGATTTCCTGCTGGATCTTCGGATCCAGCGCGCCGCTCATGCCATTGCAGGTGGTGCAGGCGAAGGCGACGATGCCGAAGCCCAGCTTCTCCAGGTCCGGCAGCAGGCCCGCTTCTTCCAGGTACAGCTGCACGGCCTTGGAACCAGGTGCCAGCGACGACTTCACCCAAGGCTTGCGCAGCAGGCCGCGCTCGTTGGCCTTGCGTGCCAGCAGGCCGGCGGCGATCACGTTGCGCGGGTTGGAGGTATTGGTGCAGCTGGTGATGGCAGCGATGATCACCGCGCCATCCGGCATCAGGCCCTGTGCCTGCTCGGCCTTGCCGGCTTCCAGCTTGTCGGCATCGGCGATGCCGCGCTCGACCAGTTCCGATACCGGCAGGCGGCGATGCGGATTGCTCGGGCCGGCCATGTTGCGCACCACCGTCGACAGATCGAAGTGCAGCACGCGCTCGTATTCCGCAGTGGCCAGGTCATCGGCCCACAGGCCGGTGCTGCGCGCGTAGTTTTCAACCAGTGCGACCTGCTTTTCCTCGCGACCAGTCAGGCGCAGGTAGTCGATGGTCTGGCCGTCGATGTAGAACATCGCGGCGGTTGCGCCGTATTCGGGGCACATGTTGGAGATGGTGGCGCGATCACCGATGGTGAGTGCAGCGGCACCTTCGCCGAAGAATTCAAGCCAGGCGCCGACCACGCGCTCCTTGCGCAGGAATTCGGTCAGGGCCAGCACCACGTCGGTGGCGGTGATGTCCGGCTGCGGCCGACCGGTCAGCTCGACACCGATGATGTCCGGCAGGCGCATCCACGACGCACGGCCCAGCATCACGTTCTCTGCTTCCAGGCCGCCCACGCCGATGGCGATCACACCCAGCGCATCCACATGCGGGGTGTGGCTGTCGGTGCCCACGCAGGTATCGGGGAAGGCGACGCCGTCCTGCACGTAGATCACCGGCGACATTTTCTCCAGGTTGATCTGATGCATGATGCCGTTGCCCGGCGGAATCACGTCCACGTTCTCGAAGGCCAGCTTGGTCCAGTCGATGAAGTGGAAGCGGTCCTCGTTGCGACGGTCCTCGATGGCGCGGTTCTTCTCGAACGCCTGCGGATCGAAACCACCGCACTCCACTGCCAGCGAGTGATCGACGATCAGCTGCACCGGCACCACCGGGTTGACCTTGGCCGGATCACCGCCCTTGTCGGCGATCGCATCGCGCAGGCCGGCCAGATCCACCAGCGCGGTCTGGCCGAGGATGTCATGGCATACCACGCGCGCCGGGAACCACGGGAAATCCAGGTCGCGACGGCGCTCGATCAGCTGCTTCAGCGAGTCGGTCAGCGTGGCCGGATCGCAGCGACGCACCAGGTTCTCGGCCAGCACGCGCGATACGTACGGAAGCGTGGCGTAGGCACCGGGCTGGATCGCGTCGACGGCGGCGCGCGCATCGAAATAGTCCAGCGAGGCGCCGGGGAGGGTCTTGCGGTAATCGGTATTCATGGGCTGGCGGAATGCTCGTGGCGGGCCGGGTGCCGGCAATACGGCGGTGACGGCATCCGGCCGGCACGGGGCCGGCCGGATGCATGCAGCAGTGCAACAGTGGCGATGATCAGGAACGCTTGTCGATGGCCACGAAGTCGCGATCTTCCGGGCCGATGTAGTTGGCGCTCGGGCGGATGATCTTGCCGTCGATACGCTGTTCGACGATGTGCGCGCTCCAGCCGGCGGTGCGGGCGATCACGAACAGGGGGGTGAACATCGCGGTCGGCACGCCCATCATGTGGTAGCTGACGGCGCTGAACCAGTCCAGGTTCGGGAACATCTTCTTGATGTCCCACATCACCGTTTCCAGGCGCTCGGCGATGTCGTACATCTTCATGCTCGACTGCTCTTCGGACAGTTCGCGGGCGACGTCCTTGATCACCTTGTTGCGCGGATCGGACACGGTGTAGACCGGGTGGCCGAAACCGATCACCACTTCCTTGCGCTCCACCCGGGCCTTGATGTCTTCCTCGGCTTCGTCCGGATTGTCATAGCGCTTCTGCACTTCGAACGCCACTTCGTTGGCGCCGCCGTGCTTGGGGCCACGCAGCGCGCCGATGCCACCGCAGATCGCGCTGTACATGTCGCTGCCGGTGCCGGCGATGACGCGGCAGGCGAAGGTCGAGGCGTTGAACTCGTGCTCGGCGTACAGGATCAGCGAGGTGTGCATCGCCTTCACCCACGAATCCTGCGGCTTCTCGCCGTGCAGCAGGTGCAGGAAGTGGCCACCGATGGAGTCATCGTCGGTTTCCACGTCGATCGCACGGCCGTTGTGGCTCCAGTGGTACCAGTACAGCAGCATCGAACCGAGGCAGGCCATCAGCTTGTCGGCGATGTCGCGCGCGCCCGGATGATTGTGATCGTCCTTCTCCGGCGCCACGCAGCCGAGCACGGACACGCCGGTGCGCATCACATCCATCGGGTGCGCCGACGGCGGCAGTTCTTCCAGCGCGGCCTTCACCGCGGCCGGAATGCCACGCAGCGACTTCAGCTTGGCCTTGTACGAAACCAGCTCGGCGCGGGTCGGCAGCTTGCCATGCACCAGCAGGTAGGCGATTTCCTCGAACTCGCTGGTGTTGGCCAGGTCCAGGATGTCGTAGCCACGGTAGTGCAGGTCGTTGCCACTGCGGCCGACGCTGCACAGCGCGGTGTTGCCGGCAGCGGTGCCGGACAGGGCGACGGACTTCTTCGGCTTGAAGGTCGGGGTTGCGGTCGTATCGTTCATGTTTCCCTCCGAAACTTGATGGTGCAGGGTACTGCTTATTTCTTGGCGGCGAACAGCGCATCGAGCTGCTGCTCGAAGGCGTGGTAGCCGATACGGTCATACAGCTCCTCGCGGGTCTGCATGCTGTCGATCAGGTTGCGCTGGTGGCCTTCACGGCGGACCGTCTGGTAGACGTTCTCGGCGGCCTTGTTGGCGGCGCGGAACGCCGACAGCGGGAACAGCTGGATGGCAACGCCGGCCGAGGCCAGCTCGTCGCGGCTGAACAAGGGGGTCGCGCCGAATTCAGTGATGTTGGCCAGTACCGGCACCTTCACCGCATCGACGAAGCGGCGGTAGGTATCCAGGTCATAAGCGGCCTCGGCGAAGATGCCGTCGGCACCGGCTTCGACGCAGGCGATGGCACGTTCGATGGCCTTGTCCACGCCGTCCACCTGGATGGCGTCGGTGCGCGCGATCAGGAAGAAGTCCGGATCGGTCTTGGCATCGGCTGCGGCCTTCACGCGGTCGACCATTTCGCCCTGCGAGACGATCTCCTTGCCCGGGCGATGACCACAGCGCTTGGCGCCGACCTGGTCTTCGATATGACAGGCGGCCGCGCCCGCCTTGATCAGCGACTTCACGGTGCGCGCGATGTTGAACGCGCTGGGGCCAAAGCCGGTGTCGATGTCGACCATCAGCGGCAGGTCGCAGACGTCGGTGATGCGGCGCACGTCCACCAGCACGTCTTCCAGGGTGTTGATGCCCAGGTCCGGCAGGCCCAGCGAGCCGGCGGCCACGCCACCGCCGGACAGGTAGATGGCACGGAAACCCGCGCGCTTTGCCAGCAGCGCATGGTTGGCGTTGATCGCGCCGATCACCTGCAGCGGCGATTCGGCAGCCAGCGCCTCGCGGAAGCGGGCACCGGCGGAAGAGAGGGTCGAAACGGTCATGCGGCGATCCAGGTTGAAGGACACAGGGGTAAGCGCAAACACCATGCCAACCTGCAAGCGATTGATTTCACGGGGATGACCGGCCCGCAACACTGAAACATATGAAACATTGAAACGGATGTATCATGAAACATCGCCTCCCGGTCTCCGTTGCATGTACCTGCCCCGCTCACCCCTGCGCCACGCCGATGCCGACCCCGGCCGCCCGGTGATCTGGACGGTCAGCGTCTCGCGCCTGACCGGCCTGCTTGGCGATGTCATTCCCGAGTTCGACCGCCGCGCACGCATCGAGCAGATCAACCTGGGCTTCGAGGAAGCCGTGGAAGTGATCGGCCAGCGCCTGCGCCGCGAGCACTGCGACGTGGTGATTGCCGGCGGCTCAAACGCGGCCTGGTTGCGCGGTCGCCTGGACCTGCCGCTGGTACCGATCCACGCCAATGGCTTCGACCTGATGGAAGCGCTGGCGCGCGCCCGCCGCATCGCCCCACGCATCGGCCTGGTCACCCATGCCAGCGACGTGCCGGTGTTCAGCAGCTTCCAGCAGAGCTTCGGCCTGGACATCGAGCACCGCCGCTTCGTCACCCGCGAAGATGCCCGCGACTGCATCGCCGACCTGCGCGCCAACGGCATCGAAGTGATCGTCGGCACCGGCATGGCCATCGACCATGCCGAACAGGCCGGACTGCCCGGCGTGCTGCTGTACTCGGCTGATTCGGTGCGGCAGGCGTTCGAGCATGCGCTGGAGCTGACCCAGGCCATGGCCCGCTCCGGCGGCAGCCGGCCGGCTCCGCGCCGCCGCACCGCCGCACGCAACGATGCGCATGCCCTGCTCGGCGACAGCAATGCGATGGCCGACGTGCGCGCACAGATCGCGCTGTACGCCCCGCACGACAGCACCGTGCTGGTTACCGGCGAGACCGGCACCGGCAAGGAACTGGTTGCACGCCAGCTGCACGCCGCCAGCGGTCGTCGCGGTCGCTTCGTTGCGCTGAACTGCGGTGCGATCAGCGAATCACTGCTGGAAGCGGAGCTGTTCGGCTACAGCGACGGCGCCTTCACCGGTGCGCGTCGCGGGGGGCGCGTCGGCTTGGTCGAGGCAGCCGATGGCGGCACGTTGTTCCTGGACGAGATAGGCGAACTGCCGCTGCCATTGCAGACCCGCCTGCTGCGGGTGCTGGAAGAACGCGAAGTGCTGCGCGTGGGCGCCACCGAACCGACTCCAGTCGATCTGCGCGTGGTCGCCGCCACCCTGCAATCGCTGGAGCAGCGCGCGGCGGTCGGCAGCTTCCGCCGCGACCTGTATTACCGGCTGGCCGCGCTGCGCATCGCACTGCCCACTCTGCGTGCACGGCGAGGCGATATCCCGCTGCTGACCACGCACTTCTTCCGCGAACTGCGCGGCATCGATGCACCGCTGGATGCAGAAGCGCTGGCGCTGCTCAGCGCAGCCGATTGGCCAGGCAATGTGCGTGAACTGCGCAACCTGGTGGATAGGCTGCGCATCCACTGGCAGCCCAGTGAAGGGCTGATCGATGCAGCCCGCCTGCTGCAGCTGGCGCCGGAGCTGGTGAACGAAGGCGCCGCCACACTGCCAGTGGAAAGCAACGGCAAGCGCCCGCCGCGTGCGCAGCTGCAAGCGCTGCTGCAGGAACACCGCAATGACCGCGAAGGCATGGCGCAGGCGCTGGGTGTGTCACGCACCACGCTGTGGCGGTGGCTGCGCGCGGAGGGGTTGTAACGTCCTGCCGTCTGGGTGGTGCAAACCGATCTCTGGTGGGTGCCAACCTTGGTTCGCACCGCTTTTTCCCAGGTACCCCATCCACGCATGGCGTGGATCTACTGGAGCGCCGCGCGCGCTTCGATGGCGAACCGTCCACTGCCCACGGCCGCAACCCATAGCAGCAGCACGCCCAGCGGTACTTCGCTCAGGTAGAAGAACCAGCTCAGCCAATCCAGCACGCTCAGCCCCGCAGGAATGCGCGCAATGCCATCGGTGAGCGCCGCTACCGCGCAGATCGCCGCCAGCAGCAATGCCGAGGGGCGGGTCAACAGGCCCAGCACCAACAGGCCACCGGCAATCCACTCAATGGCCCCGAGCACCGGCGCGCTGAGTACCGGAAATGGAATGCCCGCATCGACCAGCGTGTGCACCATGCGCTCGCGCCCGGCGTCGGTGAACAGCTTGTTCCAGCCGGATACGCAGAACATCACGCCGGCGACGATGCGGGCGAGCAGCAGCAGGAACGCTTCCACGCCCTGGCGCGGCGATGGCACGGCAAACAGGCAACGCCAGGAGGGCATGGCAATTCCGGAAGTCGAGGACGTTCGTCGGAGTCTGCCGGTTGCTGACCTGCTCGCACATGAAGCTGGCCGGTCCGTTCGCGACAAACGGCTCTCGCAGTGGTACGCGTTGGAACAATGGCAGTCGTACAGGCTCGACCCTACGATGCAGGTGTACCGACCTTTCCATCCACGCATGGCGTGGATCTACCGGCCAGCAGCAGCTCGATCTCTTCCACCTGCACCACCGGCACCTGCCACGGGTGATGCGGCACGATGCCGTGCTCGAGGATGCGCTGTAGCCGCTGCGGATCGCGCGGCAGGCAGAACTCCAGCCGCACGCTGTCGACCACCTCGGTCTGCCCCGCCTCGCCCTGCGTGGGGATCGCACCCACGCGTGGCCGGAACTGTTCGAACCCCGGCACGGACCACCACATGCCGTGCTCGTAATCGCCAGCCACCAGTGCATCCACCGAAAGGATGCCCTGCTTCACCGCCTCCAGGGCAGGCACCGGCACGAACACCACCACGCGATACAGCGGCACGCGTTGCATCACGGTGCCTTACGGGTACAACAAGCGCTTGCTCCAGCGCCCTTCGGCACCGGCTTCATAGCACCAGCGCTCGTGCAGGCGGAACTGCGCGCCGTACCAGAACTCGATGCGGTCAGGCACCACCCGCAGACCACTCCAACCGTCCGGACGCGGCACGTCCTTGCCCTCGAAGCGCGCCTCGACCTCGGCCACGCGCGCGTCGAACTCCTCGCGCGAGTTCAACGTCTTCGACTGCAGCGACGCCCACGCGCCGATCTGGCTCATGCGCGGACGGCTGGCGAAATAGGCGTCGGCCTCGGCATCGGCCACCTGCTCCACGCGTCCCTCGATGCGCACCTGGATGCCGGCCTCGCGCAGGCTGCGCCACAGGAACAGCAGCGCCGCCTGCGGATTGGCCTGCAGCTCGTTGCCCTTGTGGCTGTCCAGGTGGGTGTAGAACACGAAGCCGCGCTCGTCGAACGCCTTCAACAGCACGGTGCGCGCCGATGGCCGGCCCTGCACATCGGCGGTCGCCACGGTCATCGCATTGGGCTCGACTTCGCGGCTCTGTTTCGCTTCTTCGAAAAGGGCGGCAAAGGTCGACAGGGCTTCGGCGTACAGGTCGCTCATGACAGCATTCTTCTCACACGGTTTGGGCTATTGTGGCGGCATGGTCGCCGCTGCGTACATGCCCCAGGTGAAAGGATTCCCCGAAACAGTGGTCGAGCAGGCGCTGGATGACGCGCTGGGCAGCAGCACAGCCGTTCCAGTATTGGCGATCAGCGGCCTGCAGGGGAGCGGCAAATCGACGCTGGCCTCGCAGGTGGTTGCCCGTGCCCAGGCGCGTGGCCTGAACGCCGCAACGCTGTCCATCGACGATGTCTACCTGACCCGCGCACAACGCCAGCGCCTGGCCCGGCAGGTGCATCCGTTGTTGATCACCCGTGGCCCACCGGGCACACACGACCTGCCGCTGGCACATGCGGTACTGGACGCAGTGGCAGCTCGACAGCCCCTGGCCCTGCCCCGCTTCGACAAGCTGGCCGACGAGCGCCTGCCCGAAGCGCAGTGGCCGCAGCTGCAAACGCCGCTGGACCTGCTGGTGTTCGAGGGCTGGTTCCTGGGTACCCCGGCGCAGGACGATGCCGAACTGGAGGCGCCGCTCAATGCGCTGGAGCGCGAGGCCGATGCCGATGGCCGTTGGCGGCGCTGGTGCAACCAGGCGCTGGCCCGCGACTACCCGGCGCTGTGGCAGCGCTGTGACCGCCTGTGGTTCCTGCAACCCCCTGATTTTTCGGTGGTGCCGCGTTGGCGCTGGCAGCAGGAGCAGAACCTGCAGGCGGCCCAGCCGGGGCGGCACGGTATGAACCGGCCCCAGCTGGAGCGCTTCGTGCAGTACTACGAGCGGGTCAGCCGGCAGGCGTTGCGTGCGCTGCCGGCCATTGCCGACCGGGTAGTGGCGCTGGATGCCCAGCGCCAGGTGCAAGGGCTGCGCTGAGCAGCCTCACTCCACCAGGAAGGTGACCCGCAGGTTCACCCGCCATTCGGTGATCTCACCGTTGCCGTCGGTGACCACCTTGGTCTCGTTGATCCAGGCGCCCTGGATGCCCTTGACCGTCCCGGACACCTTCTTCAATCCGCTGCGCACTGCGTCCTCCACGCTCTTGGGCGAGGACGCATTGATTTCGATGACCTTGGCAACCGACATGGCAGGCACTCCATCAGGCGCGGGATACCCCGCAGGAACCCCCACCCTGCCGTGAAGAACGTAAAGGCCAAGGCACGGAGGTGTTAGCATCAGAGGGCATGAATCCCGCTCCGAACCTGATCCTGATCGGCCCGATGGGCGCCGGTAAAACCTGCATCGGCCGCCGCCTCGCCGAGCGCTTCACGCTGGACTTCGTCGACGTCGACCAAGCCATCGTCGATGCGACCGGGGCCAGCATCCCCACGATCTTCGAGCATTCCGGCGAAGCCGGCTTCCGCGCCCATGAGCGCCAGGCGCTGGCGCAGGTGCTGGCCGGCCGTGGCCAGCTGGTGTCCACCGGCGGCGGTGCCGTGCTTGACCCGGACAATCGCGCCCTGATCGCCAAGCGAGGCTTTGTCGTCTACCTGCGGGTCAGCGTCGCAGCCCAGCTGGAGCGCCTGTCACGCGACAAGGCCCGGCCACTGCTGCAGCGGCCGGACCGCGAACAGGTGCTGCATGATCTGGCCGCGCATCGCGACCCGCTGTATCGCGACCTGGCCGATGTCACTCTTGATACCGACCCGTTTACCGCCGCCGATGCCACTGCCCAGCTTGTCGTCAAGCTGGCCACGCACTGGCAGCGACAGGACCCCACTGCATGACCTCCCCTGCCCTGCTGCAGGTCGCCGTTGGCGGCGACCGTCCCTATTCCATCACCATCGGTGCCGGCGCCCAGGCCGACGGCGCCGCACTGGCCCGCCATGTGCGTGGCCGCCATGTCTTGCTGGTCAGCGACAGCGAGGTTGCTCCGCGCTATCTGGATGCCGTCAGGCAGACGCTGCTGGCCGCACGCCCGGACCTGATCGTGGGTGAGCATGTGCTGGCCGCCGGTGAAGCCTCCAAGACCCTGGCCGAGTTCGGCTCGGTCATCGAGGCGCTGGCCGCGCTCGGCGCGACCCGCGATGCCTGCGTGTTCGCCCTCGGTGGTGGTGTGGTCGGCGACCTCGCCGGCTTCGCCGCGGCCTGCTGGATGCGCGGCGTCGACTGCGTGCAGCTGCCAACCACGCTGCTGGCGATGGTCGACTCCTCGGTGGGCGGCAAGACCGCCGTGGATATCCCGGCCGGCAAGAACCTGGTCGGTGCGTTCCACCCACCGCGTGCGGTGATCGCCGATACCCGCGTGCTGGCCACCCTGCCGCCGCGCGAGCTACGCGCCGGCCTGGCCGAAGTGGTGAAGTACGGCGCACTGGGTGATGCGGTGTTCTTCGAATGGCTGCAGCAGCATGCCGAGGCACTGGCGGCCGGCGAGGATGCGGTCATCGCCGAGGCCATCGCCCGCAGCTGCCGGCACAAGGCCGCCATCGTCGAGCGCGATCCCTTCGAGAAGGGCGAGCGCGCCCTGCTCAATCTTGGCCATACCTTCGGCCACGCCATCGAAACCGAACAGGGCTACTCCGCACCGGGACGCGATGCACTGAACCACGGTGAAGCCGTAGCAGTGGGCATGGTGCTGGCGGCACGCCTCTCCACCCACCTGGGCCTGGCCGACGACGCCGACCGGGTGCGCCTGCAGGCGCTGCTCGAACAGCTTGGCTTGCCGGTGGCAATTCCCGCCGGGCTGGACCCGCAGGCCCTGCTCGGCCGCATGCGCCTGGACAAGAAGAATGTAGCCGGCCGCCTGCGCCTGGTGCTGTGGCGTGGCATGGGCCGCGCCGAAGTCGTACCGGACGTGGATGAAGCGGCGGTACTGAAGGTGCTGGGCGGCCACTGAGCGGTAGTGCCGGCCGCTGGCCGGCATCCACGCTACACCACCGACCTTCATGACGTTGCCGGCCAGCGGCCGGCACTACCAGGTCAGCGTTGCGGCAGGGGTCACACCACCCCCGCTACAATCGACACCATGCACGTCCACCTGCAACAACCCGCCGACGGTGCCCAGGCACCGCGCTTCCTGCGCCTGACCCTGGTCCCGGACCTGTTCGGCGGCTGGGAACTGCTGCGTGAATCCGGCCGCGTCGGCGCCCGCTCGCAGCTGCGGCGAGAGCTGTACCTGACGGCCGACGAAGCCCGCCACGCCTACGACAAGGCCCGCGATGCCGAACTGCATCGGGGCTTCCAGATTCTTTCGCACGGCGACTGACTGCGCCGCTGCCCATTTCGCCCAAGGAATGCCCACTGTGACCAGCCCTCTCCGCAACGATCGCCTGCTGCGCGCCCTGCGCCGCGAACCGGTGGACTGCACCCCTGTCTGGCTGATGCGCCAGGCCGGTCGCTACCTGCCGGAGTATCGCGCCACCCGGGCCAAGGCCGGCAGCTTCCTGGCCATGGCCAAGAACCCGGAGATCGCCTGCGAAGTCACCCTGCAGCCGCTGCGCCGCTTCCCGCTGGACGCGGCCATCCTGTTCTCGGACATCCTCACCATTCCCGATGCCATGGGCCTGGAGCTGTACTTCGTCGAAGGCGAAGGCCCAAAGTTCCGTCACCCGGTGCGCGATGAAGCGGCCATCGCCAAGCTGGCGGTACCGGACATGGAGCAGGATCTGGGCTATGTGATGGACGCGGTGCGCCTGATCCGCCGCGAACTGGATGGCCAGGTGCCGCTGATCGGTTTCTCCGGCAGCCCGTGGACGTTGGCCTGCTACATGGTCGAAGGCGGCGGCAGCAAGGATTTCGCACGCATCAAGGCGATGGCACTGAACCATCCGCAGGCCCTGCACCGCCTGCTGGAGGTAACCACCGACGCGGTGATTGCCTACCTCGGCGCGCAGCGCGCCGCCGGTGCGCAGGCACTGCAGGTGTTCGACACGTGGGGCGGCGTGCTGTCGCCGGCGATGTACCGCGAGTTCTCGCTGCGCTACCTGCAGCGTATCGCCGAAAGCCTGGAGCGCGGCGAAGGCAGCGAGCGCACGCCACTGATCCTGTTCGGCAAGGGCACCGGCCTGCACCTGGAAGCGCTGTCGCAGACCGGCGCCGATGCGCTCGGCCTGGACTGGACGCTGGACCTGGACGAAGCGCTGCGCCGCACCGGTGGCCGCGTAGCCCTGCAGGGCAACCTGGACCCGACCACGTTGTATGCCTCGCCCGATGCGATCGCCGCGGCGGCCGCACGCGTGCTCGATACCTATGCCGCCGGCAACGGTGGTTCGCGCGAGGGCCATGTGTTCAACCTCGGCCACGGCATGTCGCCGGACATGGACCCGGCCCATGTACAGGTGCTGGTCGACGCAGTGCACGCACACAGCCAACGCTGAGCATCGCGCAGGCAATCACGGCGCGATGTTGATCGCGCCGTGACCCGCAGTGCGCGATCATGGCGCCCCCACGTTGCACCGGCCACGCCCCATGTCCACAGCGCCATCGACCTACACCCGCCAGCGTCCCCTGCTGTGGCTGGTTTCGCTGGCGATCTTCATGCAGATGCTGGACTCGACCATCGTCAACACGGCCTTGCCGGCGATGGCGGCCAGCCTAGGCGAAAGCCCGCTGCAGATGCAGTCGGTGGTCTTCAGCTACGCGCTGGCAGTGGCCACCTTCATTCCCGCCTCCGGCTGGATCGCCGACCGCTACGGCACCCGTCGCACCTTCCTGGTGGCGATCATCCTGTTCACCCTCGGCTCGCTGGCCTGCGCGATGGCGCAGCAGCTGCATCAGCTGGTGGCCGCGCGCGTACTGCAGGGCATCGGCGGCGCGATGCTGCTGCCGGTCGGGCGCCTGGCGGTGATGCGCTCGGTGCCACGCGAGGACTTCCTGCGTGCGATGAGCTTCATCGCCATTCCCGCATTGGTGGGTCCGCTGATCGGCCCCACGCTGGGCGGTTGGCTGGTCGAGATCGCCTCGTGGCACTGGGTGTTCCTGATCAACCTGCCGATCGGCGTCATCGGCTTCATCGCGGCGATGAAGATCATGCCCGACCACTACGCCAGCCACCGCACCCGGTTCGACCTTCGCGGCTACGCCATGCTGGCCTTTGCGATGGTGGTGCTGTCGCTGGCACTGGATGGGATTTCCGGGCTCGGTACACCACACGCGCTGGTGATGCTGATGACCGTGGCCGGCCTGGCCGCGCTGGTCGGCTACTGGCTGCACGCAGCAAACTCAACGGCGCCGCTGTTCTCCCTGGCACTGTTCCGCGTGCCCAGCTACCGCATCGGCATTCTCGGCAACCTGTTCTCGCGCATCGGCAGCAGTGCCATGCCGATGCTGATTCCGCTGCTGCTGCAGGTCGGCCTTGGCCTCGGGCCGATGAACGCCGGCCTGATGATGGTGCCGGTGGCCGCCGCAGGCATGGTGTCGAAGAAGCTGGCGGTGAAACTGGTTGAACGCTACGGCTATCGCCGCGTGCTGATGACCAACACCGTGCTGGTCGGCCTGGCGATGGCCAGCTTCATCCTGATGACACCGGGCCAGCACCTGTCCGTGCGCCTGCTGCAACTGGCCTTCTTCGGTGCGGTCAATTCGCTGCAGTTCACCGTGATGAACACCGTCACCCTGCGCGACCTCGACCGCGAGTTTGCCAGTTCCGGCAACAGCCTGCTGTCGATGGTGATGATGCTCGCCGCCGGCTTCGGTGCAGCCGCCGCAGGCAGCCTGCTGGCCGCATTCGGCACGCAGCTGGAAGGCCACGGCGCCACGGCTGCGCTGCACGCCACGTTCCTGTGCGTGGGCGCGATCACGCTCACGTCGACGCTGATCTTCTGGCAGCTGCCCGACACCAAGCCGGAACCGCGCGAGGTCGAGCACGTAGCGGAGTAGTGGGTTCGGCAGGGCTGCGCCCTGCACCTGCAGAGGCCACTGCGCAAGCAACAGCAACAGCTGGCTATCCGTGGGATGGCGGGGCGGTGTGGGCTTGCAGGACACGCCGTAAACCCATCCATGGGGGCTCGATGGCGCCATCCATGGCGCCAA